>JBKPPU010000356.1:0-38430 GCA_046733695.1 Acidobacteriota bacterium
GGGCCGCCCCTACAGTACGTTCGATCGCGTCCACGTCTTTTGAAATCCAAACCCACCTCACGTCCCGTACTTCTATCTGAAATACAAACTCGCAAAAGGAAGTACGGGAGCCCATGAGAAATAAACTCGCCAGACGTATTACGTTCAGTGTGTCGCTGTTAGCACTGATTGCTTCGTTTGCGCTCAGCCCAAACCCAAACACATCCCTCGCTTCAAGCCATCGCGAAGCACCGTTAATCGTCGCCGATCCATTGGCTGACAACACCGATACCTATGCGTTCCGTAGCACCGAGTCCGGACGCAACGGTTTCGTCACGCTGATCGCCAATTGGATTCCGTTTCAGGAACCATCAGGTGGTCCACACTTCTACAAGTTTGACGACACCGTGCTCTACGAAATCTACGTCGACAACACCGGCGACGGCGTTGAGGACGTCACCTATCAGTTTCGCTTCAACACAAAATTCACAAACCCTGACTCGATTCTCGGCATGGCAGCACCAAATCAAGCTGTCGCCGGCACCGGTGGCGTTGAACCACTGATCACGTCGCTTAACGATCCTGACTACAACGAACCACAAACCTACAGCGTCACGCGCATCGATCGACGCGGCAAGGAAGTCATTGCTAAAGACCTCATCGTTCCACCAAACAACATCGGTGAACGAACTACTCCAAACTATGAAAACGCACTCGGCCAACCTGCGGTTTTCTCATTGCCGAACGGCGGCAAGGTATTCGCAGGGCAGAGAGATGAGGGCTTTTACATCGACGTTGGCGGCGTTTTTGACACGTTGAAGCTCAAGTCGATCGGCGCTACAGACGGCATCGACTCAACTGCTGGATTCAACGTCAGCACGATTGCAATTGAAGTTCCGATCCAGGAACTGACACGAAGTGGCGCAGTGCCTGCGGGTCCAACCGCATCTGACGCGGTAATCGGCGTTTGGGCCACATCGGGCCGGCAAAAAATCACCGTGCTGAGGGCAAACCCCGCTGAGAAGAATGACGATTTGAATGCTGGTCCATTCCAGCAAGTGTCGCGACTCGGCTCGCCGCTCGTTAACGAGTTGATCATTCCGCTCAAGTTGAAAGATTCATTCAACCGTTCGACGCCTGAGGGTGATGCGCAGTTTGCGCAGTTTGTGACGAACCCGCAGCTCGCACAGTTACTCAGTGCGGTCTTTGGAATCAGTATTCCGGCGGCGCCGCGTAACGATCTCGTCGCGATTTTTGCCACAGGAATTCCGGTCAACCCGGTGACTGGTCCAAACTTCACGACGTTTCTGTCAGATGGTCGTCCACATGAGATGTTGCGGCTGAACGTTGCGATTGCGCCGTCGTCGAGTCCGAGCCGCCTGGGGTTGTTGGGCGGCGATGTTGCAGGGTTCCCGAATGGTCGTCGAGTATTTGACGACGTAGTTGACATTGCCTTGCGGGCAGTTGCTGGAGGAACGCCCTTCACACCCGCGACGAACATCTCACCGAACAACACGCTCGGTGACGGTGTCGCAAACAACGACGTGCCATTTCTGACTCGCTTCCCTTACCTCGGCGTACCGCAATCCGGAAATAGCACGACAGGCGCACCGCATGGCCATCACACGACTAACGCTCTGCCGCCGCTTCCCTAACAGTATTTTCACAGGATTGACAGGATGTCTCAGGATAATCCTGAAACATCTTGCTCATCCTGTGAAGCATTTGCCTGGAGGTCCTATGAAGATAAGACTAATACTGCTTTCCGTCGCTGTTCTTCTAACCGCCACTTTCGCGGTGCGGTCGATTTACAAACCATCGAACACTGCACTCGAAACCGCAAGTGTACCGGGCAAAGTGGACCAGCGGATTCTTCGCGCACAGCAATCAATCGCGAAATTTCCAGACAAGGCGAATGGCTACAATCAACTCGCCTCCGCCTACATGCAGAAAGCCCGTGAGACCGCCGACTTCTCTTTCAACGCACATGCAGACGCCGCGATCACACAGTCGCTCGCCGTCGAGCCTGACAATTACGATGGCCTGAAATTACGCACGAAACTACAATTGACTTATCACCGCTTCGCCGAAGCCCTCGACACTACTCATCACATCCAGACCTTTCGCGACGACGATCATGACGTCTGGGGCCAGGTGACTGACGCACTCGTCGAGCTGGGAGACTACCCCGCGGCGGTAAAAGCCGCACAAAAGATGGTCGACTTGCGGCCTGACAGCTCAGCATACGCGCGTGTTTCGTACTTGCGTTCGTTACACGGCGACACGCAGGGATCCATCGATGCAATGACGGCAGCATTAAAGGCGGCTAACCCAAACGATCCGGAAGGTGTGGCATGGTGTCACGTGCAAATCGGAAACGAATTGATGAACACCGGAAAGCTCTCCGAAGCTGAACGTGAATTCGACACTGCGCTTCTGATCTTTCCAAACCACAGCCTCGCATTGCAGGGCAAGGCGCGCGTCCGTGTTGCAGCAGGTGACCTCAACGGAGCGATGGCCATCTATGAACGCGAACCCAATTCCGCCGATGCAGCGCAGGCACTGGGAGATCTCTATACGAAACTCGGGCAGCTTGATTCTGCGAAGGCTGCCTATCAGAAATTCGAAACACTCGAACGCGATAACGCCGCTCTCGAGCGATCGTGGCGACACATGGTGAATTTCTGGTTAGACCACGATCAGAACCTCGCCGAAGCTCTCCGTCTCGCGGCAACTGAATACGAATCACGTAAAGATATTTTTACCTGCGATTCACTCGCCTGGGCGCTCTTCAAAAACGGACGCATAGCCGCAGCAAAGAACCTCATCAAGGAAGCTCTGCGCACGGGCAGCAAGGATCAACGCATCAACGATCACGCCATAAAAATTAACCAGAGCTAGTCGAAAAAGTTTTTGTGCTCTTTTCTGCTTTTTTGTGGCAACATAACCTGCAAATCTAAATTGCAGGAGAATTGTGATGCCAGGGCTACGTGTGGGTGTTTTGGTATCGGCGATAGTTGTTGCGGCAGCGCTCTTAATTAGTTCTTCCGATGCGGAAACCAATACCACCGCGCAAGGAGTCGCTGCGTGGGAACAGGTTTATTCAGTCTTAACATCTCCGCGCTGCATCAACTGTCACACTGCCACGAACTATCCACAACAAGGTGATGACCGTCATCGTCACGTCGCGAATGTCGTGCGCGGAGCGGAAGGCAAAGGCGTTCCGGGTCTGAATTGTGCCGGTTGTCACCAGGAGACGAACGCCGACAGCACCGGCGTTCCCGGTGGTCACAACTGGCATCTCGCGCCACTCGAAATGCGCTGGCAGGACATGAACGATCGCCCGCTCTCGAGTGCTGCTGTCTGTCGCCAGTTAACCGACCGCTCGCGGAATCACAATCTCGATGGTCCAGGCCTGCTGAAGCATCACGAAGAGGAGCCACTCGTTAAGTGGGCCTGGAATCCCGGCCGCCGGCCCGACGGAAGCGCGCGCACCCTTCCACCACTCACTCACGAACAATTCATTGCTGCCACACGTCGCTGGGTCGAGGCCGGCACGCCCTGTCCAAAATAGGAGATCACAAATGGCCACTTTTCAATTAACCGTGAACGGACAGCGGCGGGAAGTGAATGTCGATCCCTCGACGCCTCTGCTCTGGGTGTTGCGCGAAGATCTAAAAATGACGGGGACGAAATTTGGTTGCGGCATCAGCGCCTGCGGCGCGTGCACGGTCCATGTGGGCGGTGTGGCTACGCGTTCGTGCATCGTTCCGATCTCGCACATCGGCGACCGCCCGATAATCACGATCGAAGGTATCGGTAACGACGCTGTGGGACGAGCCGTTCAGGATGCTTGGGTCGATCAGGACGTCGTGCAATGCGGTTACTGCCAGAGCGGGCAGATCATGTCCGCATGCGCATTGCTAAAAAGCACCCCGCGACCGACCGATCAAAACATTGAAGAGTCGATGGGCGGAAATCTCTGCCGTTGTGGCACGTATCCACGCATTCGTGCGGCCATCAAGACTGCTGCGTCGCAGATCAATAAAGGAGGCGCGTGATGCCTGCGAAAGTCGATCTCAACAGACGTGGCTTCCTGCGCGTGTCTTTCGCAGCGGCCGGTGGTTTGGTCGTGTCGCTTTATATTGAGCGGACTTCGCCGGCACAGGAAGTGGGGCTGCCTAAGCAGCCGGCTAAAATTTATCCACCAGATGCGTTCGTCAACATCAGGCCCGACGGCAAAACTGTGATCCAGGTTAACCGTCTCGAGTTTGGTCAGGGAGTGCAGACTGCCTTGCCAATGGTGCTCGCGGATGAGATGGATGCCGACTGGAATAACGTCGTCGGCGAGCTCGCGCCGGCAGCCGACGTCTACAAAGATCCGCTTTTTGGAATTCAGATCGTTGGCGGATCGGGTTCGATTGCACATTCCTACCAGCAGTACCGTGAGTTGGGCGCCAAGACACGGGCGATGCTCGTCGCCGCAGCGGCCGATCGCTGGAAAACCACGCCAGACAAATGTCGCACGGAAGCGAGTGTAGTTCATGGTCCAAGTGGCCAGTCTGCGACGTACGCTGAGCTCGCGGCCGAAGCGGCGCGCAAGCCCGTGCCTGCAACTGTGCGTTTGAAGAATCCATCGGAATTCCGGCTGGTGGGCAAACGAGTCAAACGACTTGATAGTCGTCCGAAATGTGATGGCTCGCTGAAGTTTGGTCTGGACCTCGATCTTCCAGGAATGAAAGTCGCCGTGGTTGCTCATCCGCCAGTGTTTGGTGGACGCGTGAAGCAGGTTAGCGATGCTGAAGCGCGACGCATTGACGGCGTGCGCGAGGTCTTTGAGATTCCGCTCGCGAAAGGCACGGGTGTCGCAGTAGTTGCCGATAAGTATTGGCCCGCAAAACAGGCGCGCAGTCTTCTCAACATCGAATGGGATTTGTCGGGTGTCGAAGCAGCCGACAGCACCGAGTTGTGGACGCGATACAAACAGCTCGCTCAATCTCCCGGCAATGTTGCTGCCGCGCGTGGCGATCAGAATGCAATCGATAAGGTCGCGGCGGGAAATCGGATCGTCGCCGAGTATGAGTTTCCATTTCTGGCCCACTCTCCAATGGAGCCTTTGAATACGACAGTCAGATTCGACGGTGACCACGCCGAAGTGTGGGCCGGCTCGCAGTTTCAAACTGTCGATCAGATGGCAGTCGCGCAAGTACTCGGACTCAAACCCGAACAGGTCACGTTCCACACTGAAATGGCTGGTGGCGGTTTTGGGCGTCGCGCTGTGACGGACTCGCACGTGCAGCGCGAAGCGTCCGAGATCGCAAAACGTCTCAAAGGAACGCCAGTCAAACTCGTATGGTCACGCGAGGACGACGTGCGCGGTGGATATTACCGTCCGATGCACTTTCATCGCGTCGAAATCGGTGTGGGTGCGGATGGATTTCCCGTCGCCTGGAATCATGTAATTGTTGGCCAGTCGTTACTGATGGGCACTCCCTTCGAGTCGATGCTGGTCAAGAACGGCGTCGATGAAACCGCAACCGAAGGAACATCCGATACGCTCTACAACATCGCGAATATGCACGTTTCAGTTCATCATCCGAAGGTGAACGTGCCTGTGCTCTGGTGGCGTTCGGTCGGACACACTCACAATGCGTTTGTGATGGAGACGCTGATCGACGAGCTCGCCATGCGGGCGCGAATGGATCCGATCGCCTATCGACGCAAGCTCCTCAAGCCCGATGCCAGGAAGCCGCTGTCCACACTTGATCTGCTGGATAAACAAACCGCTGCCTGGCGCAACCGGTTGCCGAAAGGACACGCGGTCGGAATTTCGTGTCATGAGTCTTTTGGAACTGGTGTCGCGTGCGCAGTGGACGTGTCGATCGAGAACAAACGTCCAAAGATTCACCGCGCGGTGCTTGCGGTTGATTGTGGCGTCGCCGTTAACCCATTGACGATCGAGAGCCAGTTTCAGGCTGGAGTGGGATTTGGTCTGACGCAGTTGATGGCCAAAGGCGCGATCACGCTCAAGAACGGAATCGTCGAGCAGCGAAATTTCGATGGCTACGTTCCGCCGTACATCGTCGACGCTCCTGTTGCCGTCGATGTTCACATCGTTCCGAGTGCTGAAGCACCGACAGGCTGCGGCGAGCCACCCGTGCCCGTAATCTCTCCGGCAGTAGTCAACGCACTCGCGCGACTGACTGGAAAACGCTATCGCACTCTACCCTTAGTAAGTATTTAGAACGCGGATGACGCGGAAAAAATCCGGATTCAATCCGTGTTATCCGTGGCTAATATTGCTTATGAAATCACTCATCATGTTATCGCTGCTCGTGCTCGTCCCGTGTGTGCGAGCACAGCTGATCACTAACATCGAGGGCCGGAACACAACCAGTCTGAACGGTCAATGGCAAGTGATCATCGATCCATACGAGTCGGGCTTCTACAACTACCGTTATCAGCCGAGCGATAACGGCTACTTCAAGAATGCCAAGCCCAAGAATAAGAGCGAACTGATCGAGTACGACTTCGATAAGTCGGAAACCTTGAAGGTTCCCGGCGACTGGAACACGCAGTCAGATCAGTTGTTCTTCTACGAAGGCACCGTCTGGTACAAAAAATCTTTCGACTACCAACGGAAGCCGAACACGCGTCTCTTTGTGTACTTCGGCGGCGCAAATTACTTCGCTGACGTATATCTCAACGGCGAGAAGCTTGGTCAACATGAAGGCGGCTTCACGCCCTTTAACTTCGAGATAACAAACCGCGTGAAGGACACCGACAACTTCCTCATCGTCAAGGTCGACAACAAGCGGCGGCGCGATGCTGTGCCGACGTTGATGACTGACTGGTGGAACTACGGCGGCATCACACGCGAGGTGAAGCTAGTTGAAACACCCCAGACGTTTGTAAATGATTATATGGTCCAGCTTCAAAAAGGCTCCCGCGACCATCTAACCGGCTGGGTGAAGTTAAACGGAGAGAGACTGAATCAAAAAATCAACGTTCGAATTCCTGAAGCCGGAATCAGTAGACTGTTTACAACGAATGCGAGCGGAACTGCGATGATCGACTTCACCGCTGATCTGAAGTTGTGGTCTCCTGATAATCCAAAACTCTATGACGTATTTATTGAAGCCGAGACGGATCAAATGCGCGAGCAAATCGGTTTCCGCAGCCTTGAAACGCGTGGCGCCGATATCCTGTTGAATGGACAACCCATCTTTCTGCGCGGCGTCTGTATACACGAGGAGGCGCCGCTTCGTGGCGGGCGCGCGTACAGCCGTGAAGACGCCGTGACCTTGCTCAGTTGGGCCAAAGAGCTCGGTGCAAATTTTGTTCGCCTCGCTCACTACCCGCACAACGAGTTCATGGTTCGGGAAGCTGATCGGATGGGCATCCTCGTATGGTCAGAGATCCCGGTATACTGGACCATCGAGTGGGAGAATCCCGCGACACTCAAGAATGCGCGGAATCAGTTGCAGGAAATGATCGCGCGCGACAAGAATCGCGCTGCGGTTGTGATCTGGTCGGTGGCTAACGAGACTCCGCTCAGCGACGCGCGGTTAACTTTCCTCAAGAATTTGATTGAGCATGCGAGACATCTCGATCCGACGCGACTGCTTTCAGCGGCAATGGAGCGTCACTACGAAAATCCGACCACGCAAATGATCGACGACCCGTTGGGTGAGTTTCTGGACGTGCTCGGATGCAATGAGTATGTCGGCTGGTACGACGGTTTGCCGGAGAAAGCCGACGGGCTGGAATGGAAATCGAAATATCAAAAGCCACTCGTGATGAGTGAATTCGGCGGCGACGCATTGTTTGGCCATCATGGCGACGCCCTCGCTCGCTGGACCGAGGAATACCAGGAGAACCTCTACCAGCACCAGATCGCGATGCTCAAGAAAATTCCCTTCCTCCGTGGCACCTCCCCCTGGATCCTGACTGACTTCCACTCCCCCCGCCGACCCTTGCCCGGCATCCAGGACTACTGGAACCGCAAAGGCCTCATTTCCGATCGCGGCGAGAAGAAGAAGGCGTTCTATGTGCTGCAGGGCTGGTATAAGGAGCTGGGACAAAAAAAGTGACTCTTAGGAGTGAGTTCGGAAATCCTTCAACACTTTAGTTGCGTTCCTCATTGATTGCATCAAGCCAGAGTTGGCGATCGGTAGAACATCCAGATCGGAAGTTTCGCGTAGCAGATCGTATTGAACTTTGCGACGAATCCACCCAAACACTGAAAAATCACTTCTTGAGGTAAAGCTACATCAATCTCGCCTAAGAATGATTTCCAAGGTTCAAAAAGTTGTTGAGCCATACTTTAAGCGTTCAGGTTTAAGATCCGTCAGCAACCTCCAGTACTTAGCCTCCTCGGACCGAGCACTGTCAAGCCATCGTTTTTCCGCTAGAGTCAACGATTTGTGGCAAAGCGTATCTTCGACGAACAGCCGCGACGGCGCTAGTGCGACCTCTTTAGCGCGAAGCAACGCCGCTTTGGATTCATCGCCTTGCTGTTCGGCAAACCTGCGGGCTATTGAGATTACAAAGCCAAGCCTGTTTTGAAGATCTCTAATCTTTACCTCTCGGATCAACGAATGCCAATCGAGATCGGGATATTTAAGAAGTATCCAAGGTAAGGCTTCCGTAATGCGACTATTTAGATCTTGTGCACTCAGTCAATCGACAATTTGAATAGTGGATACTGAGCGGGGCCTGTATAATCCGTGGCCATGTCGAAACTCCCAGCATATCGATTCTTGATCGGCTCCCTGTTACTCGCGATGGGTCTGGTCAGCGCGTCCCCGAACTCGCGAACTTCACCAGCGCTGGTGAAAGCGGAGATGCGCTGTGGTTGGTTTAGTAATCCGACGCCGGCGAATGTCTCTTTATTCGATCGTGATGGCGAGTGGATCATCGGGGTGCAGGGTGCGCATCAGGCCGAGGGAGACTGGCCCCCGTTCACACCGCAGCAATGGGTCGAAACTAACGGACACTACGGTTATGGTTGCGCATGTCTCAAGGTGCGCGTAAACAGTTCGAGGCGGAGAGTAATCGCGATTGAAAGTGCGCAGGCGCGTGCACTGTCTGCCTGTCGCCGTGATCCAGCGTTGCAGAAATGGGGGTTCAAATGATCATGCGTGTGCTGAGATCTCGGACATCGAGCGTTGTCGTCTGCGCTGCTGTCATCTTCTGCACGGTTAATGTCATCAGTTACTTCAATCCGGAATATTCGACACTTGATGACGGGTTCACGTACTTCGGCTGGCCCTTCCGTATTTATTGTGAAGGTGGTCTGGCGGGGACGAGAGCAATCATTTGGACCGGTGTAGTCGGAAATGCTGTTCTTGGGCTCTGTGTATCCCGCATCCTCGTGACACTAATTAGCCACAGATTACACGGATGGATCCGTGTCATCCGTGGCTAAAATTTACCTGCAACTGCCGCAGTCGTGCCTTCGGTTTTGTTCGTTATAGACTCTCAGATCGCGGCGGTAGCCTTCCACGATGTCGAGGATGAAGCGGATGTCCTCGTCTTCCATGTTCGGATAGCGACGGTACGCGGTTGATACGGAGGCGTCGAGCACATTCTGCGCCTGCGAATAGTTTCCACCACGCGCCAGCCCCGCCATCGCGTAAAGCGAATCTGCAAGCTCTGCGATCGTGTAGTTTTTCTTGACCTCGACATCAGCCAGCACATCGCATGAATCACTCTCGGCCGGCACCAGTCGAAGCTCCTGAACCTCTTCTACCGGGCATTTGCGCTTCACGTCGTAATACGAGAGCCTGACTTTCACCGGGACCGAGCTCTTCAGAGAGTCAGTCCGGAACTTTGCCATGATCACTTGCGTCAAACCGTTGTTCATATCATCAAGGGTGACAGAAATATTCCCGTTACCGTAACGCGGCTGATATCCGTAGAGCCTTTCGAGCCGCAGACCCGCTCCATATTCGATCCGGACCTCGACATTCTTCGCAACAGACGAGATCAGACTCTGCACTTCGTTGACGAAGACTTTGTTGATGTCTTTGTAGTCGGAGATGAAGTGGTAGAGACCGCGGCCGGAACGCGCGAGCGTGCGCAGTAAATCATTGTTCAGATCGAGTCCGACGCCGATCGTGGAAAGATCGATTCCACGCGCGTTGCACTCCGCCGATTCAGCCGCGATGCGTGTGGGATCTGTAACGCCATAGTTGGCGATACCGTCGGTGAGTAGTATCACGCGGTTCGTTGCGCCGGAACGAAAATTTCTCCGGGCCTCCGAATAGCCGAGCATCAAGCCACTGTGAAGATTGGTCCCACCTTCAGGTACAAGACAATCGATCGCGTATCTCAAACTGTTGCCATCGCCGATGGATTGGGCCGGAAATAAGAGCCAGGCCTGCGTGTCGAAAGCGACGATCGAAACAATGTCGTCGGATCTTAGCCGGCCGACCATTGTTCGCAAGCCGTCTTTCACACGCGACATCTTGTCGCTTTCGTCCATTGAACCGCTCTTATCGATTACGAAAACGAGATTGAGCGGACGCAAGTCGGTCCGTTCATTAACCTCAGCGGTAGTGAAACCGATTTGCAGCACTGCCTCGCGTTGAGAGCGCGAAATCTCGTTGTTGCCCCAACGTGTATCCATTGCGACCGCCTGGCCCCACTTCGGCAGCGGCAGCCGGTGCTTGTGATAATTCACAAATTCTTCGACGGCGACTTCTTCCGGAATCTTAAAAACGGGCGATGGTGGTGTGTAAGTCGGGTAATAAGGGGGTGAAGGGTTGTAGGTGGTTGAGGGCGCTGGAGCTCCTGGACCAGCATTAACGAGTGCGCGGGTGCGGGAAACAGAGGCGGCTGATCCGCTTGCCTGCGCTGAAACGGATGTCCAACAACATAAACAGAGTAGTCCCAAGACGAGAATCTTCTCGAGCCGATAGACTTTCATCACTCTCTCCTAATTGTTTTTGAACTTCAGTTTGTGAGTGGGGAGCCCGTTTTTGAACGCCTTGTTCTTTGGGTTTAGAGATCAGTGAAGTGAGTTTAAGTTGCTTTTGACTTGTCGAATAAATTGAATTCCGCCCACGGCAGTGGGCGGATGGTTCAAGTCCTTTCTACAAAGCCTTCCATCCAACGGGGTTTCAATCCCGCCCACGGGAGTGGGTGGATCGTTCAAGTCCGACCTATTCATCGAGCAAAATAAATAGTTAAGGACCTGAACGATCCGCCCACTCCCGTGGGCGGGATTAGGTTGCACTTTTTATTGCAGGTTATAGAAAGGACTTGAACGAATCCGCCCACTGCCGTGGGCGGGATTTTGATCTCTAGCAACGGAAACGGTCAAGTTCGGCGATGAGGGCGTGGGAGGCCATAGAAGAGTGGACGCTCGAGCTCTCCGTCGATATTAAGTCGAGGCTTTTCACCTCGCACCTCTTCATAGGCGATTATGTAAAGTGCAGAATGATAATCGCTGGGATAGATCCGTGGACCATCGCGTTCGCCGATTCCCAACACTCCCGCAATGAGCGGACCTGCGAGATAGAGAATCAACGCGATCGCGATCGATAAGATGATTTTAACCCGCATGGTTAATTCGCAACGCGAGCAAGTTCAGGATTGATGATGGCTGCGATGTCGTGCGCAAGCTTCGTTTGATTTGCACGCGCCTGGTTTGCGAAGAGAATTATCGTCAGCTTGTCATCCACGTAACGCGAAATTTGCGCCTTGAATCCCTGCCATGAACCACCATGCTCGATAACGCGATGGCCGCGAACGTTACCGAGCCCCCAGCCAAATCCGTACGGAAACGTCGAGCCATTATTCAACTTCACTGGCGTCCACATCTGCTCGAGTGACGATCTCTTGAGCAGCTTCTCAGTGTAGAGTGCCGCATCCCACTTCGCCATGTCATAAACCGTCAAATACAGAGCTCCATCCGCGGTCGTGTTCAATGATGGTGAAACCCAATCCTGATTCTTCAACTGACCATTCGCGATGCGATACCCGGCAGCACGATTCGGAACAATATCGGCTTCACTGATGATCCTTGCGGTAGACATGTCCAACGGCTTGAACACTTGCTCCTGAAGAAAGTCGCCGTAGAACTTGCCGCTGACTTTGTGAATCAGAATGCCGAGCGTCACGTAAGCCAGGTTGCTATAGCTCCACTTCTCGCCGGGCTGAAACGCAAGCGGAATCGTCTTGATGCGCTGCCAGAGATCATCTTCAGTGTAGTCACGTCGCATATCGAAGTCAGGGGGATAATCCGTCATCCCACTGGTATGTGTAAGCAGATGCCGGATGGTGATGTCGCGCCATGATTCGGGCGCGTCAGGAAAGTACTTCGTGATCTTGTCTTCAAGACTCAACTTCCCCTCTTCAACCAGCATCATCACGGCCGTCGCGGTGAATTGCTTGCCCGTGGATCCTGATTGAAAGATCGTCTCGGGTTTCACCGGCACCTCGTGCTCGACATTTGCCAGACCATAACCGCGCGCGAGCACGATCTTTCCGTTCTTAACCACTGCCAGCGCAACGCCGGGAATCTGCTGCGCCTTCATCTCCGCGCGCAGGAACTCGTCGATCTTGCTCTCGTATGACTCCTGAGCCAGACACACTGTTGAAACGAGAAGAATCAGACAGAGACTGAAGGGCGTCAGTTTGGGTGTGTACATTTGGGCCACAGATAACATGGATCTAATATTTCTCAAAGTGTTGGTGGTTTTGGACCTGAAACCTCGCATTTATAAACAGAGGGAATCGCAGCGACGACACCGCTTGCTTGGCAACGCTGCGAGCCGGTGGAGAGCCCCTGGTCCCCCAACCGATGGGGCTCTCCCGGAATCAACAGATCTCACCCCGCGGCCGCCGTCCCGAGTGGTGATCTCACGCGACGGCGCAGCGACGCGACGAAAGAGGGCGAGTGGAGACGTCGTTTTTCGTGCGCCGGTGCGTCGTCCCGTGAGATCCAATCTGTTTCCTGTGATAGTATCCCGGCACGTCGTTCGCAAAGGAGAGCCCCCATGTATCCACGAACTGTTGCTGCCACACTCTGCCTTCTGTCTCTTTTCCTTCTGCAAGGACTCGCAATTGGCGCAAGTCGGAATGAGGACGAAATCGTCGTCGCTGAAGGCACTGCCGTCAAAGTCGTCACCACTGCCGAGATAACCAGCAAGAAAGCCAAACCGAACGATCCTGTTGGTTTCACCGTCGACGAAGACGTGGTCATCAACGGGCAGGTTGTAGTTCGCAAAGGAACAGAAGCAATTGGCAGCGTAGTGAACGCTGAGAAGGGCGGCTACATGGGCAAGTCAGGAAAGCTTGCCATTCAAGTGGAGTCAACCAAAACGGTCGACGGCCAGCCACTGAAACTACGCGCCGCCAAAGGTAAAGAAGGGGAAGACAACACGACCAGTACCATGGTGCTGTCTTTCATCAGCCCCGTGTTTCTGTTCAAGAAAGGAGGCGACGCAAAGGTTGACCCCGGCACAGCGATTACGGTCTACGTAGCCCAGGAAAAACGTTTTCGACTTGACGGCTCCACCCTCGTTGCAGTTGCCACTGAGCCGGCGACGAGTACCGCAAATGCAGAGGAAGCCACCGTCTTCATTTACCGTCCGAAGAAGGTAGTAGGCAGCGGGCTCGAACCATCAGTCTTCGTCGATCAAACTGAACTGGCTCGCATGGATAATGGTCGTTACTTTGCCATCAAAGTGAAGCCTGGGAAACACATCATTCGCATGACCGACGACAATAAAGGTTATGCAATCGATATGGGTCCGGGACAAAAGTATTTCTTCCGAATCGGCATTGAAGCAGGTATGTGGAAGGGTCACGGCAAGATCACGCTTGACGACGCTGAGCGTGCGATAGCCGAGATCAAGAAGTTGAAGTTTATAGATCAGGACAAAATCAAAGCCCCCACAGTCGTCATCGAACTCTCGCCAAACTAAAAAGTCCATCCACAGATTACACAGCTACTATAAAAAGATTCTGCGTAATCTGTGGATAGATCTCGAAACAAGTTTCTCTCTCGTGCGTAATATACGCGACCGTCTAAGTTCGTCTCCGTAAATCAGAATAGAAATCCAAAAAAAACGATGCGTACACCTTCTCCCAAATCACATCGCAAGCGAATCGTAGCGAGCTCGTTGCTCGTGCTGTCCGCAATGTTCTCAACGTCAGTTCACGCTCAGGATAATGCGTGGCCGCAGTTCCGCGGGCCTGAGTCAAACCCCGTGGGAACACATGCCCGCTTGGCAGAGCGCTGGTCCAAGACCGAAAACGTCGAGTGGTCGCAGGAGATTCCTGGACGCGGATGGTCGTCGCCAATCGTTACCGGCGGCAAAGTCTATCTGACGTCAGTGACGACGGACGGAAAATCGAAGCTGCCGCAGACGGGCACTGAATACAGCAACGAGTATGCAGCGGAGTTGGAAAAACAAGGTCTCTCGTTGCAGGAGATCATCAAGCGTCTGACGGAACGCGACATTGAAATGCCGAACGAGGTAAACGTTCACTACTTCCTTTATTGCCTCGATCTGAAGAGCGGCAAGGTGGAATGGACCAAAGAGTTTCACAAAGGCGCTCCGCCAAGCGGCCGGCATCGCAAAAACTCTTTCGTCTCCGAGACTCCGGTCACCGATGGAAAGTTTATTTACGTGTATGTGACGAATCTCGGGTTATATGCATTCGACCTGAAGGGTAACCAGGTCTGGAACACTCCGATCGAACCGCTTCCAATCTACCTCGATCTCGGCGCCGGTAGTTCGCCGGCACTTGCCGGAAATCTGGTTATTGTTCTCAACGACAATCAAAAGCAGCAATACATCGCGGCTTTCGATAAGAAGTCGGGCAAACAGGTTTGGCGCACCAATCGAGATCTCGGTGGCTCGACGCAGCCCGTGCAGCGCTCTGGTTGGGCGACACCTTATATATGGAAATACCCGGGTAGAACGGAAATCGTAGCGATTGGACCGGAAGTCGCGGTCAGTTACGACCTCACCGGAAAAGAATTATGGCGCCTGAAAGGACTTGCACTTACGCCGGTGCCAACGCCGTTCGCTTACGAAGGTTTACTGTATTTAAATGGGGGCCGCGGGCGAGCGTTATACGCGATTCGCCCCGGTGCATCAGGTGACATTTCTCTGAAGGAAGGCGAAACATCGAATGCTCACATCGTGTGGTCGCAGCCGCGCGGTGGAACTTACCTGCCATCGGCCCTTGCCTATCAGGGCAACATTTATACGTTGACTGAAACCGGAATTCTCAATCGCTTCGACGCGAAGACCGGAAAACAAATTTATAAGACAAGGATTGATCCCACGGCAACTGCCTTCACGACATCGCCATGGGCCTACAACGGTAAACTGTTCTGTCTGAGTGAAGAAGGCCAGACATTCGTAGTCACAACCGGCGATGAGTTCAAGTTGTCACACATAAATACATTGGATGACTTCACCCAGGCATCGCCTGCGCTGGTTGGCGAACGCTTGTTGATACGAACCGAACACCGGCTCTATTCGATCCGTCGCAAGGCATGACGCATTGGCGTTCCGGCTGCAAGTATGGTTTTATCTTCAGCCATGAAGATGCGTTATTGCTTGCGGTTAGTCCCCTGTTTATTAATTCTGCTGCTCTCTTTGGTTCCGAATCTTGAAGCTCAGCAAAAATGTGAAGGCAATCCCTTGATCACTATCTACAGATCAGCGTGTTTAGGAGATTGTCCCTCATACTCGGCGCGAATTTACGCCGATGGAACTGTGGTTTATGTCGGCCAGTCCGGTGTCAAAGAGATTGGAGAGCGGCGTCACAAAATCTCGCCAGGGGCAGTTCAGGCTCTAATCAAAGAATTTCAGCGTCTCGATTACTGGTCGCTGAAAGACAATTACGAGGCGGATGAACAGGGCAGGATGACTACCGACCAGCAAACGACCACGACGTCAATTTGTCTCGACGGAAAGAAAAAGCAGGTCGTGAATATTTACGGCCCGAAGAGAGTCGACGAGTTAGAGGAAAGAATCGAGAGCCTCGCAGGTCTTTATTCGCTTCTCGGACCACTCTAAACTGAAAATACTGGTCTGATTATCACTTACCATCGGGCAATAACTCCACAGCCTTCAGAACCCGCGCAATTCCACGGTTGACGTACGCTCCCAGCGCCACCAGACCAAGCACGATTATCGTGTAGCAGCTTACGGTCGATATCAACAACAAGACGTGAATTCGATTTGAGAAGTCGGCCAGCAAGACGAAAGTCAACACGAACAGACTCTCGACGATCGCGGCGCCGATGAAAGCGAGTTTAAAGTTTCGTTCGGTCCGATCGATGCGCGCTAAAGCCGCAGCTCTTACTGTGTCGAGATTTACATTCTGCGACATTACAATTCTCCCCTCACTTCTGTGTGGCGTAGTACATCACAAACACAGTCACGATAAATTCGACGACTGCAAAGATGATCACGACATGCCTGAGTTGTCGTTTTGACTTCGCGGAATCTTCAACTCTGTCCTGCATTTCAATTTTCCTTTCCTGCAAAAGTTCGTCGCAGTTTTTCGAGACCGTATGCGAGTCTGGATTTCGCAGTGCCAACCGGGATGTCCAATACCGCGGCTGTTTCGACCAACGACAGTTCGTGCAGATAAAACAGGATCACGACTGCGCGACTTGCCGGCGAAAGATCTCCGACTAACTGCGGCAAGCTTTCAATTAGCTCGCGTGGAAACTCTCCCGGCTCGCTTGCAGGGCGAGCAGCCAGAGTCGTTTCATCTCTGATCTGCTCACTCCAGCGCCGTTCACGATTCAAATATCTAAACGCCTCGCGTGAAGCGATCTGATAAGTCCAGGCCCGAAAGGCCTCCGGCTCTCGCAACCCACGCAACTTGCGATAAATCCGGATAAAGACTTCCTGCAAGATGTCTTCAGCCAGATGCTGGTCTCTTACAAGACTCACGATGTAGCGAAACAACGGCTCCTGAACACTCTTGAAGAGCTCATTCAAAGCTTCATGGCTGCCGGACTGTGCCCGCAACACCCACAAGCTCTCGCGCGATGCCGCCTCATCGGCCATGCATTTATAAGACCCGCTGAAATGAGATTAGGTTCGAATTTAAATTTCGCACTTGGATACAGTCAGAACCACCTCGCGGTAGCGGGTGGGTACGCCGTAGGCTCCTATCGAAAGAGTTGCGCATGCACCCACCCGCTACCGCGAGGTGGTTCTGACTGTATCCAAGCGAGTTTCGCTTGCTCTAAACGTACAAATGGCTTATAGCTCAAACAAATTCCTGGGGGAGAGGCGCGTCCATGAACACACCAACTCTTTCGCGTCGCAGTTTCTCGAAGTTAATTGGCGTTGGCGCGGCGTTCACCGCATTGCAGCCGCTCGAGCTGGTGAAAGCCTCCGGCTCACCTATCGTACGTCTTAGCTCAAACGAGAATCCTTACGGGCCGGCACAGACAGCGCTGAAAGCCATGACCGACGGCTTCAGTCTCGCCTGGCGTTATCCCGACGAATATGCAGACATGCTGGCGGAAGAGCTGTCGCGACTTCACAGTGTTCCGGTAGACCAGATCCTTCTCGGCGACGGCTCAGGAGAAATCCTGAAACTCAGCGCCGCGGCCTTTACGAGTAAGGATCGAAAGCTCGTCATCGCTAGTCCAACGTTCGAAGCGATCGCACGCCATGCCGCTGTGGCCCAGGCAGAAGTCATGAAAGTCGACCTTACCTCAGACTACCGGCACGACCTTCAGAAAATGCTTGCGTCTGCAACTGGCGCCGGCCTTATTTATATCTGCAACCCTAATAATCCAACAGCCAGCATCACGCCGAAGAACGAAATCGCGCAGTTTCTTGCAAAGCTTTCGCCGTCGACAAGCGTGCTGGTTGACGAGGCCTATCACCACTACGTCGAAAGCAAAGACTACGAGAGCGTGATTCCACTCGTAAAGCAATATCCAAACCTGATTGTTGCTCGAACCTTTTCAAAGATCTACGGCATGGCCGGACTGCGCTGTGGCTACTGCGTCACGCAACGTGGAAATATCTCGTCGATGAGATCGCATCAGGTCTGGGACAGTGTAAACATCATGGCACTTGTCGCAGCGCTGGCGAGTCTGAAAGATCCGGATCACGTCAGTCGTGGCCGCACACTGAACACGGAGGTGAAGAAGAACGTGTGTGCTGAACTCGACACACTCGGCTACCATTACATCCCTTCACAGGCAAACTTTATGATGATCGATCTTCGTCGCGAGGTGAGACCCGTCATCGACGCAATGCGCAGCCGGGGCGTGGAAGTTGGCCGTCTCTTCCCCGCCCTGCCAAACTTCATGCGCGTTACGATCGGAACCGCCCCGCAGATGACGCAGTTTCTATCGGCGTTCAAGGAGGTGATGGGGTAGCATGGTGAGCCCGCTGACCGTCATCTTAAGATTCATGTTCGGTTTCATCCTGGCCGGCGCTGTGGCCCTCTACATAGTGGATTTTCCTGCGAACCTGATACTCGCGTTGGGTGTCGGAACTTGCGCCGCAATCTGGGGCGACAGGTTCATCCTTGGCTTCATGTCGTTGATGCGATATTTCAGATGAGTTCCGCTGCAGACGGCAAGGCGTTGATCGCGGCGTGGAAAACCAACAACCGCGTGACGATGTTTCTTGTCGAGAACCTCCCACTCGAGTTGTGGTCGATGAATATACCCGCCAACCCTCGCCGCACAGTAGGTACGATAGCCGCGCACATTCACAACGCCCGCTGCATGTGGATCAAGATGATCGGCGCGCGTCATGGCGTCACAGTTCCTAAATCCGTCAACGGGCGATCAGTAAAGCCGCCGGAATTGTTGCGCGCGCTGCCGCGCAGCAGTCGTGGGATGATTGACTTGATCGAGCTCGCGATCGCTCGCGGTGGATCGATTCCACCAGCCGCGTGGCAGAATTTCCCCACGGACGTCGTGCACTTTCTCAGTTACTTCGTCGCTCACGAGGCACATCATCGCGGTCAACTGTGCATGCTGGCGCGACAACTGGGTCATCGCCTACCGGCAGCGGTGACAAGCGGGTTGTGGCAATGGAAGAAGCGCACGAAAGAGTGAAATCTTATGTCCTTTTGCACAATTAAACTTGGCGTGGCTCTGAGTTGGATAATCACTCTGGCCGCAGTGGCAATTCTATCTGCGACTGACGCCGTAGCTCAGCACCCGCCCCCGCTCGGACCATGTGGGGATCCAACAATGGAAAGCAGTGGATGGGCTCCCGTCCGAGGGAAAGTTATTAAAGTCGTCGACGGAAATACATTGATCATGCTACGCGAGGATGAAATGGTCATCGGAGATAGATTGGTCCCACTACCTACAGACCAGGAGCTGCTGGTCCACCTCGTAGCAGTTGATACTCCCGACATAATGCGTCCGTTTGGAGTTGACGCGCGGCGTTTACTTGAACGGTTGGTTGGCGGTCAGCACGTTGAGGTTTGGGTTAATCCCAGTGTCTGGTGGCGCAAACGAAAACCAAAACAAATAACGGGCGTTGTTCATCTTCTGACAACAAAGCTGGGAGATGCGAATCTGGCAATGATTCAATCCGGTATGGCACGCCACAAGCAATCTGAATCGTATTCGATGTCCAATTACACGGAATGCCTTTATCGACTGGCACAGGACGAGGCACGCGCAGCACGACGTGGTCTTTGGCAAATCCGCGACTGAGAGAAACCAGCTAGCTCTAGTTAAGTGTTTTAAGTTGCTCCTGACATACCTCTTGAACTCGCAAGGTGTTCATTTTGCTCTGCAGGCCATTGAGGCCATCGTCCGGAAGGAGCCACGTGCCGTCCTCGCCTTCAATCAGGTGTCCCAACTCGTGTAACAGGATCAAAGCGCGCGCGCGTCTAGTGCCCGGTCGGAAGTTGCCGACGTCAGAGGGAAAGTTGTGCAATGAACCCGTGCGACGTTGATAGAACGCCCCGTTAGTATTCACCATCGCCGTATCGAAGAGTCGATAACGCACACCCGTAATCTTGTCGCGCAGCAGACGTGGTCTTCCTGCCATCTGAAACGAGACGTCACGCGGCAGCGGCTGCGCTTTTACCACCAGGAAGAAATCATTCAGCACGGTAATCGCCACACGTGGCCCACCATAGAAGCTGCTACACCTGTTCTGCTCGCTAAGTATTTCGAATACGTCAGTGTAAGCCTGGCTGAGATCCCAATCTTTCTTTGCGATAGGTTGCTGAGGCTGCGACTGAACAGCGTGTAGCATTAACAACAACCCGAGCGCACCCTTGGTCCAACGCGACATGTCTGACCCCCTCGAACCAATTCGGGCAACGCAGAATTGAATCAAGTGGCAACCAACTACATTATTTTGTATTCTCCAACTTTCGGAATACATTCGCTTGCGGTTGAGACAGTTCCCTAAACGATCCCACTCGCAAGAATGTTCACACCCTATTTTTTTGGTTTTTTGTGCCTTTTTGTAGCGAAATTCTTTGTGGCCTAAGCGGGTTTGAGGCCGAACCACTGAAATGCTTTGGCGGGATTTCCGTTCATCGTCACAACATCGACGTCGTCGAGTGCGACGGGGTAAAACTCATTCGTGAGGTTTTCGATCCATTTGGGATCGTGGTGTCTGACGGTTACACCTTCCGGCAAATCAAACACTCCATACGTTCCATACTTCGCTTCATCGCGAGCATAGCGCGTCAGGTTTCGCTCGTCCGACTGCAGTGCCAGGTCGCTGATGTACAACAAGCCGCCGCGGCGCAACACTCGATGCAATTCCTTAACTATCGCTCGTTGCCCATCATCGGTCGGCACGCACGTGAGAACACTGAACAAAAGCGCACCGTCGACGGAGTCATCCGGAAGCGGAATCGTCACTGAATCAACCTGTTCGAAAGTGATATGCGGGAATTTTTGGCGGGCGGCTTCGATCATCGCCGGTGAGAAATCAAGACCGATGAGCTTTTCGTAACCTGATTCTGCCAACTCTCCGAGGCAACGACCGTATCCACAACCAAAGTCGATAATCACGCTGTCCAGAGAAAGCCAGTGGGTCACTCGCCGAATATTCAGCGGATGAGCAAAGGCTTTCTGCGGACCTTCCGTATTCCAGTACTCGAGTTGAGAATCGAGATCTGTGTGATCAGTGGACTGCAAAACTTAGAAACTCTCTACACCCCTGAAACCACCTTTGGCTGTCTTCGCAATCCAACCGAGCACGCGCGCGGTGTCGTAGCAATAGCCCAGGATGTAGTTGCACGTCGACAGACAGTGCTTGGTGCATTCGACCTTCATTTCGTCGAGTTGCTTCACGTCAAACTTGTGATTGCCGACAACGCCCCAATCGTGTGTCGCCGAATACATCGGGAAACACGGAGCGAGGCTGCCATCGGTGCGGATGATCAGTGAGTTCTGACCCGCACGGCACTGCCAGGGTGGAACCTTACCGCGCATCAGAAGCTTCATGTCTTCCATATGCTGGATCGGATTCACCATTTTGTAGCCTTCGTTCTTGCGTTTGTCGTTCAGGTAATCGAGCAAAGCATCGACTTTCGGCCAATCTTCCTGGGTGAGATAGGTCTCGTTCTCGTTGAGATGTTTGAAGTGATCCTGCTCGGTCATCGGGGTCTCGTTGATGTGGTAATCGGTCGCGATCCCGTGGTCGTGCGCGATCTCGGTCAACTCTTTCACATCGTCCATATTGTTATGGCAGATGTTGATATTGAACATCACGGTGTAGCCGTAGATCTTCTGCTTCTTGACGAGGTACTCGAAGTAAGGCCGGATTGGATCGAGCGCCTTTGGCAGAGACTTTCTTTCCTTCACCGAATCGACCGCGAGGTTGACTGTCGCGAGACCGGCATCGCCGAGACGATCGATCACGTCTGGTTTCATCAACCGCCCGTTCGTAGGCAAGTAGACGAAGATGCCCTTCTGAGCACTGTAGTAAACAATCTTGTGAATGAAATTTGGACGCAGCAGGGGTTCGCCACCCATGAGAGCCAGGACGCGCGACCCGATCGAGTGCAGCCAGTCAATCGAACGCTTGGCAACGTCCTCGGTCATTCCTTTTACCTTGTTGTCGTACGACCAGCAGTAGTGACAATCGAGATTGCACTTCCAGTCGGTAAACAGGTACGGAATGATCGGCCGTAGCGAATGTCTATTTTTCAGCGACCGTGATCTGAAATACGGCGCGCCCCAGGTTTTCCACATCCGAACACCGTTCAGCTTCAGGTATTCTTTGTGAGTCATTTCCCGTGCGTCAGGCCGTTGCGGGTAAGGCGGCTCAGGGAGAACGTCCTCAGTTGGCTCTAACTTCTCTCGGCCGGGTCTTTTGTAAAGGATTTGATGTAACTGTGGCGCAATTCTGAATGGTGGCGGAGTGGTTCCTGGCTCACCATGGGGAACAGTACTCATTCGTGTGGTCCTTTGCCTCCTGCAGGAATGGCTTTCGGACGCTAGTTTATTCGAACAGATGAAAGTGTCAAGCTGATAAGGCAGACCGAATTCACACAGATCAGTTGGAATCGTCGTTAACGGGCCCAACCACGATTCGCGCCGTGTTGCTCGTCAAACCATGGACTTTGAAGGTTATCAACACGTCACCGGCGTTATCGAGGTCTCGGGTAAGCCTAATCACAACCTGATTAATACTGGGCAAACTGGACAGCGGGCTCACGAATTCCACCCTCAATGGGTGCAGAACATGCTGCGAATCTTCCGCTTCAGCCGTGATGGCTTCGACACCTTCGCCCTCTGACAAGCCGAGATCCGCTGCGAACATGATTATGCGAGTGCGGTTCCGACCCTCGGACAGCAACGTCGTCGTAATCGAGAACGGTTCCGGTACCCACTGCGTCAACTCCATAGCAACAGCGCGATCGGTACCCTCCATCGTCAGCAAGACTGGCAATTGCACTGCCACGAGATTGGCAGTGAAGTCGATCTGTGTGTCTGCGTTCACTGCGTTGATGGAAGTCGAGACTGGAGCGAACGAGTAGTTGGCTTTCGTGGGTGTCAATACGTAGCCTCCACCCTTGACTAACGCAAACGAATATCCACCGGCACCGTCAGTGACTGCTGATCCGAGTGCAGATCCCGAAAGTGCAACCAACACGCCGGGCAGAGGAAGTCCGCCGCTACTGACAGTTCCTTTCACCAGGTATGTCTTTGGTTTCGCAATGAAGTTGGCAACTTGATCTCCATTTGGTGTGATGAACGATGCCGTATCGAAGTTCTGGTCGGTTAATGTCGGCGTAACTCGATATTCGCCGCTGGTTGGCAGATTGGTAAAAAGATAATTACCACTGCCGTCCGTCGTAGTTGTTGCTGACTGAGATCCGCTGAGCGCTACCGTCACTCCTGCAAGAGGCGCGTTGTCCTGATCGGTGATGTGACCTGAGATCTTGAAGGTCTGTGAAGAAGTGCTTGATAAGTAGTCGTTCAGTGCCTGCCTGGCAGTGTCCTGACAAACCGAATCTTCAAGACAGTGGATCAGTAGATCCGACCAGTAGAAGTGAGCTGCAGGATCCGGTTCTCGTCCAAGTACGGCAACAAACCGGCTGCGAACGTATTGGACTGGATCCGCTTCGGCAGTGGTAGTCATCGTGATTGTGGACTGAGCCGCCGACTCCAGGTGCACGTTAGTGGAGTTGATGACAGTTAACTCGCGACTCTTCGAGTCGGCAAAAATGAGATCCGCATCGGCCTCGAGCTTCAGCTGATCGAGAATGGTAGTGCCGATATTATTCAAACCGATCGCTGCAAGCGTGTTGTGGCTCCAGCCGTATCTCGATTTTTCGATGAACAGGCGATCGGCGTTCCAGAGGTTATGTCCGACTGTCCCAAGGTTAGACACGTTCATTTCGAGATTAGTCACGTAGATGAGATCAATCGGTGCGCTTTGCGGCATGTAACGATAAGGAAGACAGCTCAATCCCCAGTAAGCTCCCTCGTCGAGAAACACATTTCGCAGCACCACTTCACGACGTGGCGAAAGGTTGGTTGTTTGCGCGGCGTTGCCGATATTGATCCACGATATCGGCGCCGCATAACCTGTTTTGCTGAACAGTTCCGGGCGCTGTCCGTAATCGAGAAAAGTCGTGTCTGAAACGGTGATGCCGTACCACTCGATGTTCTGGACGACGGGGATATAGAAACCGCTAGTCGCTGTGCAACCAAGAAACTTGGACTGCGTGATTTCGAGATCGCTTCGTACTGCCATCACGATGCCACCGCCAGTCAACGTAGCCAATCCATAAAACTCGCTGTGTTTGATCTGAACTTTCCCGATGTCGGATAAAGAGAGAGTTGTTGCCGCATCGGTGACTACAGTTGAAGTGCCAACAAAGGCAATGTCTTTGACGACGAGATTGCTTAGTCCTTTTATAAAGATCGCATCCTGCTGTTCTCCGGTGCGTGGATAAACTTCTGAAAGCAGGTCGAGACCTTTTGAAAGCTCGTAGCCTCCAGCGCTTGGGGGAGCAACGGGTGTTATTGACTCAACTCCGAGAATCGAGATTGACGACGCGAGTCCAGTGAAGTCTTTCGCAACGGGCGTGGCAATCGCGTATTTGCCTTCCGGAACAAAGAGTGTTCCGCCGCCTGCCGCGGCGAGCGCGTCGAGAGCGCTTTGGAAAGCTGGACCATCGTCCGTGACGCCATCGCCAACGGCGCCAAAGTCGCGCAGATTGAGTGGCTCGGAATGGGGTGAGTATGTTCGAGCGCCAAGGGCCGCACTGTTGAGACACGACAAGATAAGACATAACCCGAGTAAATAAAGGAATATCCTCGTCATGATGCGATTTTCTGTGTTAGTTACTTATCTGCTGTTAGAGAGTTGTGAGATTGAGGGACAAGCGCCGCACCAGCTTGTAGTTTCCTGAGGCGTTAGACCACGCCCTAATTCACTCTACCATACCTGGACGAGTGGTGGTCCAGAAGTTTTTTTCGACGCTCTGTGCCGGCGCGGAACCACGCTGAACAAAAGTTAACAATCCCGCCAACGGAAGTTGGCGGATGGTTCAAGTCCTTTCTATAAACCATCCCAAAGCCACGTTTTAATCCCGCTCACGGCAGTGGGCGGATATTTCAAGTCCAAACTATTTATCTTGCTCGATGAATAGGTCGGACCTGAACGATCCGCCAACTTCCGTTGGCGGGATTCAGTTCTTCTAAATGAGTGTTGATTTAGAAAGGACTTGAACGATCCGCCCACTGCCGTGGGCGGGATTTTACGCAGAGACACCTCACCATGAAGGAGGTGCAGGGCCGTCATCAAACTTGAGTACGCAGTTAGAGAGTCCCTCGTTGCCGATTCCATCGCCCAGACGGTCGAACAAGAAGATCACACCCACACTTAGAATCAACGTGAGGACGACAACTCTGGCTTTGTGGTATTCATCCATATCCACGACTCTCTTGAACAGCAGGACGAGTCCCACACTAACCACGACTATTTCGAGAGTATCGGAAGGATTCACGTATTGTTAGACGCCTTTATCCTCCAATTGTTCCGCTGGCCAGAAATCGTAACGCCAAAGGCGTTCGCCAACCCGAGCCCAGGATTGGAGCGCAGCGACAACCCTGGGTTCTAATTTTAGACAAGCGCTAACCCTGAAGTGACTGTCTGATTTACACAACCTGGACCTTCTTGTAGACTGGCCCTTCAGAAACGGCGCCCTCATGACAATAGGAGAATTAAATACATGTTTTTCCCCCGCAATGCCCAGATCATTGCCCTGTTTACAAGCGTTTCGCTGCTGCTAGGATTACCGCTTGGTAGTTTTCAATCCGTTAGAGCTCAAACCAAAATACAAGCTCCGGCACAAAAACCAGACTACTCCCAGGAAGCTATAGTCATTGAAGACCTGCGCAGCTCGTATCGTTTTGAGCGTGACGGCACGGGACAACGCGACGTAAGTTTCCGCGCAAAGGTCCAGAGCGAAGCGGGTGTCGAACGGCTCGGTCAGTTGATAATTGGCTACAGCTCCGCGAATGAAAAACTCGACATGGATTACGTTCGCGTGCGTAAAGCGGATGGCTCAGTTGTCAGTGCGGCTGCCACAGACGTGCAGGATCTGACGGCGCCCATCGCCCGTGAAGCGCCGATCTATACCGACCTCAGACAAAAGCACATCACCGTTCCCGGACTTCGCCCCGGAGACGTGCTCGAGTATCGAATGGTTTGGACCGTTCATACTCCGCTCGCGCAAAACCATTTTTGGGTCGAGCACGACTTCATTAAAAAGGGCGTGATAGTTCTTAACGATGAGCTGACCGTAAACATTCCGTCCGCCAGTAAAGTCAAACTCAAAAATGAACCCGGGTTTGAACCGGCGGTCAAAAACGAGAACGACAGGCGCGTCTATTATTGGAAGCATGCGAACCTGAAAACTGCGACCGAAGACGAAGACAAGGATGACGAAGAAAACGAAGGACCGGATCAGGAGAAGGAAGACCCTCATCCAGACGTACAACTCACCACCTTTCAAAGCTGGGACGAAGTGGGCCAGTGGTACGCTGATTTGCAAAAGGATCGAGTCGTTCCCGACGAGAAGATCAAGCTGAAAGCCGAAGAAATAATAGGCGGGAAGACCACGGAGACAGATAAAGCCCGCGCGCTTTATGAATTTGTCGCCAAGAACTTTCGTTACGTGAGTCTTTCGCTGGGCCAGGGCCGTTACCAACCACACGCTGCCGCCAGCATCATGAGCAACCAGTACGGCGACTGCAAAGACAAACACACTCTCCTTGCGTCAATGCTCGCCGCAACGGGCCTGCGCGCGTATCCCGTGCTGATCAACTCTACACGCAAGCTCGATGTGGATGTTCCGTCGCCGGGCCAGTTTGACCACGTCATCACTGCGATTCCTTTAGGCAATGAAACTCTTTGGGCGGATACGACTGCGGAAGTAGCGCCGGCCGGACTGTTGTCGCCCAATCTGCGCAATAAGAAAGGCTTGATGATCCCAACCGCGGGACCGGCGCGGCTGGAAACCACCCCTGCTGAACCTCCGTTTCGCTCTTCCGAATCAGTGACGATAGAAGGAACTGTCGACGATCTCGGCAAGTTGAACGCACACGCTCGCATGCTTCTACGTGGCGATGCGGAGATGTACATGAGGATCGCGTTTCGTCGCACACCAAAGAGCAACTACAAGAATCTTGGTTTCTATCTCGGTATAGGCGTCGGTATCGAAGGTGAAGTCACAGATATTAAAACGTCCGATCCTGCAGAACTCGATAAGCCATTCGAGATCGAGTTCAACGTTGCAAAGAACGACTTTCTCGATTGGTCCAGCAAGAAACTGAAAGTCGGAGTCCCGCTGCCGCCGCTCAATTTATCTCAGCTCAAGGGTCGAAAACCGAATAGCACAAAACCGCTTGAACTCGGTCCACCAATCGATATCTCTTACAGCGTGAAGCTCACGCTACCAGCTAAGTATCAAAAACGACTGCCGCTTCCCTTGAAGGTCTCGCGGGACTATGCGGAATATGCGGCTGACTACAAACTCGACGGCACATCGCTGTTGGGCCAGCGCACGCTTCACCTGCGACAGCGCGAGATACCTGCCGAACGCTTGCAGGACTACCGAGCGTTTGCGGCAGCCGTGAAATCTGACGAAGCACAAGCGCTTTCGTTGGAGACTGATGTCGCCGGCACACCCGCGATTCCTGATTCAGTGAAGGTGGACGATCTGATCTCGGCTGGTCAGGCCGCGGTCCGAAACCAAAACTATGCGGTTGCAGAACAGCTATTCAAGCGTGTGGTCGAAAAAGATCCAAAACACAAAACCATCAGACGCGATCTGGGTTTTGCATTAGCACAGCAAAGAAAGTTTGACGAAGCAATCGTAGTTCTAAACGAACAGACAAAGATCAATCCGTTCGAAGACTATGCCTACAGATTGCTGGGCCGTGTTTACTGGCAACAGCAGGATTACACAAATGCTGAGGCCGCGTTCCGCAAACAGATTGAAGTAACTCCGTTGGACCAGTACGCCCATGCGAGTCTTGGGCAGATGCTGGTCGAGTCGCGCAAGTATAAAGAGGCCGTCCCGGAACTCGAACGGGCAATCTCTCTGGCGCCGGAAGAAGAGGGTCTGCAGGTGAGTCTGGGCCGTGCGTATCTAAGCCTCAACGAAACTGACAAAGCCATCGCTGCTTTCGAAGAGGCGATCAAGATAGATCGCAGACCGGGCACCTTGAACGACGTCGCGTATTTCCTTTCCGACAAAGGTGTTCAACTCGATAAGGCGCTTCAGTACGCGGAATCGGCAGTGACAACAACTGCGATTACCCTGCGCAATGTTGAAGCCAGCAGTCTGAAGCTCGACGATTTGTATTACGTCGCTTCCCTCGCGGCATACTGGGACACGCTGGGCTGGGTCTACTTTCAGAAGGGTGATCTCGACGCGGCGGAGAAATACATCAGGGCAGCATGGACGCTGCAGCAACACGGCGACGTCGGTTATCACCTGGGAATGATTGAAGAGAAGCGCGGCAAGAAAGACGAAGCGATTCGCTTCTACGCTCAGGCCACTGAAGCGTTCCGATCTTCGCCGGAGGCTCGGGAGAGTCTTTTCAAACTATCTACGCCGCCAGTCATCGACAAGTTACGTCAGAAAGCTAAACAGGAGCTACGCGAACTGAATGTTATCGATATGGGGCAACTCGTGCCGAACCTGGAGAAGCCGGTGCAGGCAGAGTTCTATCTTGTGTTCGCTCCTGATGCGACGCGAAACGCGCAGGTGATCGACCTGAAGTTTATCAATGGAGTCGATAGCCTGAAGTCGGCGACGGCGGCGTTGAAAGCGCTCAAGTATTCCCTCGTCTTCCCCGACAGCGCGCAAACGAAGATCATTCGACGCGGCGCGTTGCATTGCGTCCCGAAGCCCGGTGGCTGCACGTTCACGATGATCAGCCCGGATTTGATTACGTCGGTGGATTAGGGGACGCGGATGACACGGACAAAATCCGGATTTTCCGTGTTATCTGTGGCTAATATTTAGAACGACTATTTAGAACGACACCCGTAAACCCAACTGGATTTCACGGCCCGGCGTCGCGGCTTCCGTGATCGTGCCAAACTGGGGTGTGTTGACGAAACGGTTCGGAGTTCCGAGATTCGTGTGGTTGAGGGCGTTGAATGCTTCGGCACGCACCTGCACCTTGACCGTCTCCGTCATTGCAAACTCACGCTGTAATGCGAGATCGAGAGTCTGCCGTCCTGGTCCATACACAGTATTTCGGCCCACGTTGCCGAAAGTGAATGCGGGCGGCGTGCTGAACGCCGCCGTGTTGAACCACCTGTCTGCAGTTCGACTATTGGCGTCGAAAACAGGTTGACCAGTGTAGTTCGCGCGAATCGGATTCTCGCCTAACAAGGTTCCCGCATTGGCAGTGTCACCAAACACCGAGATGGTGAATGGGAAGCCACTCTGCGCCTGATAGATCGCAGACAATCTCCAGTCTTTGCTAACCGCATTTACGAAGCCGCTTTTCTTCAACGCGGGTATGCCATACACCATGCTCAAAGCGAAACGGTGACGAACGTCGCAGGCAAGTCCCTTTTCGAGTAGGAGATTTGAGTTGTTCTGTGGCGCAGCCGATTCAAACATCGGCGACCGAAAATCAGGAGCGTCGCTGAGATTTTTCGAGAAGGTGTAGTTCGCCAGGAACGTCCAGTCGCGAGTGAATCTTCGCCGCAAATTAACGTAACCAGCCTGGTACCAACTCTGCGCAGAATTCTCGAGCAGGTTGATGCCGCTCACGGGGAACGTCGTACTCGTGATCGCGATATTGTCAGGCAACACCATTCCCGGCAGAAAGCTCAACCTTGTGAAAGGCCTGCGTGGCCCGATCGCACCTGGACCAGCAGGCGCATTGTTGATTAAGTGCGAACGCTGTAAATGGACTCCATGTGAACCGAGATAACCGAGCTCGAGAGTGGTTTCAGCACCAAGGCTCTTCTCCACCGAGCCGCTCCACTGCTCGATGTATTGCGGCGGAGCATCGGCTTCGAAAGCGGCGAAACTGACGGTCGTTGTTCCCAGTACCGCCGGACCAAAGTTGAAGTGCGTCGCGACGATTCCCGGCGCAGGGGTGAAATTGTCGCTCTGCTGTGTTTCCGGAAACACGTAAGGGACGTTGTGTCGCTGGTTGCACCACGTGTTCATATCAACCGGCGTGAAGAAAATCCCGAATGCGGCGTGCAAAACCAGTCCATGCTTGTGCATGTTGTGGGAGAGACCGAAGCGAGGCGCAAAATTGAGTTTATTCGAGTAATTCAAACCTTCGGGAAAGCCTTGCTGTCCGCCGACAAATACAAAAGGCACACCATTCTGGAATGTAAGATTGGTGTTCGCATAACGAATGTCCACGAGGGGGCTCATATACTCATAACGAAGACCAAGCTGGATCGTGGTGTTGCGCGTAATCTGGAAACTGTCGTGCACAAAGGCGTCCGCGTACCACTGCCGCAACTGCATTTGTGGGATACCTGCTTGTCTCTGCTTTACGGCGGGCAGGCCGAGCAGAAAACTTGCGAGTGCGGATCCGGTGCCATCGTTGGTCGCAGTTTGGGTAGTGAAGCCGTTAGTGAACTGGTAGTACCCACGGTTTTGAAAGAACCCCCACATGGGCCAGATGAAATGACGATAACTGGCGCCTAACTTCAAGCTGTGTCTGCCAACCTGCCAGTTCAACGAATCGCGGGCTTCGAGGATCGTATTCCACATCTGCACCGGTGTTGCGATGTAAGTGTCGCCCATGCCCGAATAACCCTGAACGTTGAACCACGGCGCGCCGAATGCGCCCTCACCACCGAAGCCGATTCCAGTGATGCCGAGTTCCGACACGATGTCGTTCGTAAAACTGTTCTCCGAAGTGCGGTGCATCGCGAGACGCGAAACCGTGATCGAAGCAAGGTTCACCATGTTTGGACTGATCACGCGCGTCCAACCGACGGACCCGTTCTGCGACAAGTTGTCGTGAATGGCTCCGAAGCCCGGCAGGTTTTGCGGCGTAAATCCTCGTTCACTGCTGAATGAATAACGCGCGAAGAAATTGTTGGCGCTGTTAAATATTTGATCGAAGCGAAACGTGGCTTGATCGGTTACGTGGTGTGCATTGCGGACATCCAGATAGTTGTTGCAATCCATGCCGGCCCCGACGACTGTGGGTGCACCCATCATGGTCATGCCGCAACCCATCATTCCCATTTCCAGATTGGGCCGCGGGATATATTTCATCATGAACAACTTTGCTTTCTGATCGATCATACCTTCCGGAATCGTGTTGTTCGGAAATGGATCGCGAATGACTTGTGGATTGGCCGGGCTAATCGGCCGCGTCGGATCGAAACTCGGATTGGGGTGTGAGCTGAACGGGTTGTAAATCGTGGCTCCACTCATCTCGAAATTGCCGTTGATTTCGTCCAACGTGGGAACCGTCGATACCATCGTCTCCGATCTTGTATGTCGCAGTCCCTCATAGTTAACAAAGAAGAAAGTCTTGTTTCGGACGATTGGACCACCAAACGAGCCGCCAAAGTTATTCCGCACGAGATGATTCGACTCGTCCATCTCGTTGAACGTGCGCGCGTCAAACACGTCGTTTCTCAAAAATTCGTAAGCGGTGCCATGAAACTGATTCGTGCCGGTACGTGTGACGATATTGACCTGGCCACCGCCCGCGCCACCGAGCTCCGCGGTGTAACTGCCTGTTTGCACTTTGAACTCTTGCACCGCATCAGGCGAAGGACTGAAGTTGAGCGTGTTGAATGTCGGGTCCGTATTCGTGGCGCCATCGAGCAGGAAGTAGTTTGCGTTGGGACGATTGCCGCTGATGCTGATTGCGGAACGCTGACCGGGACGCCAGTACAACGGGCTCATATCGCCTGCCTGGGCTCCGTGCGATTCATGTGCTCCCGGAACCGTTAGTACCAAATCGATCAGCATGCGCCCATTGAGCGGCAGGTTCTGGACGGCCGTTGGTTCGACGACTTCACCGACCGAAGCATCTGTGGTTCGCAGGACGTTGAGCGTGTCGGCCGAAACATCGACCACAGTGTTGACTGCGGCGACTCTCAGACTCAGATCGAGAGTCATCGACTGGCCCACTTCAAGAGTGATCTTTTGAGTCAGCGTCGCAAAACCGGAAGCCTGCACTGAGACTTTGTAATCTCCAGGCAGCAAACCCGTGATCTGAAAGCTGCCGGAATCGCCGGTGACTGCTGGGCGCGAGGCGCCTGTAGTTTCGGAAGTCAGTTGGACCGAGCAGCCTGCGACAACCTTCTGTTGCGGATCGAACACGGTGCCGCTCAAGCTCGCGTAATTACTTTGCGAATAGGCCGGTAAAGCAAATAACACGACAAGCGAGAGCCGCAGTATGTGACGCATGCACTCAACCTCTGGGGAAGAAGCGACCTAAATATTTTTGGACCGAAACCTTATGCTGGAAGGACGACAGCATTACCTGTCGGGCGGTGAGTCTATCCACACATCAGCTATCGAGCATCCACCAAAAGTCTGAGAGGATCACCGGGCGTTAGTTGTAGGCCACAAAAAGGCACAAGAAGCACAACTGGGCAAAATCCATTTTGTGCTTCTTGTGCCTTTTTGTGGCGAAACTGAAGTTAACTCTTCGGGGCGACGTAGCTCTTGCGCGCTTTGACCACTAACTTACCTTCAGACTTCGCAGCGCCTTCAGCCACATCGACCTTCAGTTTTCGAACTGTACCATCGTGATTCTTGTTCGTTGAGACAAAAGAGAAACTGTAGCGTGTGCGGAGATGTGTGATGAGCGTGTCGAACGTTTGATGTAGCTCTTCAGGCTTGTCACGCAGCACCTCGCCACCAGTTTCGTCGGCGAGTTTCTGAATGTCGAGATAGTGCACGCCGCCGATACGGCCCATTCGAGTGGCCCAACGCATCATGCCATTCTCTGCCGCCTGTGCCGGCGTTTTTGGAATAAGGCCGCAAACAACACTCCCTGACTCAAACACCGAATGCGTCGCCGCAGTGTGTGATGGACCATTGTTACAGTCCCAGTTTCGTGTCACTCCCGTGAGCACAATAATCACGCGGCGACCCGACGGATTCGCAGCTCTGTTCATGTAATTCGCTGCCTCGTCGAAGGCTGTGTTCAGACAGTGATTGGCTTGTTCGTCATGCTCGGGTACAAAGTCCAGCGCCCGCTCGAGTCGCGGGCGATCGCGCGTGAACTCTTGCCGCAGTTCAACTGTATCGTGGTACGTCATCACCGCCACTTCATCGCTCGGCTTCAGGCGCGAAAGTGCATCCTTGGCTGCTCTCCGGACTTCCGTTCCGAACGGATCGAGACAACCACCACGATCGATTAACAGCAGAACCGAAAGCGGCAACTGATCCTGACTGAAGTGTGTGAGCGTTTGCCGGGTTCCGTCTTCAGACACAAGAAAGTCTTCCTGCTTCAAACTCCCAACAACTCTCGAAGTATTCTTCCGCAGAACCAGTGCATCGATGGTAACCAGGTCGACATCAGTTTTTATGATGTCGGCGACTTTGATGTTAGCTTCTGCCGTGCTTGGAGCGACTCGGCGTTCGCGGGTTTGAGTTAGAGCTGAGGGGATCAGGAACCCTGCGACTAAGAGGAACGATATTAGGGAAATAAGAGAAAGCGTTGAGCGCGTTGAGCTGAGTTTCATGAGCACACTCCTCAGGTTGTCACTGCGAGTTCAGGAGAGAGGCGCTACAACTGCTGAGGGAGAGAGTCTGATCGGGCGAAATAATAGATCGGTTTTAGTAATTTGAATAGGTTTAATCCACAGGCTACACAGATTGTTTATAGAATCTGTGTAATCTGTGGATAGAGGCTTTACGCGATGAGTGAACGGAAGCGCGCGATGTCGAGATCCGCCGGGAACAGCGGAAAGTCAGTACCGAACAACACGTGCAGGTTGCACATCGTAACGACGTAGCCCTGGTAGACTAATCGCGCAGTCACGTCCGGTCCAAACTTACTAAGCGACGTCCCCACAGCCGAGTTGTCACGCGCGATCTTGGACCACTCATCTTTACTCGGGCCCTGCTTTAAAAACTCCAGCACTGCCCGCGCGCGTTCGGCAACGGGAGATGTGCCAATTGCAAACTTGCTCGCCACCTGAAACGGACTCTGCGAAATCTGGACCAACACACTTGGCAGTCCGGCGGCTGCAGTGGGATCAGCAGGATTAAAACTGTCGACGATATTCTGTCTTCGCACATTCGTGGTGTTGATGTACAGAATGTCGTTTACGCGCAGGAGGGCTGCCAATTCACCGACCAATGGAATTAGGTTGCGACGAAAAGGATCCCACGGAATACGAGCAGACGCATTGACCACGACGAGTTGGCTCGGCGCGATCCGTCCGTTGTCGAGATTGGGACAGCGTCTGACTCTATCGGCGTATCCACGAGCCCACTGCTCTCCCATATTGTCGTAAACACCACCATCGGTCAGCACCATGTTATTGGGCGGCTCTGGTGGTCCACCTGCACTGGGTGGGGGCGCGCCTGTGAAGCGGTGTTGTTTGGTTGAAAGAACTGACGGCGGGAAACCGCCGGGAAATGCTGCTGATGCCTGGACGGCTCTGGCCAAAGGTAATTCCCCCGGCACTCCGAATCCGAGCGCGTAGCTGTAAACAAAGTCGCCGGCGAAGTAAACCTGTTCCGCCGATCGAAACTCGGTGGAACAAATCACGTGGTCCAGGTCTGCCTTCTTCACATCCGACAGTCTGGTTTCACGACCACCGGGTGAGAACAAAGTGCTATTGAACGCGCGCGCGCAAACGCGACCTCGAGCTCCAAAAATCCAACCCCAAACAAACGTGCCGGCAACGAACAGTAAAATGCGCCCCCACCACGGCACTGGCGCCAGTGCAGGCACAGCGATCACGAGTATCCCAACGATACCCAGAATGACGAGATAGATCTTTGTGAAGAGAGGCGCGAATAGTGTTCCCGAGTTTGCGATCTGAGTGGCCAGTCGTTTAGCGACGCGATCGCGAAACTCATCGCTGTTTGTGTGGCGGAAACTCACTTCCTGGCCCACCAGGCCGTTAGTGATTGAACCACCCGAAACAGAAGCGATCGAAGTAACGTCCTGATTCGCCTTTGCATCCACCAAGTACATCAATGCGCCAAGTACGAAGAGCGTCGCTCGATGGCCTCCGCCCGACATCGCTACCGCTAAACTTTTGGTTTCCATGGCTCCGAGATTTTAGATCAAGCTACGAATGTGTGGATAAGGACGGGCATTGGCCCACGTACAACTCGTCCCGAAACATTTTCTTATTCTTCACGAAAACTTCGCATTGTCCAGCTTTAAAAGTCCCTCTCTTTTCAGAGTTTTGGAAATTATTCAGAAATCTGCATAACGCATGCTGACGATTTAAACAGGTCTGCGAGAGATCTCCGAAAATCTTTAGGAAAAAACCGATTATTGGACTTTGCTTCGGCAGAGGCCGGGTACTTGCCTAAAACAGGTGAAGCCTCTCCCCAGCTTCCCCGTTCTTTCCTTGCTAAATCTTTTCAGGAGGTCAAGTAATGCGAAAACTGTTTATCTTGGCGTTTGCAGTTGTCCTTGGGCTATCTGCGCAGCAGGTTTACGCTCAGGGTAACGCCACCCTCACCGGCTCGGTAACGGACCCCAATGGAGCCACCGTTGCAGGCGCCACCGTGAAGGCCACGAACATAGGTACGAATACTTCCTATGACACGCAATCCACCGATGCGGGCCTTTATCGATTTCCCACGTTACCAGTCGGTGTTTACAGAATTAATGTTGAAGCCACAGGTTTCAAGTCATCCCAGATCGATAACGTTACCCTCACCGTAGCTCAGACCGTTACGCAGGATGTGAAGCTTGAGGTCGGCGTGGCTACTGAGACCGTCACGGTCCAGTCGGGCGGCGAACAACTGGCACAACCTAATGAATCAAGTGTGTCCACGTTGCTAAACCGAAATGTGTGGGAGAGTTTCCCGCTTGAAAATCGTGACACGAATGAGTTCATCAATATTCTGCCCGGTGCTGTCCCCGATGCGTTTGCAGGCAGCACGCGCGGAGCTGCGGTGAACGGCACACGCGGCGGCATGGGTAACTTCCTGGTCGAAGGCTACGACAATAACGACCAGGGCCAGGGCGGCCGTGGTGCTCTCGTCTCGGGAGGAATCACCAGCATCTCTCCCGATGCTATTCAGGAGTATCGAGTTATTACTAACAACTATGCTGCCCAATACGGCAAAGCGGGAGGCTTCGTGACTGATACGGTGCTCCGTTCAGGCACGAACGATTGGCACGGATCGCTCTTCGCCTACAACCGAATCCAGGCATTAGCCGCAAACGATTTCTTCTCTAATAAAGAAGGCGTCAAGGACTCGCTTGTCAGAAACCAGTTTGGCGGTTCGTTCGGTGGTCCAATCAAAAAAGACAAAACCTTTGGCTTCGGCACGGTTGAGTTTCACCGCTTGCGTCAAGGTGCTCCTTTAACCGCGACCAGCACGACTCAGCAGTTTATCGACTTCGTGCGAACCGGAGCTTTTGCGAACTTCATGGAGAACGACCCGAACGGACTCTGTGGCGGAGCTTGCCCCGGTGCTTTCAGTCACTCCACACACTTAGGTGCAAACTTCCTGGCACTTCAGGCCAATAGCCCACTGCCATTGGCGACCAGGAACTTGACCAATGAAGCTGCCGGCTTGTTCACCGAAGGCATTGTTTATCCGGTTCCGGTTTATGGTCAGGTGACTGTAATCAACAACAGTTTCCTTAATGCGAGCCGTTTCACCGGAAAAGTCGATCACATCATGAGCACACGTAACCGGTTTACGGGCACCTTCCTTTTGGAAGACTCAGATACCGGCGACAATCATGGTGGCGGTGATGCAACCATCGGCCCCGCGTTTTCTTCGCCCGGACGATCGATTCTCGCCGGGCTTACCTGGGTTCACGATTTCAGTCCGACCGTGATTAACGAAGCTAAGTTCAGTTACCTTCGTCACGTGCGCGACTTTGCGCAATGCCCGGGTTCAGACGGACTACCATCAGTAGCAACTGGTATTGATCCGCTGGGTGTTGGTTTTGGCTGTAGCAGTAACTTGCCGCAGTTCTTTACGGACAATCAGTTCCAATATCAGGATCACGTTTCGTTCGCTTGGGGAAACCACAGTTTCCGATCGGGCGTCGAGTACCGGCGAATTCGTAATGGCTCGGCCTTCGAGGCCATCAAAAATGGTTTCTTCCTTCCCCACGGAGTTGAAGAGCTGTTGACCGATGGTTTCTTCGGTGACGAGGCAGACTTGCTCTTCTTTGGTGAGCCGACCTTTGGTGCTTTCACCTTTGCGCAGGCTTCGATCAATCCACAGAATGGTCAACAGCCGGAATACTACCGCGGTTACCGCGCGAACGAATGGGCCGCGTACTTTCAGGATGACTGGAAGGCTCGACGTAATCTCACGTTTAATCTTGGCCTGCGCTGGGAGTACTTCGGTCCGCCGCACAACTTCCGTCCCGGCATAGATTCAAACTTCTTCTTCGGTTCAGGTGATACACCAGTTCCGAACCCATCGGTGAATCCTTTCTTCCCGACCACTAGTCCATTGGCTGCAGAAGTGGCGCGCGGAGGTTTTCAACAGCGTGATCACGAGATCTGGAAGAAAGACTTTAATAACTTTGCACCACGCGTTGGCTTTGCGTGGGATGTATTCGGTACTCAGAAACTGGTGGTTCGTGGAGGCGGTGCAATTTCTTATGACCGCATCTGGAATAACCTTTTCGAAAACATCCGCTTCAATGCTCCGTTCTTCTCCTTCGCGACAGTAGGTGCGTTTGGAGGCGGCGCAGGTGTAGCGGCGGGACCATTAGCTACACCAGGCTTGTACACGGTTCCGTTTACCGAGGTTAGCCGGAGCGAATTCAATAACCCGCTCTTCAACCCGGTTCCTTCGCCGCGACACATGGATGAGAACCTCGTTACTCCGTACGTCCAGCAATTTAATCTGGGTGTTCAGTACGAGTTTGCTCGTGACTTCCTGTTCGAAGCGAACTACATCACAACTCAGGGTCGCGCCCTCACCGGCATCATTGATATCAACACCTTCAATGGCCGCGTGCGCGGAGGAAGCTCCAGGCGCATTAATCCATCAATCGGAGGCGATAACTTCCGTACCAATGCGTTCAAGTCAATCTATCACGGTGGTCAGTTCATCGTGAGGAACCGCACCTGGAACGGACTGCAATTCCAGGCTCACTATACGTTCGCTAAGGCAATCGACGAAGTTAGCGACGCATTCAACAACCGCTCCGGTCAAAGGCCTATGGATAACACCAATATCGCCCTCGACCGCGGTCGTGCGGACTTTGATATCCGGCACCGGTTTGTCACCGGCTTTACCTACGATCTGCCGTTCTTCAAGGGCAATCGTTGGCTGGGTGGCTGGGCCGTG
>JBKPPU010000357.1:0-8633 GCA_046733695.1 Acidobacteriota bacterium
CGCAGGTACTGCGCAACTTTCTGTTCTCGGTTTGCGGCTGTCGAGGTGACTGGTCACCCGAAGCGGTTATTGAGGAACAAGTCCAACGGATACGCGCACAGCTTGGCGACGAAGGACGCGTTGTTTCAGGATTGTCTGGAGGTGTGGATTCCACTGTCGCCGCGGCGCTCGTACACAAGGCCGTCGGTGATCGACAGACTTGTATCTTTGTCGACAACGGTCTCTTACGCGAAGGTGAGTTTGAATCAACTCTGGCGCTGTTGCGGCAGAGTATGAAGTTGAATATCTCTGGTGTTCGCGTTGGACATCTGTTCCTCGAGGCGCTCAAGGGTGTTACCGATCCGGAAGAGAAGCGCAAACGAATCGGCAAAGTATTTATCGATGTGTTTGAGGAAGAAGCGAAGCGTTTGGGTGACGTCGGTTACCTGGTCCAGGGAACGCTCTATCCCGACGTCATCGAGTCGATTTCCGTGCGTGGCCCATCGGCTGTGATCAAGAGTCATCACAACGTTGGTGGATTGCCGGAGAAAATGAATCTCAAGCTGATCGAGCCGTTGCGTGAGTTGTTCAAAGACGAAGTGCGGTTGATCGGAAGAGAATTGGGAGTTCCCCAAGAGATCCTTGGGCGCCATCCATTCCCGGGTCCTGGTTTGGCTGTGCGCATTTTGGGAGACATCACCGAGGAGAAGATTCGCCTCGCGCAGGCGGCGGATCGAATTCTCGATGAGGAGTTGCGACTCGCTGAACTTTACCACTCAGTCTGGCAGGCGTTTCCAGTGTTGCTGCCCGTCTCGACTGTTGGTGTAATGGGCGACGAGCGCACATACGAGCGCGTGGTTGCAATCCGCGCCGTCACGAGCGTTGATGGAATGACCGCCGATTGGGCGCGACTTCCACACGATCTGCTGGCGCGTGTTTCGGCGCGAATCGTTTCCGAGATTCGTGGCATCAATAGAGTCGTCTACGACATCAGCTCGAAACCACCTTCAACTATTGAGTGGGAATAAGAGCAAACCGCAGATTACACAGATAAAATGCAGGACCGCCAATTCGTACACCTTCATCTTCATACTGATTACAGTCTTCTCGACGGCGCCATACAAATCAAACCTCTCTCCAGACGTATTGAGGAGTTGAAGATGCCCGCGTGTGCCATGACCGATCACGGCAACATGTACGGTGCAATCTCTTTTTACAACGCGATGAAGAGTAAGGGCGTGAAACCGATTATCGGTTGCGAGACTTACATCGCGCGTGGGAGTCGTAAAGAGAAAGCCGCCAGCGCGCCGGGTGAGAAGGCAAACTTCCATCTGATACTTTTGGCCCAGAACTACGAGGGCTACCAGAATCTCGTACGGCTCACATCGAAAGCCTACACCGAAGGTTTCTATTACAAGCCACGGATCGATAAGGAGCTTCTCGCCGAGCACAGTAAGGGATTGATCGGTCTCTCAGCGTGCATGTCAGGTGTTCCGTCGGCGTACCTCGCCCAGGACAAGTGTGAAGAGGCTGCGAAGGCTGCGATTGAGTTTGAAGAGATCTTTGGGAAGGGGAACTACTTCCTGGAGATTCAGGAGCATGGTCTCGATGCTCAGAAGCGCATTCGCAAGTCGCTCGTCGATCTTTCGAAACGAACCGGTGTGCCCCTCGTCGCTACCAACGATGCGCACTACCTGATGCCGGACGATTCGAGGGCGCATGACGTTCTGCTCTGCATCGGATCGGGCAAGACTGTCAACGACACCAACCGTCTGCGCTACCAGAGCCCATACTTCTATGTCCGTTCGGCTGACGAGATGTGGAATATCTTCGGCAATGAATTGCCCGAGGTGCTGACGCGCACAGTCGATATCGCCGAACGCTGCGAACTCAAGCTGCCGGAGAACGTCAACTACCTGCCGCAGTATCCGATTCCGCAGTCGGAACAGGGGCTCTCGTCAGACGACTACTTCGAGAAGGTAGTTCGGGATGGGTTTGACCGGCGGCGCCAGCAGGTCTTCGACGTCCTTGCGACGCGCGGTGAACTGAAGCAGCCGATGTCGGATTATCAGACCCGGCTGACGAACGAGATCCAGATGATCAAGCAGATGGGGTTCGCGGGTTACTTCCTCATCGTCTGGGATTTCGTTCGCTACGCCAAAGAGCATTCGATTCCGGTCGGACCCGGCCGCGGTTCTGCCGCCGGCTCTCTCGTCGCCTACTGCCTCGAAATCACGGACGTCGATCCGCTCCAGTACGATTTGCTCTTCGAGCGCTTTCTGAACCCCGGTCGCGTCAGCATGCCGGACATCGATATCGACTTCTGTGTCCGCGGTAGAGGCGACGTCATTAATCACGTTGCGGGGCTCTATGGCCGCGACTCAGTCTGCCAGATCATCACTTTCGGAACGCTTGCCTCGAAGGCTGCCATCAAGGACGTCGGCCGGGCTCTCGAGGTGCCTTATGCCGAGGTGGAGCGGATTGCCAAGCTCATACCTCCACCGGTTCGCGGCCGCAACGTGAGCATCAGTCAGGCACTTGAACAAGTACCTGAGCTCCGCAAGGAAGTGGAAACCAATCCGCAGGTTAAAGAGATACTTGAGATCGCACAGCGGCTTGAAGGTTGTGCCCGTCACTCGTCGGTGCACGCCGCAGGGGTGGTCATATCGCCGCTTCCGCTCCAGGAATTAATCCCGGTCGCTGTCTCGGGTAAGGAAGAGCTTACGACGCAGTACGTCATGTCGGACCTTGAAAAGACCGGCATGCTTAAGATGGATTTTTTAGCGCTTACAGCTTTAACCGTTATAAATGATTGCTTAACCAGCATTAAACAGCTGCTTGGTGAAGAGATTAAGTGGTCGGAGATAGCGCTTAACGATGCTAAGGCGCTTAATGTATTTGCAGAAGGAAGAACTGAAGCGGTCTTCCAGTTTGAGTCGTCGGGTATGCAGGAGATCTGCCGGAAGCTGAAGCCGAAAGGGATTGAAGACCTGGCGGCACTCAATGCTCTTTATCGTCCTGGACCGCTGGACGGCGGCATGGTTGACGAGTTCATTCAGCGACACCATGGTAAGAAGAAGGTTAGTTATATGGTGCCGCAGATGAAGGAGATCCTCAATAATACTTACGGCATTATCGTCTACCAGGAGCAGATAATGCAGCTCGCTCAGATGCTTGCTGGCTATACACTTAGCGAAGCCGACTTAATGCGTCGCGCCATGGGCAAGAAGAAGCGCGAAGAGATGGCCGTCCATGAAGAGAAGTTCATCAAAGGCGCGGTCGAGCGGGGCATCAAGCAGGAGAAGGCCGAAAAGATCTTCTCATTGATGGCGCAGTTCTCAGACTACGGCTTCAACCGCAGCCATAGCGTCGCCTATGCATACCTCGCTTTCCAGACTGCCTACTTAAAGGCGCACTATCCAGAACACTTCTATGCTGCCGTTCTTTCGAGCGAAGCGCAGGACGCCGCTAAAGTGTTTAAGTATTCGAAGGAGCTGCGCGCCCAGAAGATCGCATTACTTCCGCCTGACGTTAATGAAAGCTTTTCCGGCTTTACGCCTTTAAGCGGCGCCATTCGATACGGGCTTACCGCGATTAAGGGCCTCGGGCAATCCATTGTTAAAGCCATCTGTGAGGCGCGGGAAAGTGGTCCGTTTCGATCATTTTTCGACTTTGCCGAACGAGTGGAGTCGACCACGCTCAACAAGCGCGTCTTTGAGAGTCTTGTCAGCGCCGGCGCCTTCGACTCGCTCAAGGACGGCAGACCGGTTGAAGCGTGGCGGGGCGGACTCTTTAACTCGATCGATGCAGCACTGTCTCGGGCCCAGAGAGCAAAACGTGAGAAGCAGATGGGGCAGAACGGACTCTTTGGCGCGATGCCGGAGGAGATCGACTACGCCAATGAGCTCCCACCGACCGCCAAAGGCTGGACTTCAAGTGAAACCTTAGCGGCCGAAAAAGCCGCTCTCGGCTTCTACATCAGCGGCCACCCGCTCGAGCGCTATCTCGAAACTTTGCAGAGAGTGAAAGCCGTTCGCTCTACCGAACTGGCAGAACTTGCCAGTGGCATCCGAGTTACGTCCGGCGGGATTATCGGTGACCTCCAAATCCGGACGACTAAGAAAGGTGACAAGTTCGCGCTATTCCGTTTGGAAGACGAAGCCGGCAGCACCAAGTGCGTCTTATGGCCTGAAGGCTATCGGAAGTATGCGGCCCTCGCTCAGAATGAATTGCCGTCGATCGTTATCGGACGCCTTGAACTCAGCGAAGACAATCCGCCGACGATTATCGTAGATCAGTTACAGAGCATCGACGCGCGCTCGAAGGACAATGAGTTCCTTGTCTTGCGAACGCCTCAGCACGACGACTTCTCGACCTTGTGCGACTCGATCCTGACCCTTCTCAACGCAAACCCCGGCGACTGCGAAGTGGCGCTGGAGGCTGTCGTGGCGGACGGGACGGTTGTCAGAGTCAAACCAAACGATGCGCTGCGGGTAAAGCGAAGCACTGAGTTCGAGCAGGCATTGAAAGCATTAGGATGTAGCGTCAGCGTCGAACGCGCTCAGCGCACTTGAAATCTTGTTCATCCTGTAACATCCTGAAATCCTGTCAAACTAATGGCCAAGGACAAAACAGACCCCGAACCGCAGGACCCGGTAACAGAAAAGACGGCGTTTGATCGTGTTCTACTCGCCCGTCACTCCGACCGTCCCTACACGCTCGATCTGATTGAGCGCTTGTTTGAAGACTTCGTCGAGCTTCATGGCGATAAGCGATTTGCGGAAGACCCCGCGATCGTCTGCGGCATGGCGCGCTTCCACGGCTTGCCGGTGATCGTCATCGGGCATCAGAAAGGCCGTGACACCAAGCAGCGCAGCTACAGAAACTTTGGCATGCCCAAGCCGGAGGGTTATCGAAAAGCACTCCGCGTGATGAAACTCGGCGAAAAATTTGGCCGCCCGATTTTTACTTTTATCGACACGCCCGGCGCCTATCCGGGAATCGACGCCGAAGAACGTGGACAAGCCGAAGCCATCGCTTACAACCTCCGCGAGATGGCAAAGATTAAAGTTCCGATCATCGTCACGGTGATAGGTGAGGGAGGATCCGGAGGCGCACTCGCGATTGGAGTCGGCGATCAAGTACTGATGCTCGAGAACGCTATCTACTCCGTCATCAGTCCCGAAGGCTGCGCTGCGATCCTCTGGAAAGATTCGAGTAAAGCAGATCGTGCTGCTGAAGGTCTGCGTCTGACCGCGCAGCATCTCGCCAAAGAGGGAATCGTCGACAAGATCATTCAAGAGCCTGACGGCGGCGCACACAACGATTACGAGCAAACGGCACGCTATCTCGACTCAGCCTTGAGTGAACGCCTCGCAGAAGCAGTCAGTTGTTCCCAGGAAGACAGACTGAAGCGTCGGTACGACAAACTTCGTGCTTTCGGTCGTTGGGGAACAGATGGTAAGGACACTGGCCCAACACCGCCGGCAGGGTAATCACTTGCACTCGCAGCGACTGTTGCTAGAACGGAATATCGTCGTCGGATAAATCTGCCTGCGAGTCAAGCGGACCTGAAGAACTCGCACCAGCAGAAGCTGCGCGTTCTTGCGGCATGTCGTCGCCGCCTCTCGATCCGATAAAGTGCATATCGGTTGCATGAACTTCGAGCGCGTGCCGCGGCTTGCCGTCCCGATCGATGTACTCATCAACGCGCAGGCGTCCCTCAATGTAAACCTGTTTTCCCTTTTGCAGATACTGTGAGGCAGTTTCCGCGAGACGGTTCCAAAGAGTAATGCGGAACCACGTAGTCTGGTCCTGCATCTCGCCATTTCGATCTTTGCGTCGTTCGTTTGTCGCCATACTGAAGCTACAAACGGGAGTACCCTGGGCGGTGTATCGCAGCTCGGGATCGCGACCGAGATTTCCCACGAGAATTATTTTATTGAAGGACATGAGGAGCCTTTCTCTTTTCAATCTGGGTTTACTGACTATCTATATTCACTGCAGGGGCGATACTACAAGCGAAAAACCGAAGAATCAAGCGAACCGAAAATTCAACGCGATAAATATCTTTCAGGCACAAAAAAGCACGAGAAGCACAAAAGTGTAGGTATCGCGTTCGGCAAATGATTTCTGGTAGACTGTCGTTACTTTAATCCGGTCAGAAGCATGAAGCCTAGAGTATACATCGAGACTTTTGGGTGCCAGATGAATGTCGCTGACACTGAACGCGCCGCCACTGGTCTCCGGGCTTCGGGCTACGATCTTTGTACCTCCGTCGACGAGGCAGACGTCGTTCTGCTGAACACGTGTTCCGTACGTGAAAAAGCGGAACAAAAGGTTTACACGCGCATCGGTGAACTGCGCGCCGAGCGACCGGGCAATCAGGATCTGCTGGTCGGCGTGATGGGTTGCGTGGCCCAACTCGAAGGCGAAGCCGTCTTCGCACACGGTGCATCGGTAAACATGGTGATTGGCACAAGCGCAACCGATCGCATTCCCGAACTTATTGAGAGAGCGCGCCACGGTGAAAAGCGAGTTTTGGATCTCGGAGAACGTGGCGGTAGCGAGTCGTGGGACGTCTCGCCCGTCGAAAGACATTCACCACACGTCGCTTTCATCCCCATCATCGAAGGCTGCAATAAGTTCTGCTCGTTTTGTATCGTGCCTTACTCGCGTGGTCGCGAACGCAGCCGTCCGGCAAGTGAAATCGTTGCCGAAGCGAGGAGACTGCAAGGGCTCGGCTACAAGGAAATTCACCTGATCGGTCAGAACGTCAACAGCTACCGGCCGCGGATGCAGGATGGTTTGGAAGGATTTCCCGGAGCAACTCCATTTTGCCGCCTGCTGCGAGCAGTGGCTGCAACCGGTTTGCCCCGCATTAAATTCACGACCTCGTTTCCGCGTGACTTTCACCCAGACATCGTTACGGCGATTGAAGAGAATCCGAACCTGTGCGATTGGGTTCACCTCCCGGTACAATCGGGTAGTGATCGCATTCTGAAATTGATGCGTCGTGGTCACAAACGCAGTGACTATCTCGAACGGATTCAGCGTATAAAGAATTCGAGCAGGCGTTTGGCACTCACGAGCGACATCATCGTCGGCTTTCCTGGTGAGACTGACGAAGACTTCCAACAGACGGTCGAGCTTGTGAGAGAGTGTGAGTACGATAGTCTCTACATTTTCAAATATTCGAAACGATCAGGAACGCCGGCAGCGGAGTTTCATGATAACGTCCCCGAAGCGGAAAAGAAGGCAAGGTTCCTGGAGCTCGAAAAAGTTCAGCGCGCGGCGCAGGAGAAGATTTACAGTTCGTATGTCGGCCGCAAGCTCAGCGTGCTTGCTGAAAAACAGAGCTCGCGTTCAGCAGATGATCTTTCGGGACACTCAACTTGCCACAAAGTAGTGAACTTCCGTGGCGACAGCAGTCTTGAAGGTGAGATCGTCGATGTGGTAGTTACCGCAGCGAAGACAAACAGCTTGTATGGAACTCTAGTTGGACGGTAGGGTAAGGGGTACCTGCGTATGGAAATCGAGGTAAAGATCCGAGCATTAATGATGGATCCCAACAGCGGAACTCCAATTATTATTTTGAAGGACGTTCAGAGTGAAACGATGCTGCCGATCTGGGTGGGCGCGTATGAAGCGAACGCCATCGCACTGGAGATCGAGAAGATCGCGCCACCGCGACCGATGACTCACGACCTGCTGCGAAACCTCATTATGGAATTGGGAGTCCAGGTGGAGCGAGTGGTGGTGACGAGCTTGCGCGACAACACCTTCTTCGCCGTGATCGAGATGCGTAACAGTGAGGGAAATCGGATGGTGCTCGACTCGAGACCGTCCGATGCCATAGCTTTGGCATTGCGCGCTGATTGTCCGATCTACGTTGACATGGAAGTGATCAAAGCCTCGCGTAATACTATGCCCGCTGAGGAGGGTGAAGAACCCGAGCTAGCTACGAGTGAAGAGGAATGGCCCGACGTCATCGGCGAAGCCGGTGACTTACCGATGTAGTGTCAGCAATGATGAGTCTATGGAGCGATAATTGGCCACTCTGCAGCGACTGGTAATCGCCATCGCCAATCAAAAAGGTGGGGTAGGGAAGACCACTACCGCCATCAATTTGGCCGCCGCCTTTGCCCGCAAGGGAAAACGTGTCCTTCTTCTCGACCTCGATCCCCAGGCCAACAGTTCGATCTCCTTTTTAGATCCACGCACGGTCGAGCGATCAGTTTACGAGCTGATGATGGACGGCCAGGCGCCGGTTGAGGAGTCGATTTATGCGACTCCTGTCGAGAACCTGCACTGTGTTCCTGCGCGCATCAATCTCGCCAAACTCGAGGCGAAGCTTGTCGGTGATTTCGACGCGCCGTTTCGTCTCAAAGATCGTCTCGAGCCTTTCCGGAAACAATACGAAGTCATCGTCATCGATACTCCGCCGACGCTCGGATTAATCACCGTGAACGCGCTCGTCGCTGCTACACACGTGTTGATTCCGATCCAGTCGTCGTACTTCGCACTCGAAGGCACCGACGATCTGTTGGAGACGATCGAGAAAGTCAAAGCGCGTCCGAATCCAAACCTGGAGTTGTTGGGCGTGCTGGTGACGCTTCATGACAAGCGGACCACGCTCGCGCGCGAAGTTCACG
>JBKPPU010000358.1:0-3447 GCA_046733695.1 Acidobacteriota bacterium
CTGATCAGGCCGGCGCACATGTTTCGTTATCTCAAGCAAGGTCGTCTCGAGGAACTCAAAGCATCAGTCGACTACTTTATCGATCGCGAAGTTCAAAACGGCTTCTGGGAAATTCCCGCTGACGAGAACGACCGTTACCCAAAAGCACTCGACTACTTCGCACGGTCTTACGCCAAACTCGCCGCGTTGCTCGAAGAGGAATACATCTTCAACTGGCTCTCGTGGGACGGCGACAACATGCTCGCGAGTGGCGCCATGCTCGACTACGGTTCGATCCGGCAGTTCGCCGCGAAGCACGACAAGTATCGATACAAAGACGTAGATCGTTACTCAGCTTCGCTTGCAGAACAACGCGGTTGGGCCAGAACGATCATCCAGGTCTTTGCACAGGCTATGAGTTTCATCGAGTCGGGCGTGAAAGAGAATCTCAACAACTTCAAGAACGCAGACTGTCTGCGCGTTTTTGATGAGAGTTTTGCTCGCGAACGAGACGAGCGCATGCTCTGGCGTATCGGTTTCACTCCGGAACAGATCGCGTATCTGATGAACAACGCTCAGAAAGAAATCAGAGACTTCGATCGGAGTCTGAGTTACTTCGAAGATCGAAAGGTGACGAAGGGCATTGAGAAACTTCCCGACGGCTTCACGCACAATCCCGTTTTTCTGATCCGCAATCTGCTGCGACTTCTGCCCGCCTATTACGTGGCACAAACCGCGAGTCGCGTTGACGATACCAGTGCGTACATGCCTGATGAGATTTTCTGCCGTATCATGGCCGCATCGTACGTCGGCAAGAACGACTTGAAACCGTCTACTACAACGTCGTCGCACGTGAAAGACTTTCAGGAATGTTATCTGCGCCTTGTGGCTGCGTTCGGTGGTCCATTCGACATGGTTTTGAAGACACTTCAGGAGCGCTCGGCAATCATCAATCACCGCCACCGCATCACCGGCGACGCGGTCACGTGGATCATCGAAGAAGTCATCGCCATAAAGGGCAAGATCCGGATCGACGGTTTGCAGGACGCCATCGACGCCTTCATCGACTCGCAGGTTTTGATTCCGGGAAAATGGCAACCGGTTCCGCCAGAGAAACTCAACTCAAACACCCTCAAGTCACAATTGCTGCAAAAGATCCAGCAGAATCTGGAAACCTATAAAGAATCGATCTAGACAGACATGATCAATTGGGCTGAAGTGCGCGCGAAGTTCCCCGTTACGAGCAGGAGTGTCTACTTAAACACGGCTGCGGCTGGACCAGTGGCGGTTTCCACTGCGAGAGCGGGAGCCGAGTATTACGAGCAGATGATGAATGATGGCGACGTTCACTGGGACGCGTGGCTGGCGCGGCGCGAGGAGGGGCGGGCGCAAGTCGCCGCTTTCATCAATGCTGAACCCGAAGAGATTGGTTTCACGACGAACACGTCGAGCGGAATGAATCTGATTATTGACGCTCTCGAGAAGCATGGCGAAGTAATCTCGTGCGATCTCGAGTTTCCGGTGACCACGATTGCGTGGATGCATCGCCGAATTCCGGTTCATTTCGTGAAATCGATTGGAGGAGCTGTGCGGCCGGAAGATATTCGCGCGGCGATGAACACGCGCACCGGCGTCATCTCGATGAGTTATGTTCAGTTTTCCAATGGTTTTCGAACAGACATTGGGGACCTGGCGAGTCTTAAGGGAAACCACGCACTTGTTATCAATGCGAGCCAGGCCGCCGGAGTTTTCGAAATCGATGTGAAGCGCATGAAGATCGATGCGCTATGCGCGACCGGTCACAAGTGGATGCGGTCCGGATACGGATCCGGATTTGTTTACATCAGCAAAGAGCTTCAAGCAGCGGCGCGGCAACGGACGATTGGCTGGTTGAGTGTTCACGATCCGTATGGAATGAGAAACGACGAAGTCCATTTGCGACACGATATGTCGGCGCGAGCCGAGCTCGGCTGTCCACATTTTGCCGGCATCTTTGCGGTCGGCGCCTCGATCGAATTAATGCAGTCAATCGGGATCGCGAATATCGAAGCGCGCGCGCTGGAGCTGAATCGCGTGTTGACGGCGTGGCTAAATGAGAGTGGTTGGGAAGTTTTGTCACCGCTCGAGGCGGAGAAGTTTCGTTCGGCGGAGACGCTGGTGGCCGCAGAAAATCCGGCGAAAGTTGTTGCCGGCTTAGCAGTCCGGAAGATTCTGGTTACTGAAAAACCGCAGGGGTTTCGCGTGGCGACAGATTTCTTCAACAACGAAGACGATATTGGAAGGTTGATTGAAGCGCTCAAATTCATTTGAGCGCCCAGGTTCATCAGAAAGTTTGGGGACAGGATTTGCTTGTTAATCCTGTGCAGCCGATCGCTTAGCATCACGCTCGCTGAGCTTCATTTCTTCTTCGGTTTGCTCTTCATCGCAACGGGCTTCGTTTTCTTCACGGTACTCACGGAGACGCCATCCTCAAAATTCTTGTGCGCGAGCGCGACGAACTTCTGCATGATCGGTGAATCGTAGCCGTTGCTCAACTGCGCTATACCCAGCTCCCAGTTGATCTGGGCGCCTTCGATCCACCAACGAATCAGTTTGCCTTTCTCGACTTCTTCCTTCACAGACTGTAGCGGCACAATACCGACACCCATATCTTCTTCGACCATTCGCTTGATCGCCTGCTGCCGGCTCAACTCCATCGCAACATGCAACGAAGCCCCAGCCTGCGCAAAAAACTGATCGATCAACCGCCGCGTGTTCCCGCCGCGCTCACCGAGAATCAATCGCTCGCCCGCAAGCGTGTATGCGCTGATTGTGCGTTGCTTTGCGAGTTTGTGGCGCGGCGACGCAATCGCCACCAGTTGGTCCTGGCTCAACCGTTCGGTTTTAATTCCACGAACATCGACAGGAAGGGAAACGAATGCGACGTCAACCTCGCCGCCCAGTATCTGGTCCACCAGCACTTCACTCGTGCCCGACGTGACCGAGATCTCCGCTGCCGGGTGTTGTTTCCGTAATTCCTTCAGAATCGCCGGCAGCTGCTCCGATAGGACCATCGCCGACGCACTGCCGATTCGCAACCGGCCACGCTCAGCCCCGGCCAGTTCGGCGATTTCATCAAGCGCTGCATCATGCTCGCGCAGTATGTGGCGGGCACGTCGCAGCAGTTGCTCACCGGCCTCAGTGAGGATTACGTGACGCGGAGCTCGCACAAACACCTTCGCCCCGATCTCTGTCTCCAGTTGTCTGATCTGCATGCTTATCGCCGCCTGGGTCACATGTACCCGCAACGCTCCTGCCGTAAACGTGCCTGATTCAGCGATGGCAACGAAGGCCCGTAATTGTCGAATTTCCACAGCAGCAAGGCTCCCGATATCAAGATGGATTATCGTAATAATAAAATCTTTTAGTTTCCATTATAAATCAGCGAACCCTAGAATAATCAATAATGTTAATTGGATTGTTTTCTAG
>JBKPPU010000359.1:0-2476 GCA_046733695.1 Acidobacteriota bacterium
TCCGAAAGCATCTCATTTAGTGGTACAACTCCATCGCTCTGTACTTCCACGCGCCGGCCGCTCATGTGAGCGAACATGCGAAACACATTCAGGACCGGTAGATCCAAACCCTCCGTTGCCAGAGCGCGAAAGCCAGCGAAGTAAAGTTGATCCTCAAATTCGAACGCCCAGGTCAATGCGCCTTCAAAGTTTACGCCATGCTTATCAGCTAACTCCTGTTTGCGTGCGAAACTTGCCGCTGTGTAACTCGAATACATCGTTCCATTGCGATATGCGAGCTGTGGTCCCTGACAAGCAGCACAGCCTTCCGGATCGGATTCGCCGATTATAATCGGCTTGTCTTTCAGCTCGGGATAAGAGGCTACAAGGCCGAACCCCGTATCAATATTGCGGAGCTGAGTTGCGATTCCCATTTGCACGTGACCGTCAACGATTTTGGGTGAACCTTTCGCGTGAAAGGCAATGAAGTCCAGCGGCGTACCGGTTTTGCCAGTGGCGTAGTTAGCTCCCCGCAGGCAATGTTCGAGAAAGTCGCGCATAAATTGATCGCCTGGCCCCGCTGTATCAGGACCGCCGACTCGAGCTGTTGGCAGCGCTCTTCGTACTGCATCAATGGCGTAGTCGTGAAGTTTGTGAAACTCCTCCGGTGTACCCCGCCAGTAAGGGATGTTAGCTTCGTTCCAAACTTCCCAGTACCACGTTTCCACTTCTTTCCGGCCGTATCTGCGAACGCAATGCTTCGCCCACTCGTAAACTAAATCCGCCCACTTCAAATAGTCGCTCGGCGGATAGGCCCAGCCCGTAAAGATCTCTTCGTACTTCGCAGTCGAGGTCCATTTATGTTGATAGGGTTCGGGCTTAATCGAAAGCTCGCGCGGCATGAAACCGATCTCGACATAAGGTCTTACGCCATTTTTCAAGTAGGTGTCGAAAATACGATCGAGAATCGTCCAGTTGTAGATCGGTTTTCCGTTAGCGTCTTCGCTGTAGACTCCGGTTGAGCCCCACTTCAAAGCGGGAGTACCATCGCCCGAGGTCAAAAGATTGTGCGTGCGAAAGTAAACTTTGGTGGGCGCCAGCTGACCAAGTTCAGCGATCAACTTCCTGCCGTTCTTCATATAAACGTAATTCGGTTCGTCGGCGCCGAAGAATCGCCAAATGGGACGCAGCGCTCCCCTGGTGTTGGTCGCGTCGATACGAATGTGAACTGGGAAGCTATCAGCCGTAGCAGACTTATTTCTGATGTCGGTCGCGTTGGAATACAAGATCAACGCAAGAAGCAAGCAGAGCAACTTGGACTGCAACGTGAACCTCGCTGCTTAAATTAAAATTGCCACAGTGAAGAGTTGCGCCGCCGTTGTGAGGCAACCCGTCATCCATGTCCTCTCGTAGCACTGATGACGCTGGACCAGACGAGCCGGCGACGATCTCCGCTGCAAGGCGACTCCTCTTTCTCCTCCGTCTTCTGTTCCAGGCGGCGATGTTTGAAAGTGCGCTCGCCTTTATTATAGCTGGCTACGAGGTGACCGTCGCCGAATAGTTTGTATTTGTAGGTGGTCAAGCCTTCGAGACCAACCGGGCCGCGGGCGTGCAGTTTGCCAGTGCTGATTCCTAACTCGGCGCCTAAGCCATAGCGGAAACCGTCCGCAAAGCGCGTCGATACATTGTGGTAGACGCCGGCAGCGTCAACTCGATTCATAAACTGTGTCGCGGCAGCTTTGTCCTCAGTGACGATCGATTCGGTGTGACCAGATCCGTGTTTATCGATGTGTTTGATCGCCTCATCAAGATTGTTCACAATTCTGATCGAAATAATCAGGTCCGAATACTCCGTTGCCCAATCAGCTTCGCTTGCCAAAACGACGGGCGCGTACACGACCGTTCCGGGACAACCGCGCACCTCAACTCCAGCTGCTCTGAAACGTTCCACCATCGACGGTAGAAACTCGTGCGCAATATCTCTGTGTACAAGCAACGTTTCCATCGCGTTACACGCGGCCGGGTATTGAACCTTCGAATCGAAGGCGATGTTGACCGCCTTTTCCAAATCGGCGGCCTGGTCCACGTAGACGTGACAAATGCCCTCGCCATGGCCCAATACCGGAATGCGAGTGTTCTCAGCAATGTATTTGACAAACTGCCGTGAGCCGCGCGGGATGATCAGATCGACGTCAGTGTCCAACTGAAGTAGTTTACCGACGTCGTCTCGGGTGTGTAACAAGTTAATTGAAGTCGCCGGAACATCAAGAAAGAAGCTAAGCGCATCGCGCCAGATTGAAACCAGAGCACTATTGGTGTGTGCCGCTTCGGCACCACCTTTGAGAATTACTGCGTTACCCGACTTGAGCGCCAGTGAAGCAACTTGTGGGATTACCTCTGGCCGTGCTTCGAAGATTATGGCGATCACCCCAATTGGACATGATTCCTTGTAAAGCGTCAGGCCATCATCCAACTCAGTTGCGGCGAGCCGGCGACC
>JBKPPU010000360.1:0-5781 GCA_046733695.1 Acidobacteriota bacterium
CTGCTGGCGCGGTGCCCGCAGCGTCTCCCCAGACATCAGCCCGCGCCTCAGCGCCTTCGTGTCGACTTCGATGAGACGATCTACAAGCGGGTTGTCTCTTAAAATTTCAGAAGATCGTCGTTCGACGACCCATGAAATTTCGGCGTGGGGCATATTTGCACGGAGAGCGGCGAGGGACGGCAGCGTGTGAACGATGTCGCCGATACTGCTGAGCTTAACGATGAGAATTCTCATGTACCGCCGAAATAAACAAACTTCAGTTTAGCTTCAGCCACCTTCGAGCCGCCGCGAAACTTCGTCAGAGTTCCTTCCAGGACCGGTGTCTCATCGTCGAGAATTCCTGACGAATAGACGCCGCCCTTGAGAAATCTTCCGGAAAAACTATAAGAAACGCCAGCGACTATCATTGTGGTGAAGGTAAATCTCTCTTGTTTGACGCTGAGAGTTTTGAAGCGGTACCGCGTGCCTTTGTTGGTTTCCAGTCCGGGTTGGGGAAGATTGCGGGACTTCTTTGCGTTCAAATTAATGCCACTGAACTCCGAAAAATCGTCTGGCGGTGCGCCGTGAACCCAGAATGATCCATCAGGATCGAAACGCTCGGGACGTTGGCTGAACGTCACAGACGAGATCAGTGACACGAGAAAAAGAGCCGCAAGAATTTTTCTCATCTTAACCATTCACCCCTCCAAGGCGAGCGATGATGGCTGACGTCGAATGATCTTTTGGGTCCCCGACAATCGCGACCTGGCCGCCGTATGATCGTACCACGTCCCGTTCCGGTACGGTTTCGGTAGTGTAATCCGTGCCTTTGGCATGAACATCCGGCTTGAGCGCGAGCAAGAGGTGTTCGACGGTCGGTTCATCAAAAATCGTGACGTAGGTGACCGGTTCAAGTGCTGCGACAATTTCGGCGCGTTCCCTCGCGGGTAACACTGGCCGGCCCGCGCCTTTTTGAATCGCCACTTGTTCATCCGAGTTGACGCCGACGACAAGCACGTCGCCCAACTCTCTCGCGCCCGCGAGATATCGAACGTGGCCGACATGCAGCACATCGAAACAGCCGTTTGCAAAAACAATTCGCGCGCCGGATTCACGGGCGGATGCTACCCGCTGGATTAGTTCTTCGCGGCTGAGAACTGTCATCCTGTAATCGCGTGCTCCAGTTCCTCGGCGTTTGTAGTTGCAGTACCTCTCTTCATCACCACGAGGCCGCCTGCGTAATTCGCCAGGTGCGCAGCTTCAACAAACGACGCACCGGTTGCCAGCGCGAGGGAGAACGTCGCGATGACAGTGTCGCCTGCGCCTGTTACATCAACCGCTTGTTGAGCACCGACTGCGGGAATATGAAAGGGCGCGTTGTCGCCTTCGAGAAGCGTCATACCCTGAGCCCCGCGAGTAACGAGTAAAGCGCGATGGCCCAGTTTCTTTTTTAAGTCGCGGGCAGCGCTTTCGAATCCGTCTGCCGTAATCGGCGTGCCGACAAGGTTCTCGACTTCTTCCTCGTTTGGAGTCGCGGCAGTGAAGCCGGTGAAGTTGAACAGTCGAAAGCGCGAATCAACCAGCACGGGAACGTCTGTCTTCTTGCGAATCAGCTCGGCGGCGCTTGCGTCAATCACCCCGTAATTGTAATCGGACATCACGACGGCCTTTGATCCGGTGATTGCTTGTTCGAGTTCTTTGAGAATTGCCGTGCGAATTTCTTCGTCGTGGAGTGGCGCGCCCTCGTAGTCGATTCTGATTACCTGTTGCTTGTTGGAGTGCGAATGCCCGGCGAGGATTCTTACTTTCGTGGTCGTTTGAATTTTTTTGGAGACGATCACACCTTTGGTATCGATTCCGGCGGATTCAAGTTTCGCGCGGAGTTCGCTGCCGGATTCGTCGTCCCCTGTTAGTGAAATCAACGAGACTTGAGCGCCAAGTGCGACGAGATTCATCGCGCAATTCGCTGCGCCACCTGGAAGCGTTTGAGTTTGTTCGTGTCGCAGAATGAAAACTGGCGCTTCGCGTGAAACTCGGCTAATCGAGCCGTGCACAAATTTGTCGGCGATCGCGTCGCCGACAATCACGACTTTCTGCCCGGCAAAACGCCGTACGATTTGTACTAACCGTTCTTGCATTTACAGTGTTGCCGCAAAACCTGATTTAATAATCATCTTCACTGCTTCGAGAAGCGTTTCGCAAATTAGATCGGGTTGGTATTTCCAACCGTGACTTTGATATTCATACTCACCGCGGCCGTATCCACTCAGCACAAACGCAGAATGCAGACCCGCATTGCGCGCTAGCTCCACGTCTCCATAACGATCGCCAACCATCCAGCTTGCTCCCAGATCAATCTCAAACTCGCTTGCCGCGCGATTGACCAGTCCCGGCCTCGGCTTGCGACAGTCACAGTCAAACCGGTACGGAGGCTCACCCACGCTTGGATGATGCGCGCAGTAATAGATTGCATCGAGCTGCGCGTTTTCGAGATCTTGTTTGAGCTGATCGTGGACCTTAACGATCACATCCTCAGAAAAGTAGCCGCGCGCAACACCCGCCTGGTTGGTTATCAGGATTGCCAACCAACCATTGTTGTTCAGTATCCTGATGGCCTCAGCCGAGTAAGGAAATAGACGAAACCGCGAAGGATGATTGACGTAACCAACCTCCTCGGAAATCGTGCCATCACGATCGATGAAAACTGCGGGTCGCTTCATCCGTTGTTCACGCGACTGAGTCGCACAGGCTCCTTACTGTTTTTGCGAAACTACCGCGCTTCAACAACGCATGCGAATGCTCAAACACTTCATCAACCGTGATGGCCGTCATGCATCGATGATCGATCGGGCAATCACGCAGCATGCAGGGCGCACAGTCTGGTGGATGTCTCAGGATCTCTGCGTCGGGCGCGAAGGGACGAGTCGTCAGTGGATTCGTTGGTCCAAAGATAACGATGGTTGGACGTCCGAGTGCGGCAGCGATGTGGGCCGGACCCGTATCGTTCGTCACAACTAAATCTGCCCGGTCAAGCACGGCCGTAATCTGATCGAGACTGGTCTTACCCGTCAGGACGATTGGTCGGTTACGCATCTGTCGCGTCACACTGTCAGTGACATCCAGTTCGTCCTTCGAACCAATCAGCAAAACCTGCCGGCGCGAATCGATCAGACGATCGGCTAATGCCGCGAACGACTCCGCGGGCCAACGCTTTGCGCGACTATTTATCGAGCCCGGACAAATCGCGACAACAGAATCGCCTCCCGTCACACCGTAAGCACGAAGCAAATCGCGCGCATCATTCTTTCTGCTTTCCGAAATTTGTATGGTGGCGTCCGGGTCACTTTCACTACGCGTGCTCTCTCCAAACAACATCTGCTCCAGCGCCGTGATCAGATACAAATAATAAAAAACCTCATGTCTCGACGAGCGCCAATCAGGCAATTCCAACGGATGGGTCAACAATGCCTGTCGAGACTCAGTCGCATATCCGAGTCGAAGAGGTACACCTGCGAGAAAGGGAATCAACGCCGCTTCAAAAGCATTCTGAAACAAGACGGCAAGTTGAAAATCTCTTCGCCTCCACTCGCGAATCTGTGGAATTACCGAGAATGCTCCCTTTCTCTCGTAGACGAGCAAGTCGTCGATGTAGTCTGCCTCAGAGAATATTCCTTTTGGGCCCGGACGAACTACGAGTGTGATTCTTGCATCAGGCAAGACGCGTCTGAGTGCGCGGAGCGCGGGCACGGTCATGACGGAGTCGCCGACCCAGTTCGTGCCCCGCACCACGACTCGCTTAATACTTTCAGCCTGCACCCTTGTCATCTAAAGAATCGTGTTCAGTCCGTCGTCAATACTAATTCTCGGACGCCAGCTCAGGTCCTTACTAACACGCGTGATGTCGGAAACATAACGCAACGGCACCGGAGGCGGCATCTCTACTTCCTCGATCACCGGCTCGATATCGATCATTCCTCCCACGCGTTTCAGAATGTCGCGCAGGCTCAGCGCATTGTCTGGACCACCGCCCAGGTTATAAAGCCCGAACTCAATCCCCGAACCGATAAAGAATTGGCACGCCAGGGAGAAGTCGTCGACATAAAGAAGGTCTCGCACGGGATCGAATCCTATAGGCAGTCGAATCGGCTCCCGATGCTTAACAGACTCGACGTAATGCGTGACGATGCCGTTGGCGTTTTCCGGCGACGGCCGAGCATACACGGTCGACAGCCGGAAGATGCACGCACGAACTTTGTGCTTCCGTGCATAGTACTCAACGTATTGTTCGCCGATCAGCTTGGACCACTCGAACGCTGATTGCCCGCAGTAGGCTGTGCTTACATCTTCTGCGACTTCATTGAGGCCTTCGGCGTGACTGAAATACACATCTTTAGTTGACGCATAAACAAACGCCGCACCGGGTTTCATGTTGCGAATCACGTTCGCAGTGCCGGTGGCGTTTGTGCGAAAGCACTCAGCCGCTCCGTCAGGATGTTTGTCGAAATGCGCCGCTAGGTGAATGACGGCGTCGTACTCTTTAACCCGCTCGACTGCCTGTTCGTCACGGACGTCAAATCCGGACCGCCGCGAAAAATCGTCGGCTGTGAAATACTGCCGGACAAACGTGCCGAGATACCCACTGCCACCAGTAACCAGAACCTTCATCTTGTCTCCGCCTCGATAGCACGTGCCTGCGTCACTCGACCGCGAGCGAGCGTATTCAACCGCGCCAATGATTCCGCGTTGCCGATAGCTATCAGCATGTCGCCACTTTCGATCCTTGTTTCGCCACTGGGATTGAAAATAATTTCTCCGTCATTCCGACGAATACTCACCACGACGATGTTCAACTCCGATCTGATAACTGTCTCACTAAGCTTGCGACCCACTAAAGAAGAAACTCCATCGACTTCAAGCTGTTCAAAACCAAGCTCGAGATGATTGGCTGTGACTGAGTCGAGAAAGTCGCCCACTGCAGGCTTTGTCAACGCCATCGCCATGCGATGACCGCCGATGATCGTCGGAGCGACAACGCGATTAGCGCCCGCTCTGATCAACTTACTCTCCGCCTGTTCGGCTGCAGCGCGAGCGACGATGTGAATGCCCGGGTTCAGATCTCTTGCAGTCAGGACGACATAGACGTTGTCAGCATCGTCGGGGAGGCAAGTAGCAAGACCGCGCGCGTGTACAACTCCTGCCTCAATCAGACTCTGCTCGAGCGTCGCATCTCGCAAGAGAACCGGAATACCTGTATCCATGAGAGCTTCGACCTTTTTCTGATCGCTTTCAATTACCAGAAAAGCTCCCTCAACCGCACGCAAGCTGTGTATCAAGTGCGATCCGACGCGGCCTGCGCCGCAGATGATAAAATGATCTCGCAGTTTGCTCATTTTTCGTGAATGGCCATACCGGGCAAACAGTTCTGAGTGAACGATCGTCTGTACGGTGCTGGTCAAAGCATAAAGCACAACTCCGACGCCGACCATCATGAAGACCGTGGCGAACGTGCGTCCCAGAGTCGTTCGGGGCGTCAAGTCGCCAAAGCCGACAGTAGTGAGCGTCTGGACAGTAACGTAAAGACTATCAAGTATAGACCAGCCTTCCAGCAGGTGAAACACGACCGTTCCGAAGCCAATTGCACTCAGAACCGCCAATAAAACGATGCGGATTCGAGCACGGCTGGGGAGAAGGAAACGCGGAAGGGATGTTAGACTCATACGGGACGAGTGGCATCAAAGTCCAGCGAGGGCAGCCACGTTAGCGAATGCGGCCAGCCCTGTCAAACTGACCATCGACAGAACC
>JBKPPU010000361.1:0-4518 GCA_046733695.1 Acidobacteriota bacterium
AAGGAGGACTCCAATCGTTCTTACGATCGCTTTCGCGGTCGATTGATGTTCCCGGTGCTCGACGCACAGAGCCGGCCGATTGCTTTTGGCGGACGAACGCTTAAAGGCGAAGACGCGAAATACATCAACTCACCAGAGACGGCTGCTTACGTCAAGGGTCGCAATCTGTTTGGTCTAGGTCTGACTCGCGATGAAATTCGGCGCCAGGGTTTCGCGATTTTAGTGGAAGGATTTTTGGATCTGATCGTGCCGTATCAGTACGGCGTGCGGAACGTTGTGGCGAGTTTGGGAACAGCGTTGACGCCAGATCAGGTAAAGCTTCTTAGTAGGTTTGCGCGCAGAGTTGTAGTCAACTATGATGGCGACCGCGCCGGCGTGCAGGCCGCGAAAAAAGCAATCGAGATTCTCCTCGCCGAGGATTTCGAAGTAAAGGTACTGGTCCTTCCCGACGACGCGGATCCCGACGAATACATCCGGAAGTTTGGCGTAACGGAATATCAACAACAAAGGGCGCAGGCACAACCACACATTCAATTCGTAATCGAAAGCGCTTTACGCGACCGTAATCTTCACCGGCCCGCGGAAAAGGCTGAAGCTGTCGAAGAAGTTCTTCCCTACATTCGGGCCGTTAACAGCCGCATTCAGAAGCGCGAGTATTTCGATATGGCGATGGATGCGCTCGGGATTGATCGCGAGAATGTAAATACATCGACGTGGCGACGTGAGTTGTGGCAAATGGTCAGGGACAACCGGAATCTTCGTCCCACCGCTGTACAGTCGCTGACGAGACGAACGGAGGCAACTGCTGCCGAGCAACGTTTGCTTGGTCTACTTTTTGCAGATGCAAATTTGCGACGAGAAGCGCTCTCAATGCTTCGTGAAGAAGATTACGAAGACCTGGCTACGGCGCCGCTGTTCAAAGCCTTGTTTGAGCTGGAACGCGAGGGGGCTGAAATAGATTTTGACAACCTGAGTAGCAAGCTCGAAGCGGATGAGTTAGCCGCCGGCATGGTGCCGATGGTGTTGATGAACTCCTCGCTGCATGGTTCAAACGAGCATTACGTGGCGCAAGAATGTGTCTCCACGTTCAGATTGATGAAGCTCGAACTGCGGATTGAAGAATTGAGACGGGAGTTGGTAGTAGCCGAGCGGGAGCAGGATTTTGAACGGCTTTCCCGGCTTTCAGCCGAACAGATTCAGCTTTCTGCGCAGCGTCAGGCGATGCTGCAGCCCCAAAGTTAAACGGCCTCGCGTGTCAGGTAATAACTCGGGAGCAATAAACCGTGAGTAGTATGGAAGAAAAAGATCGCGACGACGTAATGGAGCGACTGCTCGAACTGGGCGGCGACAAGAAATACCTTACGTTCGACGATCTCAATCGTGAATTACCGGACAACGTCGTTTCTCCCGACGACATTGAAGACGTACTTCAGAAGTTGGAAGGCTCAAACATTCCCGTCGCCGATTCCGACGAGCGTCTTCTTGAACAAGCTGCGGTGGCGGTGACGGACGAAGATGAAGAAGGTCTCGACGAAGACGTCGAACTGGACCTCTCCGCCGGTGCTTTAGAAAAGACAAATGATCCCGTTCGACTTTACCTCCGCGAAATGGGTGTGGTGCCGTTGCTCACCCGCGAGGGTGAAGTCGCGATCGCGAAACGGATCGAACGCGGCCAGCTCAAAACTCAGAAGGCGATCGCGCGTTCGCCGATTGCCGTTCGCGAAGTGCTGAAGATCGGCGAGGATCTCGAAAACGGCCGTATAAACATACGCGACACAGTAACGTTCTCCGAACAGGCCGAACTCACCGGCGATGAAGACAAAGCCGACGAGTACCGAGCCTGGACGATCGAAGGAATTCAGAACATCGACAAACACTGCAAGGCCGGACTGAAAGAGTTCGAGAAACTAAAAGCCGAACAAAAAATCACGCACACCAAGAAGAGCAAGAAGTTAACTCGTCTGAAAAGAACAGTGGGGAGAACTCGTCTCGAGATAGCACAGGAAATCGGACGCCTGAATCTAACCGAGCGTGCCAGGCAGCGGTTGATCAACTCGATTCGCTCAGTTCAGAAATCAGTGCGCGAATCAGAGCGTGAGATTGACGGCGCAAACGATAAGTTAAGCCGCAAGCGCGTCAAGCCTGAAGAGGAAAAAGATCTGCGGCGTCGCATTCTGATGGCGCGTAAAAAGCTATTGCAGATTGAGATCGACACTTTTGTGAGTCCCGTCGAGATCAAGCGATCGCTTCAGTCGATCGTGATTGGTGAACAACAGACCGGTCAGGCGAAACGCGAACTGGTTGAAGCGAACTTGCGGTTGGTGGTATCGATCGCAAAGAAGTACACGAATCGTGGTTTGCAATTTCTGGATCTGATTCAGGAAGGCAACATCGGATTGATGAAAGCCGTCGACAAGTTTGAGTGGCGGCGTGGGTACAAATTTTCCACTTACGCGACGTGGTGGATTCGCCAGGCGATCACGCGAGCCATTGCCGATCAGGCGCGCACGATCCGCATTCCGGTGCACATGATCGAGACGATCAACAAGCTGATTCGAACGTCGCGATCCCTCGTTCAGGAGTTGGGGCGCGAACCCACCAGTGAAGAGATCGCGCGGAAGATGGATATTCCGGTATCCAAAGTCCGCAAGGTGTTGAAGATTGCTCAGGAACCGATCTCTTTGGAGACACCGATTGGCGAGGAAGAAGATTCACATCTCGGCGATTTTATCGAAGACAAGTCGATACTGAATCCGGCGGACGCAGTGGTTGCGTCGAACCTGCGCGAGATCACGGATGAAGTTTTAGCTACGTTGACTCCGCGTGAAGAGAAAGTGATCAAGATGAGGTTTGGTCTTGGGACGACTGGATCGGAACACACGCTGGAGGAAGTTGGACAACACTTCGCAGTGACCAGGGAGCGCATCCGTCAAATCGAAGCGAAAGCTCTGCGCAAGCTGCGCCATCCATCACGCTCGCGAAAACTCAAGGCCTTCCTCGACGGCGCCCCAAGATAAGAATTTCATCTGCGGCTAAATATTTATTTGAAAGTCAGGAATGCGGTGCTTCTTACCGTGTGATCGAATTCGTAGTTGTAAGTGTATCCGGGAAATTCGATTGGGTGGACGTACTGCACCCTCACCTCCATCCGACTATCACGTAGCACCGGTGTGTAAACAGCATCCGCTGGAATGTCAAACTCGGGAGCGTTCTTCATGAGTTGTTCAGCCACCCACTGTGGCTTATAGCCCTGCGCCGAAGCCACGTCTACCTGATGCTGCATTAAATCCTTGAACACGGTGGCGTGATAGGCGACGGGAATATACAGATACCCGGCGTAAGCGGTCGCGGCCATAATCGCCATCACAATCACAAACTTGAGGTTCGCACTGCCTCGTTCACCTGATCTGTGCGTTTGCATTAGTGGAAACTCTCTTTCTGTCTTTCCGATAATCCGGCTCGCAGCGAAAGACGCAAGGATTTCGCACCGATAAGCCGGCCTTCCACGATCTTCGGCCGGCCTATCCCTTCGAGCAACACCCAATTAATTTGACCATCCACGCTCTTTTTGTCGTGCTTGAGAGCGCGCATGATCTCGCCTGTATCGAGATTATCTGCACGTGGAAGCGGTCCGCAAAGACTAACCGCATCGCGCAGAGTTTTCAGTTCACCGGAGTCCATGAGACCCAGGTTACGCGAAAGTTCTCCGGCAACTAACATTCCATACCCAACTGCTTCGCCGTGACGGAAGTAACGATAGTTCGTGATCGTTTCCAAAGCGTGAGCAGTTGTGTGTCCGAAATTCAACACCCGCCGCGATTTTACGTCCGTGCGACTGGTTGACTCGCGTTCGTCGTTCGCGACGATCGAAGCTTTGAAACTACATTGCGCCGCAATCAGGTTTTCAAACTCCGCAGAGCGAAGTAAATCGCCGTTGCTCGTTTGTTTTTGAAGACAACTCACCGTCATCTCAAAGAGTGACGTGTCGGAGATGAGGGATTGTTTGACCATTTCACAAAAGCCTGAGACCAACTCGCGCGGGGGCAGTGACGCGAGTGTTTCGGTATCAATGAATACCGACGCAGGTTGATGAAAAGCGCCTACTAGGTTCTTGCCGGAAGGAAGATTGATTCCAGTCTTACCGCCAACAGAGGAGTCAATTTGGGACAAAAGAGTTGTGGGTACCTGAACCAGCGGCAGGCCACGTAGGTAAATCGCGGCGCTGAAACCCGCCAGATCGCCGACGACTCCACCGCCAAGTGCCATTACGAGATCGTCCCTTTCAAAGCGATTTTCGCTGAGAAAAGTGACCGCTTTCTCTAACACACGGAAGGATTTGTAACGCTCGCCTTCGGGCATCAGCCACTCAAGCGTCTGAAATCCAGCAGCCTTCAAAGAACGTTTGACGTCTCGACCATAAAGGTCGAAGACGCGCGGATTCGAGATGATTCCCACTCGACCCTTTTGCGGTAGCAATTTTCCGAGATCCCGTCTTATACCGCTGCCGATATTGATTTC
>JBKPPU010000362.1:0-8162 GCA_046733695.1 Acidobacteriota bacterium
CGAACACGCACCACGCGTTTTGATCGCGAACTCAAATCTCGTTGGCGCGTGGGCCACCTGGCAACACTTTCACGAACTCGAACGCCGCGGGCTAATGATGTACGGTCAGATGACTGCCGGTAGTTGGATCTACATCGGCACGCAGGGCATCGTTCAGGGTACGTTTGAAACATTCGCCGCGATGGCGGACCGGCAGTTCGGTGGCGATCTTTCCGGCAAGCTCGTTGTGTCGGGCGGTATGGGTGGTATGGGCGGCGCCCAACCGTTAGCAGCGACGTTGAATGGCGCTGTGTTTCTCGGCATTGACGTCGATCCGGTTCGTATCGAACGGCGTGTTCGTACCGGCTACTGCGATCGCATCGCGATGACGCTCGACGAGGCGCTCGGCATCGTTGAAGACGCGCGCGAGCAGAAGCGCGCGATCTCTGTTGGCCTCGTTGGTAATTGCGCCGAAGTTTTGCCGGAACTGGTGCGACGTGGCGTTCACGTCGATGCAGTTACAGATCAAACAAGCGCGCACGATCCTTTGAATGGTTACGTGCCCGCTGGAATGTCGCTGGATGACGCCGGCGAGTTGCGTGCTAGTGACCCAACTGCGTACATCGAGAAGTCCACAGCGTCGATGGCCCAACACGTCGAGGCCATGCTGGCGTTGAAGCGCGCGGGCGCCGTTGCGTTTGATTACGGCAACAATATTCGCAAGCAGGCGTTTGATGCGGGATGCAAAGACGCGTTCGAGATACCTGGCTTCGTTCCCGAATACATTCGCCCGCTTTTCTGTGAAGGCAAAGGACCGTTTCGCTGGGTAGCGTTGTCAGGCGATCCACAGGACATACGTAAGACTGACGATCTCGCACTCGAGATGTTTCCCGACGATCGCACGTTGAATCGTTGGCTGCGCCTCGCGCGCGATCGGGTGCACTTTCAGGGCTTGCCCGCGCGAATCTGTTGGCTCGGTTATGGTGAACGGGCTGAGATGGGCGAAGCGATTAACGATCTCGTCAAGCGCGGAGATCTCAAGGCGCCGATCGCGATCGGTCGAGATCATCTCGACACGGGCTCGGTCGCGTCGCCGTTCCGCGAAACTGAAGGAATGAAGGACGGATCGGATGCTGTGGCCGATTGGCCCATTCTGAACGCATTGCTCAACACTGCGAGTGGCGCGAGTTGGGTTTCATTCCATCATGGTGGTGGTGTCGGGATTGGCTATTCGCTGCATGCCGGTCAGGTGTCCGTTGCCGATGGCAGTGACGAAGCGGCCAAGCGATTGAATCGTGTATTAACGAACGATCCGGGCCTCGGGGTCGCGCGCCATGTTGATGCTGGCTACGAAGAGGCGGAACAAACGGCGCGCGAGAAGAGTATCAACATTCCTCTGCTCGATGGTTAAAGGGACAGGATTAACAAGATGTTTTCAAGATTCATCCTGAGAACATCTTGTTAATCCTGTCTACACTTATGCTTAACTTTGCGATCGATATGGCACGCGAAGCCGGCAATCTGCTGGTCCAACGTCTCGGATCCGCGAAGGTTAGTATCAAAGGCGACATCAATCTCGTTACCGAAGCCGACATCGCCGCTGAAAACCTCATCATCGAGCGAATCCGTTCTTACCACCCACAACACGGAATTCTGGCTGAAGAATCCGGCGAGGCGGTTTTGGTTGGCGGCAAGCGCAGCGAGTGGAAGTGGATCATCGATCCGTTGGACGGCACGACAAACTATGCGCATGGTTATCCGTGCTTCTGCGTTTCGATCGCGTTGGAACGATCGGGCGTGCTGGAGATTGGGGTTGTTTACGATCCGATGCGCGATGAGATGTTCGCGGCGGAACGTGGTCAGGGCGCCACGCTGAATGACAGAAAGATTCGTGTTTCGTCAGTGGACGAGTTGAGCCAGGCGATGTTGTGCACGGGATTTCCGTACAACGTGCGTGAGCGTCCGGACTTCGCACGCGGGTTCACGAACTTCACGATGAATGCCCAGGCTGTCCGACGCGATGGCTCGGCGGCTCTCGATCTGGCTTATGTGGCCTGTGGACGTTTCGATGGATTCTGGGAAGACGGTCTGAGCCCCTGGGACGTCGCCGCCGGCGCGCTCTTAATCAGCGAAGCCCGCGGACGGATCACGAATTTCAAAGACGAGCCATACGATATCTACAGCGAACAATTCCTCGCCAGCAACGGCCTCATCCACGCCGCCATGATGCAAGTGCTTAGAAATTAGAGAGCTGAGGCTATGACTTGCGCGAGGCGTTCGCTTTCGCGGCGTGCACGCGCGCGTGTTTCCTCATTGGGGCATGGTTCGGGATGGTGGAGCGGGTGATAGGTCACCACGACTTTCCCCGGTCTCGGAAAACGCCAGCCTCTCGGCCAAACACGATTTCCACCTTTGATCGTGACCGGAAGTATCGGCACCTGTGCTTCCATCGCCAATCGCACAGCGCCCGCTTTGAATCGATCCAAGTCTCCAGTCACCGTGCTTCGCGCACCTTCCGGAAAAATCACTATCGCACCGCCGTTACGCAACCACTGCAAAGAACTCCGTATCGCCGCCGGATCGCTTCCTTCCAGCGCGAGCGGCCATGCTCCAAACCAGATCAGACATCTACCCACCAGCGGCCAGCGGAACGCAGCACTCCATGCGAGATAACGCGTCGGTCGCTTGATCGGAACGGAAATCCAGAAAGGATCGATATATGTCTGATGATTCGCGGCTATGATCAAGCCACCATCCTTAGGCACGTTCTCGAGGCCTCGGAATTCAATCTTAAAGAACACGCGGCTCAGCACGCCCACCATGGGCCTGATCGTTTCAAGCGCCCACTGCGGCAACGGCGAGCGCTCCGGCGACGCCCGCGGATCCTCGCGTTTTCCTAGTTGTGTGCCGTTATCCCCCATGTTCAGGCCGTTTATATTACAACGGCCATTCCCTATCTATGAACTCCACATGAATTCTCGGAATACCGTCCGTCCCAATACTCCGTGATCTAATCGCCGCATGTGTCGTGATACCGTGCTGCTCGCTGGTCAGTCGAATAAATCTTCCCTCAGGGATCTCCAGTGTCGTAAAAATCGTTGCGCCTCCGGTGCTGATCTCTTCGGTCACGGTGTGTTCGCTCATCACCACTTCGCCCTTGACGTCCAACAGTTCTACTCGCATGTCAACCGCGATGCCGTAACGTGTGTGGACTCGCTGCTCCCGAAGCGGGATCAAAATCTCGTCGGCTGGTGCCAGCGCCTCGAAAGCAGTAGTTGAGATGTCGTAACGCTTCCACGGTTCTGTTTCAAAACTGGCCGGCGGCCGCTTCCCGATGAACGCAACACCCACATCAAACAGAGTGCCTTTTTCGGTGACGGAGCTTTTCATGTACCGCACGATGGCCCATATCCGGTATTGGTCCTCGACATGATCGAACACTCGCAACTGCCTCGGCATCGGGATCGTCATGAACAGCAAGCGACCTTTTTCTGTGGGCCGTTTGAGAGGAAAACCGGCGCCGAAAGGAGTCACGTTTGTGAGTCTGGTTATCTCGGTCCATTCGAAATCAGGCGTTTCGCGGCCCTGCACACGCACCGGTAGATGCAATGCTAGTCGCTCACGAATTCGTTTCCAATTTCGTTGTTCACTCATGGGAGCCGACTGGGGTGAACGGTCGGGAGTGCCTACACGAAGCTATTGATTCTATTGGAGTTTATGCCAGTTTCCGTGATTGCCAAACAGGCTCGAAAAAGGCTAAAATACGGGCTACGTTGATAGTGATGCTTCACCCGTTTTCTTCCCCCGAAAAGCGCCAAACTCAAGCTCGGTATCTCTTGAACAGGGGCTAGTCTGCGTGGCGGGGATTGTACTGGAAAGGCTGTTAGATGGAAACAACTTCTGAACGCAATCATATAAACATCGAAGACGAGATGCGGCGTTCGTATCTCGATTACGCGATGTCGGTAATCATCGGTCGCGCGTTGCCGGATATTCGCGACGGATTGAAACCCGTGCACCGGCGCGTGTTGTGGGCCATGCATGAGCTCGGCAACACTTACAACAAGGCCTACAAGAAGAGTGCTCGTATCGTCGGCGACGTGATCGGTAAATATCACCCGCACGGCGACATGCCCGTTTACGACACGATTGTGCGCCTCGCGCAGGATTTCTCGATGCGCTACCCGCTCATCGACGGTCAGGGCAACTTCGGCTCAGTTGACGGCGATGCAGCCGCGGCGATGCGTTACACAGAAATACGCATGGCGCGTTTGGCGAATGAAGTGCTCGCCGACATCGAGAAAGAAACAGTTACGTTTCAACCAAACTACGACGAGTCGCTCAGCGAGCCGACAGTGCTGCCGACGCGTGTTCCGAACCTGTTGATTAACGGTTCTGACGGAATCGCGGTGGGAATGGCCACCAAGATTCCACCGCACAACCTCACTGAAATCGTTGAAGCAACACTCGCATTACTGAAAGATCCAGAAGCCACTGTCCAGGATCTCACGAAGATCGTGACGGGTCCGGACTTTCCCACCGGCGGATTTATCTACGGTCGCGAAGAGATCAGAAAGGCTTACGAAGAAGGCCGAGGTGTCTTGCAGTTGCGCGCGCGTGCCGGCATCGATCGAATCGGTCGCGGTCAACAGGAACGCGATGCGATCGTCATCACGGAGATTCCTTTCCAGGTCAACAAGGCCCGTTTGCTCGAGCGTATCGCCGAACTCATCAACGAGAAGAAGATCGACGGTGTTTCAGATCTTCGTGATGAATCGGATCGCAGCGGCATGCGCATCGTTGTCGAGCTCAAACGCGATGCAGTGCCGCAAGTGGTGCTAAATAAGCTTTACAAGTTGACGCCGATGCAGTCGTCGTTCGGCGTCATCAATCTTGCCATCGTTAACGGGCAGCCACGAGTGCTGAATCTCAAGGAGATGCTCGAGGCGTTCATCGAGTTTCGACGCGAGGTAGTGCGCAAGCGCACGGAGTACGAACTGCGGAAGGCAAAAGCTCGCGCACACATTCTCGAAGGACTAACGAAGGCGATCGATGCACTCGACGCCATCATCTTTCTTATTCGCAACTCACGCTCGGTTGATGAAGCGCGCCAGTGGTTACAGGGTGACTTGAAGACCACGGCTGAAATCAAGACGTGGAAGGGTCTTGGCGCAGACGTTCAGATCAAGACGCATCTCGCGAAGCTGCAGAAGACGATGTCGGGTCTCGCGTTTTCGGAGATCCAGGCCCAGGCAATTCTCGACCTGCAATTGCGACGGCTTTCAGCTCTCGAACGACAGAAGATCACCGACGAGTACGAACAGGTCATCAAGCTCATCGCAGAGCTCGAAGAGATCCTCGCAAACGAACGGTCTTTGCGACGCGTAATCGCGAAAGAGCTCGAAGAGGTCAAGAAAGACTTCGGTGACGAACGTCGTACGGAGATCGTCGACGAAGGCGTTGAGCTCTCAATCGAAGATCTCATTGCGGATGAAGACGTCGCTATCACTGTCACCAACAGCGGTTACATCAAACGCACTCCGATCACGACTTACTCTCGGCAGGGTCGCGGCGGTAAGGGCCGCTTCGGCGCTGCCGCGAAGAACGGCGACTTCGTAGAACATCTCTTTATCGCTTCGACGCACGCTTATCTGATGATCTTTACTGACGATGGCATGGTCTATAAGTTGAAAGTTCACGAAGTGCCCGACGCTGCGGCATCGGCGCGCGGTAAGGCAGTCGTGAATCTCATCAACATACCTTCCGATCGCAAACTGGCCGGCGTCGTTCCGGTGCGCGAGTTTGCTGAAGGCCGCTACGTGGTGATGGTCACGCGCAAAGGTGTGATCAAGAAGACGTCGCTCGCGGACTTCCAGAACATTCGGACCAACGGAATCATCGCGATAAACGTAGACGAAGGCGATCAGTTGCTCGACGTTGTGTTGACTGACGGTACGAAGCGCATCTTCATCGCCACGCACGATGGATTCGCCATTCGCTTTGACGAGAAGAACGCGCGACCGATGGGACGTGCGACACGTGGTATGCGCGGGATCGATCTACGGCCGGACGACTACGTTGTTTCAGTCTGTCCCGTCTCGGCCGACGATAAGGAGCGGATGTTGTCCGTTTCCGAGCAAGGCTACGGTAAGCAGACTTCCATCACGACCTACAGGCTGCAATCGCGTGGTGGTAAGGGCGTCATCAACATGAAGACGACTGAAAAGACCGGCAAGGTGGTCGCAGTGTTCCCGGTCGAAGAAGAGTCGGAGATCATGATCATCACGCAGCAAGGCAAGCTGATCCGCCTCGAAGCCGCTGAGATCCGTAAGACCGGCCGCAGCGCCCAAGGCGTGCGTCTGATCAAGACCGACGCGGGCGACAAAGTGACCAGCGCCTCTCTCGTAGAAGCCGCTGCCGACGAGGAAACGGAAGAGTCACCAACAAGCTAGAGGAGCACGAGCAGAAGTCAGGAGCAGGGAAAGAATCACCTGCTCCTGCGGTCTGCTCCCGTTATCCAGTTTGCGGCATAACCCATTCTTCTTCCCCACTCTCAAAAACTTCTTTCTTCCAGATGGGAACGGTGCGTTTGAGTTCTTTGATGGCCCATTCGCAGGCCTCAAAGGCTGCTTTGCGGTGTGGGGCGCTGGCGGCAATGACGACGCTCGTTTCGCTAATCTCCAGGCGCCCGGTGCGGTGCACGATGCCGAGGTGGGCGATTTCGAACTGTTTGTGAGCTTCACGACCGAGGCGCTCCATTTCAGTCAACGCCATGGCGTCGTACGCTTCGTAGACCAGATAAAGCGTTCGCTTGCCTTTGGTCCATTCGCGTGCGTAGCCGTCGAGCGTGACCGTGGCTCCACATTCCGGAAGCACTACCCGTCGCGCCACTTGGCCCACGTCGATCGCTTCCGTTGTCAATTCAAAAAAATCGTACGGACAGCGATAATCACAACTCCCACCACTAACCGGCGGAAACACCGCTAACTCATCGTTCTCTTTCAGAAGCGTGTCCGGTGTGGCGTACTCCTGATTCACTGCAAACAGCAGCGAGCGTCCGAAGCGTTCGAGTTGCGCGAATCGATTGACGAGGTTCTTAAAAGCACTCGATACGGTCGCCGGGGCATCGAGTGAGAGATCGAGCTGCGTGGCGTCAACCACATCGCGCGCGGCACCAAAAAACAGGACTCGAATGCTGACTTGCGGCTGGGGACTGCTAGTCGTCATTCGATCTCAATCCTTCTGCCGCTGTGCCCATTGCTCTTCGCGAGTTCATGAATGCGGGCTCGTTCCTCATAGCCTTTAACGGCGATGTTGAGCATCCCACGCAGACGTTCGAGGCGTTCTGAAGTCGAACGAAGCTCGAGCAGCTCCTGTTTTACTTCGGCATCGATCTCCATCGCGGCTGCGACTAGAAACGATAGGCGCTGCGGCTCCGTGTTTGAAATATCTGGCAGAACTGCGCGTTCGTCGTTGATAGTGCGCACAGCCTGCGCGATGCGTGTGAATGTTTCGGCTACGTCTTTGGCGGGCGCAGTGAGCAGCTCTTCGTCTTCGTCGTCGTCTTCAAAGTAACTGACCTCGGCCACGAGGTATGGATCGCCGCGTTCGATGTAGGAGTCGATGTGATATCTAATCACACCGAGCGTCAGTATGTTCGAACGTCCATCCGGGAACGTTTGCGTTTCAGTGACTTCGGCGACGCAGCCTACGTGACCGGCGGGTGGAACTTCCGTGCTCGAAATTGTCGGATCAAAGTAAGCAAGTCCGAAGAGATTGTTTGAGACACGAATGTCGGTCAGCATTTGCCGGTAGCGCGGCTCAAAGATGTGCAACGGTAAAGGCACGCCGGGAAACAGGACCACAGGCAGGGGAAACAGTGGAAGCTCGCGCATTCCACGCACTTTGTCACTGGCTTCGCTCATGTGTGCGAGGGATTATGGCAGAGTGGAAAATCGGACGCCACCTTGGAGTGCGCCAACTTGTTGGCGCTTTACCATTTTCACCAAAGCGGTAACAAGGTTAGGGCACTCCAAAAATAAGGCCCCCGCGTTCGTGTTGGGCAACGGCAGCGGGGGCCATCGAGCACACCGTCCGATGAAGAGGGTTTCATCTACGGTGCTTGTACGGACGCCAAAGGGAGTGGACGTCCGGATCCTTTGTCAAAGAATGTGAGCGAACAA
>JBKPPU010000363.1:0-3432 GCA_046733695.1 Acidobacteriota bacterium
ACCCGACTTGAGCGCCAGTGAAGCAACTTGTGGGATTACCTCTGGCCGTGCTTCGAAGATTATGGCGATCACCCCAATTGGACATGATTCCTTGTAAAGCGTCAGGCCATCATCCAACTCAGTTGCGGCGAGCCGGCGACCAAGCGGGTCCGGAAGCGCTGCCACCTCATTCACACATTGCGACATCGCTGCGATGCCTTGCTCGTTTGTTTGTAGCCGCTTGAACAGCGCTTGCGACATCTGCCCCGCGTTAACTGCCTGCGACGCATCATGACAGTCTCTCGAATTTGCAACCAGCACTTCGAGCTGGCGCTGCTCGATGGCATAAGCCGCGGCGCGCAAGGCCGCATCACGCCGCGCCGCCGGCAACGTTGCGAGCACACGCGATGCCTCTTTCGCAAGCCGCGCCACTTGCGCAACGTTTGTCTCTTCCTCCAGGTTGTTCATAGCTTTACCTCATGCCGTGTCCAAACGCCGCTCCATGATGACAATGTTGTCTCGCATCACCAGTACCCCTGACTTCCCTGTGCTGGTGTCCACCCCTGATTCGCTGCTGGCGCGACTCGCCATGCCACGCGCAAACTCATGCCCGTCAGCGTCCGCGATGCTAACGACGTCCGCCGGAGCAAACTCCTGTTCGATCCGTATGACACCCGAGGTCAGGAGACTTCCCTTGCCATTTACAATCGCGTCCCGGGCTCCCGAATTCACAATCACGCGCCCGCGCACATTTGCTGCGTAAGCGATCCAACGGCGCTTGCCGTGCATTCGCGAGGAGGGAACAAAGGCGGTCCCTATCTGCTCGCCTGCAAACAGCCGTTCAATCGTATCGGCGCGCCCGCTACTGGCAATCACTGCGACACCTCCTGAATGCATTGCCAGCTCCGCCGCATCCAGCTTACTGAGCATGCCGCCGCGTCCGCCGGTTGCTGGTCCAAAAGCGAGCGACCGCAACTCCGGTGTGATCACTTCGACCAGAGGAATAACGTGACCGTCGTCTATGCTGGTCATCAGACCTTCGACGTCCGTCAGCAAAATCAGAGCGTCAGATTCGAGTTTGCTCATCACTAGCGCGGCCAGGCGATCGTTGTCACCAAAAAAGCGGCTGGTGCCACTGTCGCGGTACTCGAGTTCGGCAGTCGAAACCGTGTCGTTTTCATTTACGATTGGCAACACGCCAAACTTGAGCAGTTTTTCCATAGTGCTGCGAAGATTCTGGTAACGATCACGATGGGCAAAATCATCTTCGGTCAACAGCACCTGAGCAATCTTCAGATTGTGCCTTCTAAACAGTTGCTCGTAAGTGGACATGAGAAGGTTTTGTCCCACCGCAGCACACGCCTGACGAATAACAAGATCGTTCAGACGAGCACGTGGTAGACCAAGGCGACCAGCACCAAGTCCAACCGCGCCTGAAGAGACAAGAACCACCTGACGACCTTCATTCTTCAGCTTAACGATCGAGCGCACGATCGGCGTGATGCGGTCCAGGCACATCTCACCCTCTGCACCAGTGACCGTGCTGGTGCCCAGCTTAATTACCACTCGCCGAGCCGCCCGCAGTCGGTCACCCACAATGGTTGAAGTAAGCGTCATAACCCCGCGCTATAAATGAAAGCGACGAACTTGGTTAGCGCCAAAGGCGCTAAATGTCGAAATACATCCCGAACTCCAACGGATGCGGACGTAACCGCAACGGTTGAATCTCACGCTCGCGTTTGTAGCTAATCCAACGTTCGATCAGTTGTGGTGTAAACACATCGCCCTTCAGCAAAAACTCGTGATCGTCTTCGAGAGCGTCCAGCGATTCGTCGAGCGACCTTGGTAGACTGGGGACATCCTGCAATTGCTCGGGCGATAAATCGTAGATGTCTTTGTCGAGTGGTTCACCCGGGATGATTCGGTTCTGGATACCGTCGAGCCCGGCCAACAACATCGCCGAAAAAGCGAGATAGGCATTGCAAGACGGGTCAGGCGGACGAAACTCCAGGCGCTTCAACTTCGGATTCGTTGAGAACATCGGAATGCGAATTGCCGCCGAGCGATTCCGTGCCGAGTACGCGAGATTCACCGGAGCTTCAAAGCCCGGTACCAGTCGTTTGTAACTGTTCGTCGTGGGCGCAGCGAACGCGACAATTGCCGGGGCGTGCTTAAGTAGACCACCGATATAAAACAGCGCTAACTCTGAGAGTCCCGCGTAACCGTCTCCGGCAAAGAGTGGTTTTTCACCTTTCCAGAGCGATTGGTGACAGTGCATGCCCGAGCCGTTATCACCGTAGAGGGGTTTGGGCATGAACGTCGCCCCCTTCCCTTGTTTCTGGGCAACGTTACGAACTGTATACTTGAAAATCTGGAGGTTGTCGGCAGTTCCAATCAGTGTTGAGTAACGAAAATCGATCTCACATTGACCAGCAGTGGCAACTTCGTGATGGTGACATTCGACGTGGATACCCGCTTTCTTCAACTCGTTCGCGACTTCACCGCGAAAGTCCTGCAGCGTATCGAGCGGAGGCAGAGGCACGTAGCCTTCCTTGTTGCGAATGTGGTAACCGAGGTTTGAATTGCCGTTCTGACTATTTGTATTCCAGATGGCTTCAGGATTGTCGATTGAGAAGCCGGCTGAGTGTCCATCATTTTGGAAACGGACATCGTTGAAGACAAAGAACTCGGCTTCAGGACCGAAATAGACGGTGTCGGCAATGCCGGTGAACTTCAAATAGCTCTCTGCTCGGCGGCCGACGCCGCGTGGATCCAGCCAGTAACCATCCTTCGTGATTGGATCGACGACGTCGGCTATGAGACAGAGCGTCTTCTCCGACATAAATGGATCGATCCAGTAACGATAAGCATCCGGCACCAACAACATGTCTGACTCATGGATCGAGGCCCAACCGCGCAAACTGGAACCATCGAAACCAAAGCCTTCGTCAAATGACTTTTCTGACAGTTCTTCAATCGGAAAAGTGAGGTGATGCCAGGCGCCCACCAAATCCGTAAAGCGAACATTCACGTAGGCTGCTTTTTCATCAGCCGCAAATTTAAGTACATCCTTTACACTCATGAATCGTCCTTCCTTCGTTTGATAGGATTATTCTCACACTAAAACGCAAACACGGATGACACGGATAAAATCCGGATTCATCCGTGTCATCTGTGTTTTGCGTGTGCTTAGAACGTGATGCCGTAGTACAAGAAGAGCGCATTGTTCTTTTTGCCAACGTTGCCCATCGAGTAGCCGGCATAGAACGCGCTGCTCTTCGTAACGACAATTGAAAACCCAGGGGTGACATAGCCAAACCGATTTTTTCCGCTAAGCCAATCCGCAACAAAACTGACTCGCGGATGCAGCGGCTGTTCATACCCAACGATGGCGCCACCTTCCGATCCATTTCCGTTTGCTCGTCCCACCAACCCATAGCCGCCACCTGTTAG
>JBKPPU010000364.1:0-15710 GCA_046733695.1 Acidobacteriota bacterium
CTCGGTCACTCTCCTCAACATTACACTCGATACAGGCGTGCCCACCTGCCTTGCGGTTCTACGTGGCCTGAGAGAGGAACAGGTAGCCCTCGTTGTTGCGGGTGCCGCCGAATTGAACCCTGAGCTAGCCGTTCGTAAGGCACTCGAGGAATTGGAACACACGAGGCGTTACTCCCAGCAGATCAAGATCGCTGTACCCCCGCTTGTGCCGGAAGCAGATTTTTCCAATGTGACGGATCAAATGTCGCATCTCCACTACTGGACTGATCATGCGCACTGGCCAGCCAGTGAATTTCTGACCGCTTCCGCAAACAGAGTGAATTTCGAAGACTTTGGGCACCCGGGAACGGGCGATCCGCGGAAGGATTTACGGACCATCTGCCAACTCGTCCAAAAGACAGGTCACCGTGTGTTGCTGGTAGACATAACCACACCAGACATCAGTGACTTGGGCCTGGCGGTGGTCCGAGCGGTCATTCCGGGGTACCAATGTTTATTCATGGGATATCGCCTGCGAAGCACCGGAGGCAAGCGACTGTGGGAGATCCCGCAGAAGCTTGGATATGTCGGAGTGAGCCGCGAAGAGGGCGATTACCCATTTCCTCATCCCTATCCCTAAGGAGGACGTCATTCCGAACAAATCGTTGGATATGATTGACAGTGGCTTGGGAGCTGAAGACCTGAGCTGGGAACTGTTTCACGAGAATTCCAAAACAAACCGTTTTCAGCCCATGTCTGCTGACGAGGTCATACTCGATCACATGGCTTCGCTTTGGGAGTCCTTACCGTATCATCAGTATCCCGTCCGCGAACTTCCTGCTCCGATCGCGCTGAGTATGCCTCTCCAGGAAGCAGTCCAGGCCCGTCAAACCGCTCGCACTCTCACGCCGATTCTGCTTACGTTAGATTCCGTCGCGACGCTTTTTCAAGGGGCGTACGGAGTCACTCGGGATTTGCGCGAGCAGGGATTCCCGCGGCCCTTTCGGACGGTGCCGTCCGGTGGAGCACTCTATCCACTTGAATTGTACTTTTACTCTGACCACGTGGAAGGACTTCCAGCTGGTATCTACCATTACAACGCCAGCTATCACAACTTGCGCTTTTTGATTCCAGGCGAGCACTCGGACGCGATCGCGGGCTCCCTGGTCCAAAAGAACCTAGCCACGGATGCTTCCCTGATCATTTTCATAACCGCGATTTTCGAGCGATCGATTTTCAAGTATGGCGACCGCGGGTATCGATTCGTTCTTTTGGAGGCTGGACATGTGGCGCAGAACTTCAATCTGATTGCAGCAGCGCTTGGTTATGGCTGTGTAAATGTCGGTGGGTACTTCGACCGCCAGATCGACGATCTGCTCGGTCTCGATGGGCTGACACATTCGACGATATATATGACCGCCATTGGCGCAAACGTCGCGACAAGAGACGAGCAAGAATGAGTACGGCCACTGCGACTATTCGGGGGCAGGTGAAACCGCGCACCGCAGCAACGCCAGTGATCGAGGGCATGCGGATATCGCGGCTGGAAGATCTGGATCGAGTAGTCGGCAGCCGCGAGTTTATTGCAGCGGATCTCAGTCTTGGGCCGTGGCGCGGTTGTCAGGCAGCAACGGAACTCGAGTCGCAAGTCGGGCTGATTCCTGAATCATCTTTTGGCATGGACCTGGCAGCGCCCGGCGATTCCATGCCGACATACGCTGATTTCGTCGGCAAAGCTATCGACAGCGAATCAAATGGCGACCGGGTAACGCTGGATGCGTTAAGGCGAGCCGCAAACCTCGCGGAGGTTCTTCTTAATGGCCCACGCTCTCTGTGTCTGGTGTTTGCACCTTGTCCTGAGATCGGCTGGGATCGACACGACAGCCTGCTCATCCGGTTTCTAGCTGAGGCTCTCACAACAAGCGAGGGGCAACTTATTCTGGTGTCAGGCGGGAAAGAGGAGCCGTCGCCTTTGCCGGATTGCGAGATTCGCTGGAATTCCGCTCCTCGATTCGAAAATGAACGTTGCCACAGCGTGCTTGGATTAATTCCCGGGATCGTGGATCCCGCCATCACTTCGATTCTCGAGCCTGAGATGGGATCGCTTGGGTCGTACTGGCCGCTGAACGGTGGCGGCGTTTTGCTTGGTCCGGAGTGGCGACGGCGCCCCTCAACCGTCCCTCGCAACGAATACGATCGGTTGGCGGCGGCGATATCACCTATCGGTTGGTTGGCTGCTTATGCGCAGTGTTATGGGAACAATTACCACGTTAGTCCGTCCTTCCTGCGCGAGCAGGCTCGACTTCGCTTAACCGAGGGTGGGCATGAGATCGCTTTGCGGTTGCTCGATCGAGCCTTCGCCTGTTCGCATACGCCGGAGGACGTGGCGAAGACACAGTGCTACGCGCAAGGCGCCAGAATCGCGTTGATGCGATTTAAAGACGCGGCGCTCTGTAGCGATCCGCCACGCTCCGTTCCAGCGGTTATTCGCAGTTTTCTGCTTCAATGCAAAGGGTGGGGTCTGGTGATGTGCGATCAGTCGGACCGCGCTAAATCGTACCTACACGAGGCGCGACTCCTGGCGTCCGATCAGGGGAGCCGCGAGCATCTCTACCTGCTCAACATCTCAGCTCTGGCCGCGTACAAGCAGGGCGATTTTGAAGGTGCCTTACAGTTGGAGCAGTGTATTGAGAAGTCCCTTGCAGCGCAAAAAAAGCCGGACTGGCACTTGTGGTATATAAACAGTATCAATAGCGCCCGATTGTACTTTCGCAGCGGCGCCAACGATAAGGCTGCGGCTTATTATGAACGTGCTTTTGATACGACCCTGGGTGTTCGATCGGAAAGTGACAAAGTTTACGCGAACGTCTGTAGTGCCCGAGTGCTGACGAAACAAAGTGGACCGGCAAGCGGGTTGTGGCAATGGCTCCGTGCCGGCTTACATTGGGTAACGAGTTACGCTCCTGAAACGCTTGCTCCCAGAGTGACGCGCGCGATTGTGGGCCGGCCACTCGCCGCAGGCGAGCACTCGGTGGAAACAATTTCCGCGGCGTTCATCGAACAAATCCTGCCAACCGTCGAAGCTACCGGCATTTCATTCGACGATTCCCTTTTTCAGTCGCCCCCCGTTTTTCTGCAAAGCGGATATCTCGAGGCGAAGCTGTTATCTGCGATGGGCCGTGGCATTGGTGTACCTGGTTGCGGTGTAGTGGCGCTGCCGTGCGTAACGCTTCCAGTGTTTTCCGGCGGCCATTATGATCGTCTACGCAGCCTTCTCTGGCTAATTCTGCGTGAGGTGATTCCGGGAGATTGGGATCAAACGCGGACCGTAGTCATCGATGATCGCTTTGGATGCGAGATCCCGGTCACGAAAGCTGAGTTGGTCAACACCTGCTTGCGACTTGGCGTGCCCCGCATGTGCTTTTGTGGTGAAGTCCTGAAAATTGACGAGAGTCTGCGTCACCGCCTGGAAATGCAGTCGCTGGTGCGGCTGGGCAGAGCTGTAGACAACCTCGAGTTCTCGAACGACGGTGTAGCGATCTCTTTCCGCCGTTACTTACCATCCAAATTTTTCACCGGCACCCGTGCTGCGCTACTGGCAGAGATCGTAAACGGACCCATAAGCGTTGAGGAGTTGGGTCGAAAATTCTCGGATCGTTCGAGTGCGTTGCTGGCCAGGTTGCGGACACTCGAAAGTCTTCGTGTGCTGGCTATCGAATTGGAGAATGGTGCTGTGTAGAAGCTTCGAAGAACCTTTGGATGCCGCGTCAAATGCGCAAGAAAAGAGGACCTTCAATGAGCCGCGAGATTGACCTTAGAGATTCTTCCAGACTTCAGAACGTCGTTGTTAAAACGGCCGAGCCGCAAGGCTTGCTCGCGGCAACCGACTTTTTTGTGCAAAGGGCGTTGAATCACATGCGAACGATCGGCGAGACCATCGGACTGGAGGAGACCCAGCCACCTGAGTTTGTCGCTGATTACCAGTTCCAACGCTCCAGCAGCGGCTCCGTCGCTGTCCATCTATATCAGACATATAAGAACATTCCGATCTTTCGCGCGACTCAAACGGTGGTGTTTAACCCGGATGGTTCTCTGTCTCAGTCCGTCGGGAATAGCATACCCGTGGCAGCTGATCTCGACGTGTCGCCAAAGTTAACGGCAACAGAAGCCATCGTGGTGGCGGGAACATTCGTGGTAGAGCCTGCTCCTGATGAAAGTAAAGCAAGGGACCAGTTTGGTAGACCGCTGCGTCAGATTCCCGTAGACCTGACTAGTTTTGAGCCCAAGCAAGTTGCGATATTTCGCGACCTGCCCGAACAACCTGCGGTGTTTGAACCTGGTCCACTTGCGGCATATACAAAGGCAAACTTGATCTGGTTTGTGCTCGACACTGACCTAAGGCTGTGCTGGGAAGTCGTACTTGAATTGCCGAATGATGGCGGTGTTTACCGGATCATGGTGGACAGTGAGAATAGTCAGGTGCTCTATAGCGCTCAATTGACGCAGTTCGTTACTGGCCGGGGAAACGTGTTTCGCACAAATGGCGACGGACAACGGCAAATGACAAACTTTCCACTGCCGCTGACTGAATATCCGGTGCCCGTGCCCGCGGATTTGCCACAGGGTTTCCCTGACGATTGGATCTTGCTGAACGAGGCGTCAGGGAACAGTTCGCGTGCGGTAATCGATTCTACCGGTAATACAATCAACGGCACGCTGGTGAATGGCAATTTAGTCTTCGATCCTCCCGATCCAGTCGGGAACGATCAGCGGCTGCTGAATCTCTTTTATTACACCTGTTTCATGCACGACTTTTTTTACCTGCTCGGATTTCGCGAACGGGACGGAAATTTTCAACAAGACAATCGGAATCGTGGTGGTCTACCGATAGATCGACTCGACGCTCGCGCCGGACTCGGTGAGGTTCTCGCGACCGCGAACATGAATACCCCGATTGATGGGTTGGCGCCAGTAATGAAAATGGGTCTCGTAACCGAGACACAGCGCCACACCGCGTTGGACGCCACCGTCGTTTTCCACGAGTTCACTCACGGCGTCACAAACCGCCTCGTGGGCGGCGCGATGAATAACCACGCGCTCGAGGCGCCGCAGAGCAAGGCGATGGGTGAAGGCTGGGGCGACTTCATCGCTTGCACGTTGAATAACACGACAGTGGTAGCGGCGTGGGTAGTCAACAAGCCAAAAGGAATCCGCGGCTTTCCTTACGATGCCAATTTTCCAGACCACTTTGGAAAACTCGGCACGGGTCGGTACACAGAAAACCACAACGTTGGTGAGATTTGGTGCGCTTGCCTGATGGAAATGAACCGTCAGATCGGTTCCCAACTCGCATTACAACTGGTCGTCGACGCGTTGAAGTTGTCCCCAGCCACGCCTAGTTTTCTTGATATGCGCGACGCTATTTTACTGGCTCTCGCACACAAGTTAGCGGCAGGACAACTGATTCAGACCGCGCATGACACTGCGCTGAACGGAATCTGGGAGTCTTTTTCAAAGTTCGGCATGGGTCAGAATGCAAAAGCGAACGGCACGTCTTTTTTCGGCAACGTGGCTGATTTCACAAAGCCCTCAACGACGTCTACCACATCCGGATCATCAATAAGCCTGCGAGCGGATCCGAATCTTGCGATTCCAGATAAGGATCTCGTCGGAATCAGCAGTTCGCTGGTTTCTAATACATCGGGAATCATCAAGGGTTTCAAATTATCGGTAGATATTCAACATCAATTTGTTGGAGATCTGCAGGTTCGCCTTATAGCTCCCGACGGCGCCACGTTTCCGATACTGAATCCCAGCACTAACAGCGGTCAAAACGTGGTCACGACCTTTACGCCCGCTAATACTCCTGCACTAGCGGGTGTGATCGGTAAGCAGGCGAACGGAACGTGGATGCTCAAGGTTGCCGATGTTGCGCGGCTTAGTGTGGGCACCTTACGTGCCTGGGGCCTCGACATCGATGTAGGCGCGGGCGGGTCGAGCGCGTCCGGAAGCGCGCATGCAGAGGCAGCCCCGAATCTCACGATTCCAGATAAGGACCCGGTGGGCATTACCAGCAGCGTGACACTTCTGGACAATGGGACTGTCGCCGATCTAACCATTTCGGTGGAAATCACACATCAATTCGTGGGTGATCTAAAAATCATCATCAAGAGTCCCTCCGGCCGTGTCGCTACGTTGGTCACGCCCAGCATGGACGCAAGTCAAAACTTGGTTCGAACTTACACAAAGACAGACGTGCCTGCGCTAAGTATATTTTTGGGTGATCAAGCGCAAGGAAAGTGGTCCCTGAACGTAGCTGATCTGGTGAGACTGAGCGTAGGCACGTTAAAGAAATGGAGCGTCGACGTCAAACTCAATTGATTGTAGTTTGAAAATTCCGAACACCGGGGCACTCATTAGGCTGGCATATTCAAGATAACCGATGTGAACAGCAAACGTTTCCACCAACGTCACTAATCTGGAGGATGGGTATTGGTGGTTTAGGAACCGAAAAGCTTGGTAAACTAGAATTACGGACAACTTGCCGGGGTGGCGGAATGGCAGACGCTGTGGACTTAAAATCCATTGTCCGTAAGGACGTGCGGGTTCGACTCCCGCCCTCGGCACCAATAATAACCCTACTGTTTTCACATCTTCCGTCACTGAGCTCTGGGAATGATCTCAGAAACGTTCCGTCTCCGGCTGCTACACTACAGATTTGTGTTGAAGAGTTCACTAGCGAACCAAATTGCAGACCAAATAGTTTTGATCGACCGCCTGTTCTCCCGCAGGATGAGAGGAGATGCCTGTGTCTCGAACTGACAGACCTGATTGCTCAAAGTCAAAGACTCGGCTATCTCAAGAAACCTGGAAAACTCGAATCCACAAGCGACAGATGGACACAGCTTTCTGGAGTCTCTGCTCGCCAAACTCCTAACCATCGTGGTAGATAGTTACTCGCCTTTCCGGACGTCATAGTATCGGTAAGAAGCCCACATGTTTACGCAGATCGCCGGCATCGTCCTCTTGGCGGCGATGTTCATCATTGCGACCGCGCTGCCCATTAATATGGGCGCCCTTGCACTTGTCGCCACCTTCATAATTGGTCTTCTGTCACACTTGCCGGCTAGAGATATCTTTGCCGGGTTTCCAGGCGATCTGTTTGTCACACTTGTCGGAATCACTTACCTGTTTGCTATAGCCCAAAACAATGGCACTGTGGATTGGTTGGTCCAAAAGGCTGTTTGGCTTGTACGCGGACGAATTGCCGTCATACCCTGGATGATGTTCTTCGTAGCAGCAACGTTGACAGCCGTTGGCGCAGTCAGTCCAGCCGCAGTCGCCATCATTGCACCTGTCGCGCTGCGTTTCGCGGACAAGTACCGTATTAGTCCGCTGCTGATGGGACTGATGGTTATACACGGCGCTCAAGGCGGTGGCTTCTCACCAATCAGCATCTATGGTGGTATCACTAACCAAATCGTCGCACGCGCAGGTCTGCCACGAAACGATTTGGCGCTGTTTCTTGCCAGCTTCTTCTTCAATCTCTTCGTTGCAGTCGTTATCTTCATTTACTTTGGCCAACACCTGACACCACGCAGCACAAGCGCAGATGCAGAGACTCAAGCACACGCTGGCGACGCGGTTGAGCACCAACAGAATGAGCTCAATCTGCATCGCTCACTTACACTAGTCGGGCTTATAGCATTAGCAGTTGGTTCACTCGTCTTCGAACTCAACGTCGGTCTGGTCGCAATATCGATAGCCGTTCTACTCGCGCTACTCGCACCAGGAGCCCAAAAGAAAGCGATCGATCAGGTCAGTTGGTCGACCATATTGCTGGTCACGGGCGTGGTCACGTACATTGCCGTGCTGCAGAGGATTGGGGCTGTCGACTTGGCCGGCAACAGTGTTTCACGTATCGGCGCTCCGTTATTAGGCGCTTTGCTATTGTGCTACATCGGTGGCGTAGTTTCAGCTTTCGCATCGTCGATCGCCGTTCTCGGCGCTACGATCCCACTCGCTGTCCCGTTCCTGCTACAAGGCCAGGTTCATCCAGTCGGTGTCGTTGCTGCAATTGCAATTTCCACTACCATTGTGGATGTGAGTCCTTTTTCAACTAACGGAGCATTGGTAGTTGCCAGTGCATACGGCGTTAACAAAGACCGCTTTTACCGACAGATGCTGATATACAGCGCGATAGTGGTGGCCGTTGGACCATTGCTCACGTGGCTGGTGTTGATTGTGCCGCGTTGGCTGTGAAGTTAGACCGATGATAACCACAGGGCATTTTGATTTGTCGATGAAGACCGGTCAATGATAGTTTTAACGCCGGTGAGTTGGTTCCCAACTGACCACTGATCACTGACTCCCAACTACTAATCATTTTCATGATCCTCGAGTTGCTCGAAAACGGAAGACCGTCAGACACCGCGATTGCCGTGTCTGATGGCGGGCCGAGGGTTACGTACGCTCAACTGCGCGAGCAGGTCGAAGGCCTTGCCGTTACTCTCAATCAACTTGGCTTGGGGCGCAATGATCGCATTGCGATTGCTTTGCCGAACGGGCTCGAGATGATTGCCGCGTTCCTCGCCGCCTCTACCGCCGGCACGGCCGCGCCGCTGAACCCTGCGTACCGTCAGGATGAATTCAAGTTCTATCTGGAGGACACCAGCGCGCGTGCGCTAATTGTGCCGCCAAATGATCTCGCGGAAGCCAGAGCAGCAGCCGGTGAAGACATCACGATCATCGAAGCCGGCCTCGATCGCGACGGCGTGGTTCGCTTCAGTTCTGATGGCGGGCGCAATCCTGCGCGGGCGCAGGATTTTCCATCGGATGCCGAGACAGCACTGATTCTGCACACCAGCGGTACAACGAGCCGCCCCAAACGTGTCCCGCTTTCGCATGCGAATCTGAAGACTTCGGCGCGAAATGTCGCCGCAACTTACCAGCTTACGCCCGCAGACGTTTCGTTGTGCGTGATGCCTCTGTTTCATGTGCACGGCCTGGTGGCATCTACCCTAGCTACATTCTTTACCGGCGGCACCGTCGTCGTGCCGCCCAAGTTCAACCCGCTTTCTTTTTGGTCGACAGTAAGAGAGCATCGAGCGACGTGGTATTCCGCCGTACCGACGATTCATCAGGTATTGCTTGCGAGATCAAAAGCGGGCAAGCGACCGGAAGGTGCGGAACATCTGCGATTCGTGCGCTCCTGCAGTGCCGCTCTGGCGCCGCAAACGATGGCCGACCTCGAGGACAGGTTCGGCGTGCCGGTACTTGAAGCCTACGGAATGACTGAAGCCGCGCATCAGATGGCGTCGAATCCACTACCGCCGCGCACGCGCAAGCCGGGCTCTGTTGGTTGCGGCACAGCAGTCGAGATCGGAATTCTGAATGACTCCGGTGATCTGTTGCCCCCGCACACTACGGGAGAAGTTTCAATCAAGGGCCCTAACGTTTTTGGCGGCTATGAAGGAAACGCGGAGGCCAACCTTTCCTCGTTCGCGAACGGCTGGTTTCGCACTGGCGATCAGGGTTACCTCGACAACGAGGGCTATCTGATACTGGTCGGCCGGTTGAAAGAGCTGATCAATCGTGGCGGTGAAAAGATCTCGCCACGCGAGATCGATGAAGCTTTGCTTACGCATGCGGCCGTTGCTGAGGCCGTGTGTTTCGGCAAGCCGGATCGAATTTACGGCGAAGAGGTGGTGGCGGCAGTCGTGCTCAGAGACACGACCAATGAAAAAGATCTGATCGCGCACTGCCGTACTTCGCTGTCAGATTTCAAGTGCCCGAAGAAGATCTACATTGTCGATGCCATACCGCGTACGGCGACCGGCAAGATACAACGGCGCAACGTCGCGGCGGCGATACTGCAGAGTGAAAACGCAAACTAACCAGTTTGCATTACAAGTCAATGAAATTTGCCATCGTCGGCGCGGGTGCGATTGGCGCTTTTGTGGGCGCTGTTCTGAGCAGAGCAGGCGAAGACGTCACCCTCATCGCGCGCGGCAATCATCTGCGCGCCATGCAAGAACATGGCGTACGCGTGCAGGGAGAAATCGGCGACTTTGTCGCGCATCCAGCGGCGCTGGAAGATCCTGCGACGGTCGGCGTTGTTGATGTAGTCTTGCTGACGCTCAAAGCACACAGCCTCACCTCGATGGCGCCACGGCTCGCTCCACTTATCGGCCCGGACACGATCGTCGTCACTGCTCAAAATGGAATTCCGTGGTGGTATTTCTACCGGCATCGCGGTGGTTGGGAAGGAACACAACTCGAGTCAGTTGATCCGGGAGGTGTCATCGGCCGCAGCATCGATCCGGCGCGCGTGGTAGGCTGCATCGTTTATCCGTCCACAATCATCGCCGCGCCCGGCGTGATCGAGCACCTCGAAGGCACACGGCTCGCGCTGGGCGAGCCTGACGGATCAAAAAGCGAACGCTGCCGCAAAATCGCTGACGTTTTTATTAAAGCCGGCCTGCGCTGTCCGATCCGCACGGACATTCGCCACGACATGTGGGTCAAGCTGATGGGAAACGTTGCCTACAACCCAATCAGTGCTCTGACTCGCGCGACGCTCCTCGAAATTGTGCAGCACCGCGAGACGCGTGCGCTGGCGGCCGCGATTATGCAAGAGGTAGAGTCGGTGGCCTCAAGACTGGGGATCGAACTCGGCATTTCGATCGAGCAAAGACTCGCCGGCGCTGAGAAAGTAGGACACCACAAAACCTCGATGCTGCAGGACGTCGAAAGTGGACGCCCAATCGAGATCGAGGCCATCGTCGGTGCCGTAGTTGAGTTGGGAGACAAGTTGGGTTTGTCGCTGCCTTCCACAAAAGCGGTTTACGCATGCGCGAAATTGCTGGCCGCGAAAACAGCGGGTGCAAGCCACCCTTCCTGACTTGTTCTTGCTCCAAGGCGCCCAAAAAAAGAACAAGTCAGGAAAGGTGGCTTGCACCCGCTCGCCACGTAAACATGTCGAACATCGATGACTTCGCCACGAGACAATAGTCCTGATCGTTCGCGCTGGCTGATACTCGTCGCATGTTCGGTCGCGATGCTCGCGATTGCCAACCTGCAATATGCCTGGACCCTCTTTACCACCGACCTGACGAAAAGCTTAAACGCACGGTTGGATGCTGTGCAGTGGACGCTCACCTTCTTCGTCATCGCTCAGACCGCACTGTTCCCGCTCAACGCTTATCTAACTGAGCGCATTGGCCCGCGCATTGTCGTGGGCGTTGCGAGCGTGCTGGTGGCAATGGGTTGGATCGGCGCCGGACTCGCTGATTCTCTGCCTGCGCTCTATGTCTCTTACGGAATTGGCGGCGTCGGCGCCGGCGCAGTTTATGGCGCCTGTGTAGGAGTGACCATGAAGTGGTTTCCCGATCGGCGCGGGCTGTGCGTGGGAATTGTCGCGGGCTCGTATGGTTTCGGCACGGCTCTAACCGTCATTCCGATCGACTACCTCATCAAGTCAAGTGGCTATCGATCGGCCTTCATCATCTTTGGCGCGGTCCAGGGAATCGTGGTGCTGGCAGTTGCGCCGCTGATCAAGATGCCGCCTGAAGGATGGCTGCCCGATGGCTGGGAAGCTATCAAAGCAAAAGTACAACGCAAGGTGGTCCAATCGCTGAGCGACTGTTCGCCGCGTGAAATGCTGAAGAGCGGATCTTTTTATCTGTTGTATTTGATGATGACACTGGTGACTGCCAGCGGCCTCATGCTCGCCGCGCAATTGAAACCGATTGGAGTCACGTATGGTTATGACAAGTATGCGATGTTCGGCGGTTACACCGTGCTGACTTTGACTTTGACATTGAACCAGGTCTTGAACGGATCCGCGCGGCCCTTCTTTGGCTGGGTGTCTGATCGGATAGGCCGCTACGACACGATGGCGATAGTCTTCGTGATCGAAGCAGTGACCATCACGGTCCTGACGCTCGTCGTAGCACATCCGGCGTGGTTCGTTTTGATTTCGGCGCTAATGTTTTTTGCGTGGGGAGACATCTACTCTCTCTTCCCAGCCGCGATTGCCGACATCTTCGGTAGTAAGTACGCGACGACTAACTACGGCATTCAATACACATCGAAAGGGCTGGGCTCGATACTGGCCGGACCGGGCGCAGCCTGGTTGATGTCGACGCAGGGCTCGTGGATTCCGGTGTTCTGGTGCGGGGTCGCGTGCAATGTCACTGCCGCGGCTCTGGCATTGCTCTGGCTAAAGCCCCGCGTGACGCGGATGATGATTGAGCAATCTGAAATCACATCGCGTAGTGGCTTTGCACAAAAGGTCTAAAATCCCGCCCACTGCTGTGAGCGGGATTTAGACTTTACAAAGCCTCGCGTAGTCTCACGCCCGAAAGACAGGCAGATCCGGAAACGGACGTGGCGCCTATCCGGTAGGAGAATCAGGAGCAGGAGCAGGCTATTCGCTTCACCTGCTCCTGCCATCTGCTCCTGCTCCTGATTTAAGGTTGTAGGTTGATTCCGCAGCTTCAACGCCGGAATCGCAATCGAAGCCTTCAGCCTTCAGCGCTCGATGAAGCGCGGCGAGTACGATACCGACGTTCTCGCGAGTGCTGCCCGATCCCATCAAACCGACACGCCAGATCCGACCTTTCATGGGACCGAGACCGCCGCCAATTTCAATGTTCTCCTCAAGCAGACGCGCTCGGACGCGCGCATCGTCTACACCCTCGGGAACACTAATCGCGTTGAGACTCCACAGTCTTTGACCTTCAGCAACAGCCATCCGTAGTCCCATCGCTTCGACGCCCGCAACCAGCGCCCGATGACTTAATTCATGACGCCGCCAGCGCGCCTTGAGTCCTTCTTCATGAATCAGCCTGAGGGCTTCACGCAAGGCATAGTTCATCGAGATTGGCGCCGTGTGATGATAGGTGCGGTCGTCGCCCCAGTAATGCTCAACCAGAGTGATATCCAGATACCAGCTTTGCACTTTCGTGCGTCGCGCCCGAATCAGATCGATCGCGCGTTCGTTGAATGTGATTGGCGCCAGGCCCGGAGGCGCACCGAGACATTTCTGCGTGCCTGAGTAACAGATGTCGATGCCGTTGCTGTCCACGCTTACTGGGTGTCCGCCCAGCGAAGTGACTGCATCGACGATCAGCAAAGCATCGTGACGGTGGGCCAGCTCGGAAAGGCCGGAAAGATCCTGCAACACGCCGGTCGAAGTCTCGGCATGCACCAGCGCCAACGCTCGTGGCCGGCATGATTTGAGTGCTGCTTCGATCTTGTTTGGATCGATCGTTCTACCCCACTCTGCCTCCACTACGATTGCGTTGCCGCCCGCGCGCTCGACGATGTCCCGCATGCGTTGACCAAACACACCATTGATACACACCACCACGTCGTCGCTACGTTCGATTACGTTGACCAATGCCGCCTCCATGCCGGCGCTGCCGGTCGCCGAGATCGGAATTGTGACCCGGTTCTCAGTCTCAAAGACGTAACGCAGAAGGTTCTGCACGTCGTCCATGCAGCGGAGAAACAACGGATCGAGATGGCCGAGAAGAGGCTCAGCCATCGCGGCGAGAACGCGATCATCTACCGGGCTCGGCCCCGGACCGAGCAGTAATCGTTTGGGTGGTTGGAAGCGATCCATCTTGATTGTCCAGTTGTCAGTCGTCATTGTCAGTTGCTGGGTCTCAGAATGCGGAAGCCTCGCAAGGATGCAAATCGGTAAAGCCCCCGCCAAAGCATAGCACGTGCGCGGGAAACAAAAAGGACGCAAGAACCGACGGCAGTCGATTCGCTTGTGCGCGGAATAAGCTCGCCGTTCCGCCGGGCGGCAGCGCAATCGAACGACTCTCGTCTGTTGACGCTCGCCACACCTTCATTGTTCTACCGCCGGCGGCAGCGAGCTTTTTTCCGTCCGGAGAAAAAGCAATCGAAACTATTTTCGAACTGAGCCCCGTGAGGTTGAGTAATTCCCTTTGAGAAGCAACGCCCCAAAGCTTCAGCGACCCTTTGAGCCCACCGGTCGCAAGCGTCCTGCCGTCCAGCGAGAAGGCGAGCGAATAAATGAGACCCGCTTTGAGAGTGGCTTTCAAATCAAAATCTTCAGTGTCACGCAGCACAACGTTGCCATTGTCGTAGGCAATTGCAAGCACTTTGCCATCGTGTGAAAAGGCCGCTGACAAAACGCCTGCTTGCTCAGCAGGAGGAATCTCAAAACGGCGCGATGGTAATGCCTGAGTTCTGGTCCAAAACTCAACCGCCACAGACCTGGGCGTTATCATGCGAGAAATAGGCGTATCGAAAAGAACGAGTAATCTACCGTCGGGTGAAAACGCAGTTTTTGACGAAAGGCCCTTTTGGTTCTCGGATTCATTCGGTGGTTTTGATAATAGCTTCTGTGAAGCCGTGTCCCACACTCTCACGTCTCCGGGATTGGTTACCGTAGTTAGCAGTTTTCCATCGGGCGAGAAGGCCATTGCCATCAATCCCTCCCTGCCGTGGTCCATGGGCCTACCGATTTGACTCCCAGTCTCGAGACTCGAAAGAACCACACCGTTTTCGCTATCGATCCGGGCGACTATATCGCCAACCGGTGAGAAAGCAATCGTGCCGCTGATGGTGGGAAAAGCCGCATATTTACGCACCGCATTCGTCTCGGCGTCCAGCCGCACGACACGATTGTCGAACCCAACGAACGCCAGGGTTTTTGAGTCAGATGAGTAGGTGAGTGGCTGAAACGGAAGGCCCGGTCCCACCATAAAGACGGCTTGATCCCGCGTCAGCCCAGCGAAATCCCAGGATCTGATCGTGGCGGTAATTTGGCCGCTGGCTACGTCGCTACTAAATAGGAGCTTGCCGTCCCCGGAAAAAGCCAGGGAGGTAACGTCTTCACGATGCCCTTTGAGAGTTTCGCAATCGAAACTACTAAAATACGGAACTTCGCAGAATTTGATTTGGCCGTCATCACGACCAATCGCGACAAAACGGCTATCAGGCGAGATCGCCAACGAAAGAACCTTGCTGCTGGGGGATACGTCGTCACTTCGCTTCGAGGTCTTCAAGTCCCAAACGCTAGTCTTAACACCGCCGCTGACGAGCCGTTTGCCATCCGGAGTAAAAGCAAGGCAGGTAATGGGAGAATCGTATGGTAGCTTGCCGGCTTCGTTGTTGGTGGAGAGGTCCCACAAGATGATAACGTGCTCGGAATCTGCGGAACTAAGGGCAAGTTGCTGCCCAACGGGCGAGACGGCAACCGTGACCGGACCCGATAGCTTAGTAACATCAGTCTTTTGTTGAGACCGTGGATCCCATAGTTGGACCAGGCCGTTACTGCCCCCGATGACCAATTTCCTGTCGGCTGTAAAACCGATGGACGTGGGAGAGTCAGAACCCTGACTCCCCTTAAGTGAGTTAATCTCTTTTCCCGACGGCAATTCATAGAGGCTGATGATCGTCGTCTCTTCAGTTTCCCTGGTTGGGTGATTGCCAACCGCCAACAGCTTGCCATCGCGCGAAATTGCTAACGAGCCAATTGAAAACTTATCGTCAGGAATTTCGATAATGGCGGCACTCGCGGCGTCCGTCTCGAGATTTCGGAGTTCGATCGTGCGGTCCGCGGCGAGCACCATGGTCCTACCGTCAGGAGAGGTCATGATCGTGGTTGGTCCTAAGGCGGGGGCTTTGAGTGACGTCTCCAATTCAAACCGGAGCTGACGATTGAGATATTGCCACTCGAAGCCGGGAGC
>JBKPPU010000365.1:0-34307 GCA_046733695.1 Acidobacteriota bacterium
AGCGTCAGACTGGAAGAATCGCCCGCTTATAAAGAGTCGATATTTAGCTTTGCTCCAAACTCATCCGGAGCAATTGAGTACGGAAAACTTTGCGAAGAGGTAATAAGCCGTGTCTAAGAGAGGATTGCCGACAGGCCTCCAAATGCGCCACGACGCGCATTACGTCGAAGAGTTGTCGCAACACCGGCCGCAGCAAGTCGGCCGGATGATCGCAGTGGATAAGCTCGATCCGAACCCGGATCAGCCACGCGTGGAGTTCGGCGACCTTACGGAGTTGACTGCCTCGATCGCTGAGAAGGGTGTGCTCGAGCCGTTACTCGTCAAACCAAATCGACTGACCGGCCGCTGGATGATCATCGCCGGCGAGCGTCGCTGGCGCTCAGCACAGCGCGCGGGATTGAAGGAAGTTCCGTGCGTTGAGATGGAAGTTGATGAAGGCACGGTCGCGGAGATTGCGCTGATCGAGAACATGCAGCGCAAGGATCTAACGGTTTGGGAAGAGGCGGATGGACTGCTCGCGTTGTGTGAGCGTTATGGATATACGCATGACGATGTGGCGCGTAAGGTTGGTAAGAGCAGGACGACTGTGAGTGAAGCGCTCGCGATTGCGCGCATTCCTGAGGATGTGAGGGAAGTGTGTCGCGGTGCTGAGATCAATGCGAAGTCGTCGTTGCTGCAGATTGTGCGGCAGCCTGACGATGATTCGATGAGGCGTTTCGCGAAAGAGATTGCGACGAAGGGGTTGAATCGGAATGACGCGAGGGAAGTGCGGCGCCAGGAGATGGGGCCGCGCGTCGTGCCTGACAACAAGCCTTACACGTTCAAGTACGCATCACCGGACAAGGATTTCAATATCGAAGTGAAGTTTCGCGCCTCGCAGGTGAGTGACTCCGAAGTCGCCTTAATTCTCCGCGCCGTCGCCGACGAGATCGACGTTGTTGGACAGGATTAACAAGATTTTCGCAGGATTTACAGGATTATCTTGTTCATCCTGCACCATCTTTGTTAATCCTGTGAAGCTAACTGTGAGATTTTAGCCCGCTTGCTTCTTCTTTTCCGCAGCGGCTCGCTTCTGTAAGGACTTCGCCCAACGTTCGAACGTTGGCTGAAGAGGCTTGAACAGCTTCGCTCGGAAGCTGTGCTTCTTCTCATTCCACGCCTTCAACTGCTTTTCCGTATACGCACGAACCGCGGGCTCGAGCTGCGTCTTCTTCAGCGAGTGCTTAAGGGTGATGTGGTAGTGCTGGGCGACGAGTGAAAACACGAGCGCCACGAGGTTGCTCTTGTACGAGAGCCTCGGCACGATCCGTTTATGAAACGGCTTGTCCGCGGGTAAGAGAACGTTGACGGCTATTTCCAGCCACGCACCCTTCGGCCCCTGCCGCGGATGATACAGTCCGGGCAGTTCGGTCGCCTGGAACGCCGTTCCTTTAAGTCGTGGGTCAGTTATGAAAGGGACAAGCCTGATGCGTTCGATACCGCGCGTGTGCTCGCGTGGCAAACTGTCGAACGCAGTCTCGATCTGTTCCTGGGTGCCTTTAGGCAAAGTTCCTTCGTACTGGTTTTCGATACGTATGGCCATGGGAAATCAGTCACTTTAGGGGAAGGCACTAACGACGGTCAAGTGAGGTCCACAGATTACGCAGATTCAATCAGTTACGGCGCCTTTGCTGGCACTGGTGACTAGCGCGCGGTATTTGGCGAGGACGCCTGAGGTGTAACGCGAGGTGGGTGGGCGCCAGTTCTCGCGACGGCGTGCGAGTTCGTCGTCGGGTATGTTTAATTGCAGGAGTCCTCTTACGGCGTCGATTGTGATCGAGTCGCCTTCGTTGACGAGGGCAAGATTGCTGCCTAATGCGGCTTCGGGTGCGACGTGCCCGACAACCATCCCGTAAGTTCCACCAGAGAAACGGCCGTCAGTGATGAGCCCGACTGAATCTCCGAGTCCGGCACCGATCAACGCCGATGTCGGGGCCAGCATTTCACGCATGCCTGGACCGCCCTTCGGACCTTCATAACGGATGACCACCACGTCACCAGGTTTGATCTGCGACGACAGAATCGCTTCCAAACACGACTCTTCAGAATCAAACACTCGAGCCGGACCCGTGATTACTTTATTCTTCACGCCCGAGACTTTTGCGACGGCGCCTTCAAGTGCGAGGTTGCCGCGCAAGATTACGAGATGGCCTTCCGGATAAAGCGGACGATCAAACGCTCGGATCACATCCTGATCGCTTGCTGGCTTCTCAGGCACTCGAGCCAGCACCTGCTCGATAGTCTCACCCGTAATCGTGAGTGCATCGCCGTGCAGGAGTCCCTCGGCAAGCAACATCTTCATCACTTGCGGGATGCCACCGGTCCTGTGCAAATCAGTGGCGACGTACCTGCCCGATGGCTTCAAATCGCAGAACAGCGGCACGCGCTTTCTTATTCGTTCGAAGTCATCAAGCGTGAGCTCAACCTTCGCAGCATGCGCGATCGCCGGCAGATGTAAGACGGCGTTCGTCGATCCTCCGACCGCCATGATCACGGCAATCGCGTTTTCGAAAGCCTTTCGAGTCAATAGTTGTCGCGGCAGAATTTGTTGTCGCACCGCCTCAGCAAGTGCGGCTGCGGATGCGCCTGCATTCTGCTCGACTTCGTCACTATCGGCAGCCATCGTCGAAGAGTGGGGAAGGGAAAGGCCCATCGCTTCGATGGCGGACGACATCGTGTTAGCCGTGAACATGCCGCCGCACGATCCCACACCGGGACACGCGTGTCGCTCGATCTCGGTCAGGTGATCCTCGTTGATCTTGCCCGCGCAAAACTGTCCTACCGCTTCGAAAGCGCTGACTATAGTTAAATCTTCGCCCTGATAGTGACCAGGTCTGATCGTTCCGCCATAAACAAAGATCGATGGGATGTTCAGTCGCGCAATGGCGATCATCGCGCCCGGCATGTTCTTGTCGCAGCCACCAATCGCGACAAGACCATCGACAGACTGCGCCTGGCAAACTGTTTCGATCGCATCCGCAATGACTTCACGCGAGACGAGGGAATACTTCATCCCCTCAGTGCCCTGCGAGATTCCGTCGCTGACTGTGATGGTGCCGAACGTTTGCGGCATCGTGCCGGCGTCACGAAGAGTTGAGACCGCGTTTTCGGTGAGACGGTTTAGGCCGGCATTGCACGGCGTGATAGTGCTGTAGCCGTTGGCAACGGCGATGATTGGCTTTTGAAAGTCGGCATCCTGAAAGCCGACGGCGCGGAGCATCGCCCGATTAGGTGATCGCTCCACGCCACGTGTGATCAGATGACTGCGCGCGCCGGCGCTTTTCTTAAACTCTTCAGGCACTTAGTTACTGGATTTGTCTACCAACCGACTCTGCGAAAGCCACGGCATCATATCACGCAAACGCGCACCTACACGTTCGATCGGATGCTCTCGGGCAGCGTTGTCGAGCTGTTGAAACCGTGGACGACCATTTCGTGCTTCTTTCATCCAGTCGCGTGCAAAAGCGCCGGATTGGATGTCCGCCAGCAGTCCCTGCATGCGACTCTTCGTCTCGTCGTTTATTACCACTGGTCCACGCGTCATGTCCCCGAACTGCGCCGTGTTCGAGATTGAATAACGCATCTCCGAGATGCCGCCTTCGTAAAGTAGATCCACAATTAGTTTCATCTCGTGCAGACATTCGAAGTAAGCCATCTCGGGAGAGTATCCGGCTTCAGTCAGGGTTTCAAAGCCTGCTTTGATCAGTGAAGTCAGACCGCCGCAAAGCACTGCCTGTTCGCCAAACAGATCGGTTTCAGTTTCTTCACGAAACGTGGTTTCGATGACTCCAGCGCGGCCGCCACCGATTGCAGATGCGTACGCCAGGCCGATGCGCTTTGTGTCGCCGGTGGGATCCTGGCTGATTGCGATCAGGCAGGGCACGCCTGCGCCGCGTTTGTACTCATGTCGCACAAGATGGCCCGGACCTTTTGGCGCTACCATGAAGACGTTTGCGTCTTGAGGCGGTTCGATGAACTTGTAGTGAATTGAAAAGCCGTGTGAAAAGGCGAGGTACTTGCCCGGCGTGATCGATTCAGCGACTTCGCGCGCGTAGATGTCGGGCGCGAGTTCGTCGGGAACAAGCATCATCACAATGTCTGCTTCCGCAGCGGCCTGAGCGACCGGTGACACTTTCAATCCCGCCTGCTCGGCTTTTTCCCACGACGCGCTGCCCGCACGCAGACCGACGGTAACGTTGCAGCCTGAGTCTTTCAAATTGTTAGCCTGTGCAAACCCCTGGCTGCCATAACCGATGACGGCGATCTGTTTCTCGCGTATGAGACTCAGGTCCGCATCTTTGTCGTAATAAATGTTCATCTTGATAGGTCCCTTTCAAATCCTTAGCGCAAATTCTTCCTCAGCAAGAGGAGTTTCTTCTCGCGTCGCTAATCTATTAATGGCGATGTGTCCTGTGCGCGTGATATCGGTAACACCGATCGGTCGCAACAGCTCGATAAACGTGTCGACCTTCTCCTTGTTACCTGACGCTTCGACAATCATCTCGGTATGCGAAATGTCGACGACCTTCGCGCGAAACACGCTCACAAGACTCAACACTTCCTGCCGTTCAGATCCGGCGCTGGCTGACACCGTGATCAGCGCCATCTCTCGCTCGATGTGTGGCCGCGTAGTTACATCCTGAACTTCGCGCACACGCGCCAGCCGTTCGCATTGTTTGACGATCTGTTGAATCGTGCGGTCGTCGCCACGTGTCACAATCGTGACGCGCGACCAGCGCGGATCGAGACTCTTCCCTACAGAGATCGTCTCAATATTGAATCCTCGCGCACTGAAAAGTCCGACGATCCGCGATAACTCTCCCGGCTCGTCAGCGACAGTTATGGAAAGCGTATGCCGCATCACTGCACAATCATGTCGCGTGCATTGGCTCCTGCCGGCACGATCGGAAAAACGTTCTCCTCTTTCGAAACCACGATGTCCATCACCGCGATACCCTTATGGTTCAATCCCGCTTCGATAACGTCACGAAGCTCATCCGGTCTCTCCGCACGGAATCCTGCTGCGCCGTATGCTTCGGCGAGTTTCACGAAATCAGGTGCGACTGAAATATCAACTTCCGAATACGTGCGATCGTAGAACATCTCCTGCCACTGCCGAACCATGCCGAGGTAGCCGTTATTCATGATCAAAACCTTCACCGGCAGCCCATACTGAATCGCAGTCGCAATCTCCTGATTCGTCATCTGAAATCCACCGTCACCCACAACCGCCACGACCAGTTGATCGCGCAACGCGAGCTGTGCGCCGATTGCTGCCGGCAAACCGAAACCCATCGTTCCGAGTCCGCCACTCGTGATCAACTGCCGTGTTCTTGTGAACGGGTAGAACTGCGCTACCCACATCTGATGCTGGCCCACGTCCGTGGTGATCAGCGCTTCACCCTTTGTGGCCCGGTGCAGTTCGCGAATAACTGTCTGTGGCTTGATCTGATTCTGCGAACCGGCGTAACGAAGCGGTTGCGATCGCTGCCAACCGCGGATCTGTTCCCACCACGATTCTCTTTGCTTAATCGATTCCTGTAAGCGTTCCGCGCCCTGTTTCTGGGCCAGTGCGTAAAACTGGTCCAACGCCTGTCTCACGTCGCCTGTGAGAGCAAGTGTCGGTGCCACGTTCTTGCCAATGTTTGCCGGATCGATATCGACGTGAATCACCTGAGCCTGCGGTGCAAAGGTCGCCAATTTGCCCGTGACACGATCGTCAAATCGCACGCCCAGGGCGACCAGCAGATCGCTTTCAGCGACGGCCATGTTCGCCGCATAGGTGCCGTGCATGCCCAGCATGCCGAGACAAAGTTGATGGGAACTCGGAAATCCTCCGAGTCCCATCAGCGTCGGCGAAACGGGGAGACTCAGTGCTTCCGCGAAGGAGAGCAGGGAATCGCCGGCGCCGGAATTTGTGATACCTCCACCTACGTATAAGACGGGACGCTTCGCGTTCAGAATGGTCTGCAGCGCATGTTCTGCGGACTTATGTTCCACCCGAGCAGGCTTTTCGGAGAAGGGGAAACTGACGTGGTCCAACCGCGAATAGTTTACCCTCTGCGCACTGACATCCTTCGGAATATCGATCACCACCGGTCCAGGACGTCCGGAGCGCGCCAGGTGAAAGGCTTCGCGAACCACCGCCGCCAGATCTCTTGCGTCACGCACCAGGTAGTTATGCTTCACGCACGGCCTTGTAATGCCGACCGTATCGACTTCCTGAAATGCGTCGGTTCCGATCAGATGTTTCGGCACCTGACCCGTGATCACGACGAGCGGAGTTGAGTCCATGTAGGCATTCGCAATGCCCGTCACCGCATTTGTCGCACCGGGGCCGGAGGTGACGAGCACCACACCGACTCGTCCCGTTGAGCGCGCATATCCTTCGGCCATGTGGACAGCACCTTGCTCGTGTCTAACGAGATAGTGGGTGATACGTTCGCGCGCGCGCCACAACTCGTCGTAGATGTGCAGAACGGCTCCGCCCGGATACCCAAAAATCGTCTCGACGCCCTCGGCTACGAGTGCCTGGATGAGTATCTCGGCGCCGGTCGGCATCTCGCCAATCTGATCCAGTGCCACAGTTGCGAAGCGGTTATCGATGTGTGGTCGCGCAATCATAAATAGGATCTGCGACTCTAGCCCTCATCGCCCGCGTTTGTACAATTTATTCTTTTAAGATAATAATAAACCTGATTCATTAACTGCTCTGACGGGGTATGGTAAAAGTTCACGCTTATGGAAATGGCTCAACTGGAATACTTCTCTCGAGTGGTACAGGAAAAAAGCTTTTCAAAGGCTGCAGACAAGGTCTTTCGGACCCAGCCGGCGGTTAGTATCGCGATCCGCCGTTTGGAAGAGGAAATCGGTCTGCCGCTCCTGGATCGGACGCAAAAGACGCCAGTTCTCACGGAGGCTGGGCAAGTGGTTTATGACTATGCACAGCGCATTCTGGGTCTGCGGGATCAGGTCGGGCAGGCAATTGCCGAGATGCAGAGTCTGAAGCGGGGGCTGATTCGAGTGGGTGCGAATGAGAGCACGTCCCTCTATCTTTTGCCGGAGCTGATTCTGAAGTATCGCGAGCGGCATCCGGAAGTAAAAGTCGAAATATTCCGGCATGTGTCGAGCCGGCTGCCGCGCGAAGTGATCGAGCGCAATGTCGACTTCGCGTTGATGGCGTCAGAGCCGGGTGATCGCGACCTCGAGGCGTTTCCAGTCCTCAAAGACGAGCTGGTTTTGATCATGAGTCCGAAGCATCCGCTCGCGACCCGGCCGGCGGTTAAAATCAAAGACCTTGGGAACGAACCGTTTGTGGCACACAACGTCAACTCGGGCTCACGCGTCAAAGTAATTGAAGCGTTTGCCAGACAACACACACCGCTGAACATCACACTCGAGCTTGCGACGATCGAGACCATTAAGCGGTTCGTACAGAAGCGAGTGGGATTGGCATTTGTACCACGCATGTGTGTGAAGGAAGAGTTGGAACGAGGAGCTTTGGTGAGTGTTCCGGTCCGAGGTCTTACTCATAACCGCACTCTCTGGGCAGCCCACCGTCGCGGCGCAAACTTTTCTCCTGCCGCCGCCGCCTTTCTCGACGTCTTGCGCAAGCACGCTGAAGCTGGTATCTGAAATCGTGGTCAATTTCGAACGTATTGTAGAGGCGGTCCTCCGTGGCCGCCCGGCGCGGAACCGATCTCTTTGTCAAATGCCCGATCAATTCTGTTGCAAAGGATCGAGTTCCACGCCGGGCGGCCACGGAGGGCCGCCCCTACCGTACGTTCGATCGTGCTCACTTTTTCTCATCATCCTAATTCTCGCGGTCAATACATTCGCGCAATCTCAGTCCCAGGACAAACCGAAACTCAAAGACTTCGGCTCCAGCCTGCGAAAGCTCAAATGGGATCCAGAGAAGAATCAGGCGGTGCTCAACGAGCAGGGAAGTCGTGACGGCACGGATGGCGACGTGGTTCGCATCGAAACCTCGCTCGTGACCTCGGATGTGTTGGTAACTGATCGTCAGGGACGTCCGATCCACAATCTCTCCGCGACTGACTTTGAAGTTAGTGAAGATGATGTGCCGCAACAAGTCGGCCATTTCGTGCTGGGAAACAACTCGAGTCTTCCGCGTTCCATCGTCCTGATCATCGACTACAGTCGCAGTCAGTTTCCGTACATCGCTGACAGTATCGAAGCCGCCAAAGGATTCGTCGATAAGCTTGGACCATACGATCGTCTGGCCATTATTACCGATGACGTTGAACTTCTGGTTGACTTCACGAACAACAAACAGGAGTTACGCAAAGGCCTCGACTCGCTCCTGGCAAGGACACGAGGCAAGGGAGGTTTTCTTGGCGTAGGTGGGAAGCGCCCGCACTTCGGACGTAGTGCGCAATACAGCGCGTTGATGGCCACGCTGAACGAGGCGTTCGACGACGAAGATCAAAATGCAATCATCGTGTTTCAGACAGACGGTGATGAACTCGAATACCTGCGGAACTCACAGATAGTTTACGAAATGCCAACCGACGTGCCTCCTGACCTGGTTCGTGCAGTTCAGGAAGAAGTCGAGCAGAGACGAAAGCTGCAGCAGACCAGTATGACCGAGTTTAGTCTCGATGATGTGTACCGACGGGCAGAGAAGTCGCGCGTCACGATCTACTCCATCATTCCGCAGATGCGGTTGCTCGAGTTACCGCAGAACGAACAGATTAAGCGCTTAAGTGAAGAGGACGAGCGCACGATCGCAACCTGGGCGGAGGCGTCGTCGTCAAAAGTGAAAGACGTGTTTCAGAAACGTCTCGAAGAACGCCGGCGGAAACTCACGCCGGAGATCGTCAAGGCTCGCCTGGACCAGGAGCTTAAAGTTCAGCAAGCACTCGTCGACCTGGCACAACTATCGGGCGGCTGGGCCGACTTCCTGGAAACACGCTCGCAAACCGCAAACATCTACAACCGCATCATCGCCGACCTCAACCAGCGCTACATCGTCGGCTACTATCCAACCAACAAGAAGCGCGACGGCAAACGACGTCGCATCAAAATCGAAGTGAAAGGGCATCCGGACTACGTAATCACGGGCCGCAAGTTTTACTACGCTCCTGAGCCGCAATGACTATCCATCTAAGTCTCGCTTTAATCAGCCTTCTGATGTTTGTGTCACCCTTGTCACCACAGCAGCCCCAAGGAGAATGCAAACCTAAAATCACGCATGAAAACCCGAATCAGATTGATCCTCGTCCCGTCACCATCGCGGTTATTTCGGGCATTGCACAAGACAAAGAGCAAGTTGGTATTCCAAATGTCTGTCTGGGTTTGTTCCTTGGGCACCGGCTGATATCAACGGCCGTCACGGATCAGAAAGGACGATTCACCTTTGGACAAGTGAACCCCGGCCGCTACCGCCTCGTGGCTAGGTACGAAGGATTCTGTACCGCTAATCTCCCAGTGCTAGTAAAACCCAATGCCCGACACAAACGCTTGGTGCTTCACATGCAACTGTCCACAATCGACAGTTGCAGCTACGGAGACTACAAGTAATCGATCACCCTTGAACGCCACGACTGTAGAAAATGGAGGCTCAAAAGAGCACCCGTGCTGCGTCTGATAATACATATTATGTTTGTTTTGGCTTTGCCTTTATATGGGCGCCATTCAACGTAAAGCCATGTTGGTTATTTCCCGTCGACGTATTTTCTCTGAACAGATTTCCGACCGAGTTGTTATTCACCACGAAGCCAAAGAAATTACCCGTTGCGGTTACCTGTTTTACATCCGAAGAGGTCACGCCATCAAAGTCAATGCCTCTGCCGAAGCTACTTATCAGGCCGGGTCCCTTGATATCAACCATCGTTTTGGCAGTTACTGAAATGCCGGCTGTACCATCTGCACTGCCGCCCGGACCCGTAATGGTGTGGCCGTTTAAGTCCAGATCGACGTTGCTGGCGCCGATCGTTATACATGTACTCGAACTGGGGAGACCAGCAGGGCCAGGATTAAATGTAAGATCAGCGGCGAGTCTGTAGTGACCCGGAGAAATTGATCGTAGTGCAAGCGTTGATATTAATCGGCTGAGATGACTGACTCGTCTGCGGCAAGACGAGCAGAAGTGCTGTCAAAGTGGTTAAGCCGAATGCTGCTCTTGGGATAGTTTTCAACGCGCTTTTTTTCATGACCTTCTCCTTAGTCTTGAGGGGTTAGGTAACGGCTACTCCATTGGGTGTTAATCCAATCACCGTAAAAGTTTTCAAGAGACGGGTTAAGCTGGTTGGGCGACAACTCGAATGGGCGTTGAACCTGGGCTTTGAGACGTGAAGACTAATTCACTAAGTGTGTGAATGGATACTGGTAGATCTTACAGTTGGGCATTTCACCACAAGTGCTCTGGACGATGTGCTAGACAGCATAAGCCACTGTAGGAAAGTAATTGAGCATTTCTCTTCGACGTTCAGCCCCTCTTTGATCTCGCGTACTAACTCAACCGCATCTCGATCAGGGAAATTCACAGATCGGATTATAGGCCCCCAAAAATCCTCATCGCCAACTAAACCTTTTCACGTCGATCAGAACTTTAAGAGATGTCCATATTAGGACGAGCTATTAATCAGTAATAGGAGAACAGAAAATGGTTGAAAGCCGCTGGGCAATTTTAAAGTGCAGGTTTTCCGATGATACCTCTGACACCCACCCCGACGAGGTATACGAAAGACTATTCACCGGAAGAGGAAGCGGAAGCTTCAATATGGTGGATTACTTCCGCGACATGTCACATGGTCAATTGGATTTGAGTCGTTCGCAGATCTTCGGCTGGTTCTCAATCTCGCAACGCAGAGTTGACTACGTAGGAAATGTTGATGATTCCGCATTGGGACCGGGTCAGCTAAATCGGCGGGGATTATTCAATGCCTGCCGAAGCGCCGCCGAAGCTGCGGGCGTTCGCCTGAGCGATTTTGCCGGCATCGTTGTCACCATGAATCGAGGCGGACCGTGGCCCGGCGGTCACGATGGCGTAGATCTGTGGGGCGCAGCCGGCGGGGCGGCGTTCTGCGATCGGTATAGCCTGATGCCGAGTTTGTTAGGACAAGAGATGGGCCATGGCTATGGACTGAATCATTCGCGACGACACGGTTCAACTGATGACTACCGCGATCCATGGGACACGATGAGCACGCAGGCCGCATTCATGCAGCCCCACACCGAGTGGGGACTGATTGGACCGGGCTTGAACGCAGCGAACATGAGGTCGAGAGATTGGCTGGATGAGACGCGTGTGTGGCGGACGCGCTCGACGAACATCGATACGACGATCAGACTGCGTCCGTTGCACAGGCACAACCTCACCGGGGCACTTGCCGCGGACATCCCTGATCCGGAGTTCCCTGATCGCCGTTGGCTCGTTGAGTTCCGCGTTCCGGAACGATGGGACCATGCGATTGGTACGCCAGTAGTTCTCATTCACTACTTCGAAAGAGGATATTCCTACCTGGTTCCGGCTCCGTCCCCACGACGAGATCATTTTACGGTGGGTGATGTCGTCGAAAGTGGAGACGTAGGAAACCCGTTCTCATCGTATTACAGACTTGAGGTTCTAATGATCGATGAAGCGGCAGAAATGTGCGAGTTGCGGTTTGTCTATCGCAGAGGACACGATCCGTTCGCATGGCTTAGGGGTGTGGAGGTTTCGCAGCTATTGGGAAGTGTGCCTGTTGACGGCTGTGGCTTCATCATCAGGCCAGACGGCAGCGTTGTCCCGATTGGACCATGGGATCCGACGTTCAGGATTCTCCAGAACCTGGCCACATTCCAGATCGTCGATCGAATTGAAGATACAGCTTCACGGGAGGCTGCGCAGAGATCGGCCCTGATCTCGATTATTGACACAGCGCAATTGCAACGCGAACGTCTCGAATCGACGAAGGTGCCCGCGCCAAAGCAGAAAGAACTGCCGCTGCCCGAGCCATTTAAGAATCTCTGATGAAAGGAGAACGATGTATGCGCCGCTGGACCATTATTTTCACCATAACACTCTTACTCGCCGCGTGCGCGCCGCCACATCCCACGCATCCGACCAAGGTCGAATGCGGATTGCAAGTGGAGACGAGGTTCAACGCTCGCGTCGATACAACTCCGGTGGGTCCGGGTACGGATCCGGGCCCGTTCCGTCAGGGTCCGGATCCATGTGCCGAGGGCGGACTCGCGAGTCTCACGGAATGGACGCAGCGTGGCGTCATTACCGATCCGATCTGCGTAGCGGCCGGAACCACGACTGAGCAGGCGGCGTCGATGTGTAGCCGTCACTTTGAAATGACGGGTCGTAGCATCGGAGCCGCAGCTCCTCCGCTCGCCGCGCAGCCACCTTTCGGTCAGCGTGTCTGCCCCGGCAGCATTAGGGTTGTATCGTCGCAGATCGTAGGCACAGGAGGCTCTCCGTCCCTCCACCCACAAGAATGTCGTGAAGGGACGAGCTGGCCGCTGCTTCCCTAACCACCTTGTGTAAAGCTGGTGATTCGTTTGCGTTCTATTTGACAATGAATCTGTAGCAGCAGGTTATTGCGTCAATTGCGATTGGAAATACGCGAGATCAAAGAAATTTCTGTCCGATTGAATTTTCGTTTGACCCGTTAGCGTCAAAACGTAGATCGCTCGCGGATTCTTTATTGTTCGTGAGTCCACCCGGGCGTACGATGTACGTCATGTCCACCATCCCAATGCCTAACATCGAATGTGAGCAGCACCATACGGGTGTCGTCGTAGGCGACCTCGAGACCGCTATCGATTTTTATACAAACAAGCTCGGCTTCTGGCTGGCGTTTAAGTGGGGCAAGCCGCCGACAATGGCCGGCGTCAATCTGGGCCATGTGCAGATTTTCCTTGAGAGCGGCGAGCCGTCATCCAAAGGTTGTTACCTCTACTTTGTGATTAACGACGCAGACGCGTTCCATGAGTTTCATCGAAATAACGGCGTCGAGATCGTTCAACCATTAGGCGATCGCGAGTACGGCATTCGCGACTACAGCGTTCGCGATCTGCATGGCTACGTCTTGTCGTTTGGTCATCGCCTGCCCGCCAACTGCGACGACGGAGATCAGTGATCGGCGGTTGCTAACCAGCGATTGGGAACATGTGTAAAGTCGGGGGGTCTAAAGGATCAAATGATTAGCGAATGTTTAGGAGTTAGACAGTGGGACCTCGCCGACACGGAGGCGATTTTTGTGCAGGGATTCTTCGTACTGCTGAAGATCCTGATTTCCGTCGCCATTTTGGTATATACCTTAAAAGTCTGCACAACTGAACGAAGTCATAAGCGGACTAGCATGCTCGGATTAGAAGATCCGGGTGGCGAGTAAGCGTTAGGAATTACAGCTGATACTGTCACTGATGACAGGTCTGATCAGGTGCTATCAGCCACCAAAAGGCCACAAAAACACAAATGAAGGTGCGACTTCCCGCCGATGGTTATTCGTCGGGACAACTCGGGCAGCTATTGGGACACTGCGCGATGCACGAATTGTATAGCTTGCAGCAAACTATAGTTGAACCATCGCATTGCTGGAACCGCTGCAAGCACGCCTGACAACATGTCGTGGACTGTGTGTTTGTAGTTGGAGCCGATAGAACTATCAGAGATAGGACCAATACAACTATCCCGAGAATCCGTCTTCGCATGATATGTCTCCTGCGGTTAATCCATGCCGAACATAGATTGGTTTTGGGAGGAATTCTCTCTGGAAGCGCCTTGAGTTTATCACGCTCGGCAAGTGCTGCCTATTCCAAAAAGTTAACCCTCGCCATTATCATGGATGGCGGCTGTTGGACATTCTTCTAGTGCCTGCCGGCACTGTGCATCTTCCTCCGGAGTGCCAGGCTGCTTAAAGACGTAAGAAATGAGGTCGTCCATCCTGAAATTGTTCGGTGCGGTTTCAACACAACAGTGGTGGTGAAGGCAGATATCACAGTCAACGTAATACTTGCCCGGTGCGTTCAGTGGATGCCTGATGATTTCTTTCATCTTTGAATCCAACCTTGATTTAGTTTCTCAACTTCTACAAAGCCCAGTTCAATCACCTGCTCTTTACCTGACATCGTTCGCATGATTTAAATTGACCACCCAGCAAATTCGATGACTTAGCAACGCACCGAGCTTAACGAAACTCATCGCTGCGCAACAGGCCGTCCAAGAATGACGTCTGGTTACCGAGGCTTGATGCGTCCGGCGTCGAGGTCTTGTCGGACGGCGTCGGTGAGCAGCGAACGATCGATCAGCAGGTTGCGGCGATCGAGGAGACGGAGGAATGGGTCGTGTCTGCGCGGTGGGACTTCGGTTTCGGAGAGTTGCACTTCGCGACAGTCTTTGAAGTCGATCTCGAATTGTTGTCGCACAGCTGCCGGCATGTCACCGCCGTAGACAATCAGCGAGCTTTCCGTATGATGAAACGTCGAGCCGTTTGCGACGTTGTAAGAGCCGATCGCGGCGACGACATCGTCGATGACGAGGTTCTTCGAATGAAATGCGCCGGGCTTCTGCCACTCAAACACTCGTATGCCGTGTCCGAGCAACCAGTGAAAATGATTCGCACACTCACGATACAAAAATCCAAAGAAGCCGTGCAGCAGCAGACCTCTCGACGATTCCTTCGAGTTTGTAATTAACCGCACTTCGACACCGCGCTGCACAGCCTGGGCCAGCGACTCTGCGATAATCCGCGGCGGCCGAATCGCATGACATCCCCAGTAGATGTATTTCTGTGCTTTCTGAAACATCAACAAGCACGCCTCCGTCATGCGCAGACGTTCTTCGTCGTACGGCTTGTGAGGAACATATCGCACCCGCTCACTTCCTGTCGGCGACAACACCGGAAAGTAAGCAGACGGTTTCGCGTCGATCACGGTTTCTGCTTGTACTCGTGCAATCTCGTAATGGGCCACACGATCGAAGCCGGGTTGTTGTCGAGCCTCATACTCCTTTTCCATCGCGTCGTACAGAAAGAAGCTCCGGATGAACTGACGCTGAACATCGGCAACCGCAGGACCAGAAAGATAGATGTCGGTGTCGCGCCATGCGTCGGGACGGATTCCGCCGAACGCATACTTATCGCCCCAGTTAATTCCCCCCAGTATCAGTTCCCTTCCATCGACGAGCGTGAACTTTTCATGAAAGCGGCGTTTGATCTTGTATCGGAAGCCCTCGACGAGTTGAGAAAGCGGACTGCCTTTACGCAGGTCGGGCAGCCAGTCGCGAAAGACTTTGTGATAACGAATCACGGCGACACCTGCTTTCGCCATCTCACTCAGGATCCCGGCGCTCATCGCGCTGTACACCGCCAGATCATCAACGATCAGTCGGACCACCACGCCTTCTTTGACCTTTTTCGCGAGCAGGTCTCGCAGGCGCTGACTCGTACCGTCGTTGATAATGGAAAAAGTGGCGAGATCGAGACTGTGTCGCGCGCCCTCAATTAACTCCCAGCGCTTTGCATACGACTGGCTACCGCTGGGCAGAAACGTTACTAAATTCCCTTCCCGTAAAACAGTTCCCGTCAGACGATCTGTCTCAGCTTGAAACTCTGATTCGAGCAGTGGGTGAGTTTGGATCTCAGACATGGCGAGGCTCTCCTAAAAGAGGAAAGAGTCAAAGACATGAGGAAGCCCGATGGCTCGCCAGGGGCGCTATTCACGGCTCGAACGGACGCGGCGGATTGAGTTGGGCGGCGGCTATCCGACGTTCACGGAGTGCATCCCGATATTTACCTTCCATGGTTTGCCAGCTACCGTACCCCATGGCGACTCCTGTTATGAAGTAGACTCCGGCATCGATCCAAAACTTTTCGGACCAGGGCTGCATTCTCCCGTCAACAAGGTAGTCAATGAAATCCCTGGTCGGAATCATAATCAGGCTGAACGTCAAGGTCGTACGCAAAACAAATCGGTCCCTGCCTTTTGCTCTTATCAGTTCCCAACGGGCAAGAGCACGTAGATTTCTTTGAGATTGTAAATCCTGGTATTTCTTAAACAATCGCTTCATGATGGGTTGCATTCTACAACTTTTGGTCCTGTATACTAACTGGCCTGGGCCGATCGTCGATCAAATATGGTGAAGAGGCGATTCAGCAAACACCTTTTGCGAATCCTGCCGTGTGGAATGTGTGGTCCGTCTCTGCCAGCGTGAAAGTAGACGACTTTAATCCGAAATGCTCGTTGACGCTGGCGTCCTGTACTGTCGTCGCGATTAAGTAACCTAGTTCTGCATCGCTTTGCACAAATAGTGCGAAATCCCGCCCACGGCAGTGGGCGGATGCTTCAGGTTCTTACTGTTCATCCTGTTCCATGAATAGTGTGGACTTGAACGATCCGCCAACTTCCGTTGGCGGGATTCAAACAGATTAGAAGATTTTTATTAGACAGGACTTGAACGATCCGCCCACTGCCGTGGGCGGGATTCCGGAGTGACTATTACGCCCTTCAGGGCTGAACGCAGACTTTTGTTTTCGTTACCAGGGCGTCGCGCTTCGCGCTTGCCCTGGCTATCATATTCCGCGCCTTTGGCGCTGCGTAACCCGAATCATTTAATTCTTCCGGTTTGATGCGGCAAGTGAACGCTCACGAGTGACGCGGCTCGAGCGTGTGTATGGGACGACGTTCGTGGGATCTACTTTGATTTCACACGTAACGGCAACGATACTCGCATACTTCTTCAAAAGCAGTGCGGTGATTTGCTTGTTTACAATTTCCCAGTAGTCGTCTTCATTTGGATAGCTGGTAAGAAACGTCTCGGCGTCTTTAGCCAGCCAGCGGAAGTCAGGATAATCAGCCCTGGTGATGTTAGCGGCATAGCGATACGAGATCGTTAGGTTGAGATTATTCGCCTGGCCCTGATGGTCCATCCGAAAGTCTTTAATCACAAAAGAAAACTCTTCGACGAGCGAACCCGCCATTCGCGTGCTGGAAGCACGTTCGGGAGTCTGCAAATACACGGTCGAAGTTGTGGCTATGATCGCGAGAATGACAAGTAGTAGTGATCTTATTGACGTTGAGACGTTCATGTAATCGTCCTTATGTTGACGTTTTCAACCTGCGGCGAATGACTTGTAGTTCCTCGGCAGTAGGCGGCGCCAGGCGTTCCGATTCACCGAGGTCGGCGGGTATTGGTTTGTCAGCGCGCGAGATTACCGTCCACGCTACTCCCGGAAACTCCGCACGCAACCGCTTGAGCTGATTCATAAAATCTGCATCGCGCTTCCACAGTTTGTCGTAACCATCAAGCAACACCACGACGTTTCCTGATTGCAGTAGTCGATTGAAGAGCCAACGCCCGCAAGACGCGTAAGAACCAAACGACTCGTGAAGTGCATCGTGAAGCGAACGATCGGGTAACCAACGCACCAGAGAAAACAGAATTGGAACGCGTCCTTCCGAGTTGTAACTGATGTACTTTCGACTGAGGTTCGCAGCAGCAAACTGCGTCCAGGTTGTTTTGCCTTCGCCTGGTCCGGCACGAAGCACAAATCCCTTGCGGACCTTTTCTTCAAGCGCAGGAAATCCCTGCAATTCGATCTTGCCGGCAATGAGCGGCTCGAGCGCAACCAGCAGATTCAGAGCGTAGCGTTGCCCCAGCCGCCGCGTGGGTGAAAGAAGCCACACGAATCTGCGCGAGGTAATGAACGGCAAACGCTTCAGTGTTGCCAGCTCCTGCGTACGCAAACGTCGATCGATTACAACCAGAATGATTACAGTGACGATCAGGTCTGACGCGAGATTAAGCAGGAGCCCCGCCCAGTCCGGTCCCTGGTTCAGTCTAAATGCAGCAACGACAAAGCCGGCCGAGACCATCAACAGCACAAGATAAAGCCACAGCGACGGCGATTGACCACCCTGTGCCGGTGGTGTCGGTTCAGGCTGTGGCGTGGCGGAGATGGGGGTCATTTGGAATTTGTTATCCGCAGATTACACAGATTCTAAATCAATCTGTGTAATCTGCGGATACAAATGCTAAAATCCATCTTCCTCCCATACACACTCATGAACGCCAAGACAACGGAACTGGCCGTGGACGCCGAGATCCTGCGCGATGCCAATATCGCGTTGACCGAGGATCTTAGTCTCGAAAGAGTTGCCGAAACGCTGCTCGACTTCCTGGGTCAACTGATTCCTTACGACAGTGCAAATGTGATGTTGCTGGAGGGGAACTCGCAATTTATCGTCACCGCATTCAGACGTTATGAAACATTCGAGGGCGGTGAGGCATCTCGTTTCATTGCGTTGGATCTCAACACCAATCCGATTTTGCAGCGCATCTATTCGACTAAAAAGAGTGTGGTCGTGGCGGATACTCACAGGGATCCCGGATGGCAATGGGTCAGCGGCGCCGGTCACGTTCGCAATTGGATCGGAGTGCCGCTAGTGGCCGCCGGCAAAGTCATCGGTCTCTATTCAGTGGATAAGGCCGAACCCTCCTTCTTTCAGCCGGAGCATGTACGCCTGGCTGAGACCCTGGCGCTACGCGCATCGAGTGCGATTCAAAATGCGCGGTTGTTCGAACAAAGCCAGCATTATGTTGCTGAACTCGAGGAGCGAATTGCTGAACGAAAGCGCGCTGAAATCGCGCTACGCGAGAGTGAAGAGCGTTATCGTGAGTTGTTTGAAAACGCGAGAGATGCCATTTACGTTCACGACCTCGAGGGCAATTACATCCGCGTAAACCACGCTGCCGAGACACTGTCAGGATACAAGCGAGACGAAATCGTCGGGCATAACTTTTTTGAATTCGTTGCAGCAGACGATCTCCGATTCCGGCGTAAGACTTTCTATGCAAAGCTGGCCGAACAGGGTGAAACTTCATTCGAAGTCGATGTAATAGCAAAGGACGGCCGCCGCGTACCCGTTGAAGTTCGTAGCCGCGCGATCTATGAGAACGGGGTAATGATCGGAGTTCAAGGCATCGCCCGTGATATCACTGAACGCAAACTTGCCCAGGACGCACTGCAAATGTTTTCGCGCCAGTTAATCGAAGCGCAGGAGGATGAACGACGCCGCATCTCGCGCGAGTTGCACGATCAGATCGGACAAATTCTGACCGCGATCAAGATGAATCTTCACACCGTACCGCAGGTTCGACAGGTCTCGGAAATCAGTCCCTACGTGAAAGACAATCTCGATGCGGTTGATGAAGCACTCCGACTGGTACGCGATCTTTCCGTGGATCTGCGTCCACCAGTGCTCGACGATTTCGGACTGGCAACCGCTTTATGCTGGTATGTTGATCGTTATACCAAGCGTACCGGTTTGGAAGTCGACGTTATTATCGAAATGGCGAATCACAATGAACGTTTCTCACGCGAGGTTGAAACGGCGTGCTTCCGCATTGCGCAAGAGGCGCTGACGAACATCGTCCGCCACGCCCAAGCGTCTCAGGTGTCACTGCAGCTAGTGAAAGACGAGAGAGTTTTGTTGTTGTCGATAAAGGATGACGGCGTGGGATTCGATCCGGAGAGTCTGCGAAAACGCGCACCGCGTGCTGCGACTCTAGGTCTCGTTAGTATGCAGGAACGAGCACATGCTGCGGGCGGGACAATCGAAATCGATTCGGCAATCTCCCAGGGTACTGAAGTCCGCTTCAGGCTTGACCTCGCGCCTTGACTGCACGACTTTCGCGAACGAATTGGTCCATCAGTTCCTCAGTGACCTTTACTGCTGTGTAGTCCTTATTCGGACGGGGCTCAGTGTTTTCGATAAACCAATCATCATGCTGCGCAGCGCCGAGCATATCGGGATTAGTTACCAGTAGTTCCTCGAGATCGATCGTTCGATCTTTCATCGCCCTAACCCATGTCTTCAATACAAAGCGTTGCGCGTGCGGCGATAAACGATGGATGCCAGTATTTTGCTCGCGGCCTGTTTCACATTCGTCTAGAAAGAGACGTGCCTGTACCAGTGCTGCCAGCAGCCCGCCGGTGTCGAACTGTACGATCTCGGTTGAAGCGGCTTCGATGCCTCGAGACACAAAGGTATAGGGATACCCCAGGTAAGCAATACGGATTGGTCCTGATGGTCCATCTTCGGAAATGATGTCCCAGCTATCAGGCGCTACCTTGAAATGTGGTTTCTGTTTTAGATGTTTTATGATTGGACCAAACTCCTGGTCGCCACTGGAAGCACTGATAAGGTTTATGCCGGGTTTGTGTTTGAGTGGCCATTTGTCTTTGAAGGGATCGCGCCCCGAACACCCCATAACGTAATTACAACGAAGCATCAGATCGTCGATGGAATCCACTCGCGTGACACAGTGGGAAAGAGCAGAAGGCAGTTCCGCATTAGGGTCGCAGTAAAAGACTTCGTTTCCCTGTCTTACGGCGAGATTTGCGATCGCTCGGCCAATGCTTCCCATGCCGATTACGCCGACTTGTTCTCCTTGCAGCCTTTGGCCACTCCGGAATTCTGTATTCATTCTGTCAATGAAGCATTGCGAGAAAACTGGTCCACCGATTTCCAACTTAACGGCCGCTCTGGCCCATGACATCACAGCAAACGGTGGTGACTTCTCTTCAAACAGGAAGATTCCCCGCGAAGTCTGTTCGACACCGCATAAGGAATAGCGTTGCAGGACTTCGGTCGGAACGCTCGTAATGCAAACGCCTCCATCATCCAGAACCAGCACGCGCTTGATACGGCGCCGGGCGAGTTGCTCCGTCGCGAGTTGCCACAATCGATTCGTATCCTCGTCAAAAGAGTGATGGAATTCACCGGGCGGCGGCATCACCGAGTCGAGCACCGTTACTCCCATCGCCCGCAACTTCTCAATGACCACGGCACTGTTTGAATAGACTTTTCCGAGCGCGAAAATGTTTCCCGAGTTGAGTCCCATCGCGCCCGCCGTTTGAAACAGATCCACGGTTTGTTGAAGCATGTGCTGGACAGCGACTAGCGCCGTATCTTCACCAAACTGAAAACCGACGGAACGGGCACAGCTCAGCAGTGCTTGAGTTACTTCAAGAGGGGATGAGTGTGAGTGCGACATAAACAAATTGCAGCCGTGGACCTCAGTTGAACCTGGAAGTCTGCAGAGTGTCCTCGAACCTATGGGAGAGAGGCTTGTGGTTTTCTCTGTGTGCGGCGCTACTTAGTTTCCGTATTAGATGCTTGCGCAGGCAATATGTAACAAAAAATTTTGTGATTTGGGGGAAGTAGTTCTAATAGGTCAATAAAACAACGTGGGTCCCGGAGGGACCAAATGTTTATAGCCACTCTCCCACAGTTGATTACGGCTCCAGCGGAGCCGGATGTCGCCGCTGTACGGATACATTGCGCTCCGCTGGAGCGCAGTTCCAGGGCGGGCCGGTAACTATAAACATTTGGTCCCTCCGGGACCCAAGCAATGTTCGAACAACAACGCTAGTGCCCCCCTAGGATTAGCAGGCAATTAGTGGAAAACTCGTTCAATTTGCGGTGTTTTCCTGAGTTCTGCCGGGCGGGTCGCCTTGACACTGGGAAACGCAGACTGCTAATCTACGCGGTCTTTTTCTGCACTGAATTCGAGTCTGTACACATAAAGGAGCTGTTTTGATTAGCGAATCCGGTTACCTGTTTACCTCTGAGTCCGTCACTGAAGGCCATCCAGACAAAATCTCCGATCAAATCTCTGATGCAGTACTTGACGCCGCACTGAGTGTCGATCCAACCGCACGCGTAGCTTGTGAAACTCTCGTCACCACCGGATTGGTGGTCGTCGCCGGTGAGATCACAACCGACGCCGTGATCGACTACTCCAGAGTCGCGCGCGAGGCGATTCGTGAGATCGGTTATACCCGAGCCAAGTATGGCTTCGATTGCGACACCTGCGCCGTTCTGTCCGCACTCGACAGACAGTCGCCTGACATCGCAATGGGTGTAGATACCGGTGGCGCCGGCGATCAGGGATTGATGTTTGGTTTTGCCTGTAACGAAACTCCCGAGTTGATGCCGCTGCCAATCCAGTTGGCTCACCTGCTCGCGCGCCGTCTTTCCGAAGTTCGCAAATCAGGTGAACTGCCTTACCTCCGTCCGGACGGTAAGTCGCAGGTTACGGTGGAGTATCGAGATGGACGTCCATTCCGCGTCGAAGCCGTTGTTGTCTCCTCGCAGCACGATCCGAATGTCACTAACGAACAATTGCGTGCTGAAATCCAGGAGAAAGTAATCAAGCACACGGTCTCGCCTGAACTGCTCGATAGCGACACGAAGTATCACATTAACCCAACGGGCCGATTTGTTACCGGTGGCCCGCAGGGAGACGCGGGCGTTACCGGCCGCAAAATCATCGTCGACACTTACGGCGGCTACGCGCCCCACGGCGGCGGCGCGTTCTCAGGAAAAGATCCGACGAAGGTCGATCGTTCTGCTGCTTACATGGCGCGTTACGTTGCAAAGAACGTCGTCGCTGCCGGACTCGCAGATCGTTGTCAGGTCCAACTGGCTTACGCCATCGGAGTCGCCGAGCCGGTTTCGGTCTCGATCGATTCGTTTGGTACGGGCCGGATCAGCGACGCTGCCATTTCAAAGCTCGTTCGAAGCAATTTCGAACTGACTCCGCGAGGCATTATCGAATCGCTCAACCTGCGCCGGCCGATTTACCGGGCTACCGCTGCCTACGGCCATTTCGGGCGCAACGAGGAAGGCTTCAGCTGGGAAAAGACTGACAAAGCCGAAGCGTTGCGAGCAGGCGCCGGAGTTTAGAGTGACTGAGGCATTCATAATTCAAGTAAAGGATTAAATAACCAACATGAGTTCTGCACCGTCCGTCGAATACGACGTGAAAGACATTAGCTTGTCGGGACATGGCAAGCAGCGAATTGAATGGGCTGAACGTGAAATGCCTGTTCTTCGTCTCATCCGCGAAAGATTTGCCGAAGAGAAACCGCTGACCGGCGTCAAGCTCGTAGCCTGCGCTCATATCACTACGGAAACTGCAAACCTCGCTCGCGCTCTTCAGGCGGGCGGCGCAGAAGCTGTTTTGATCGCGTCGAATCCGCTTTCAACTCAGGACGACGTAGCGGCATCGCTCGTTGCTGATTGGGGCATCCCGGTGTACGCAATCAAAGGCGAATCAACAGACACCTACAATCGTCACGTTAGGACCGCGCTCGATTCGCATCCCGATATCATCATCGACGACGGCTCGGACGTGGTCGCAACTCTGCTCAAGGAACGCGCGGGTCAGATCAAAGAAATCATCGGTTCAACTGAAGAAACAACCACGGGCATTCAACGCCTCCACGCGATGGAAACTGCAGGCGTGCTGCCCTTCCCTTCGATCGCAGTCAACAACGCGCAGACTAAGCACTTCTTCGATAATCGTTACGGCACGGGTCAATCAACGCTCGACGGTATCATTCGCGCGACAAACATCCTGCTTGCCGGACGCACGATAGTAGTAGTTGGTTATGGCTGGTGCGGCAAGGGCGTCGCATCGCGTGCCCGTGGCATGGGCGCGAATGTGGTGGTGACGGAAGTCGATCCGATCAAAGCCGTCGAAGCAGTGATGGACGGATTTCGCGTGATGCCGATGGGTGAAGCGTCGTCGATTGGCGACATCTTTGTGACTGTCACCGGCAATCGTCACGTGATCGATGGCGAGCATTTTTCAAGAATGAAAGACGGCGCGATCGTTTGCAACAGCGGTCACTTCGATCTCGAACTGAACCTGGTTGCATTGCGAGAGATGGCGGGCGAGCCGGCAACGGTTCGTCCGTTTGTCGAGGAGTACAAAGTCCAGTCCAGCGGTCGCAGGATCATCGTGCTGGGTGAAGGACGTCTGATCAATCTCGCGGCCGCCGAAGGACATCCCGCGAGCGTGATGGACATGAGCTTTGCGAACCAGGCGCTGTCGGTGGAGTACCTCGTTAAGAAGAAAGGTACGTTGGCTCCGGGCGTTCACCTGTTACCGGCGGAAGTCGATACGGAGATTGCGAGTCTGAAACTTCGCGCGCTCGGCATTTCAATCGATACGTTGACCGCCGAACAACTCGAGTACATCTCGAGCTGGGAAACCGGAACCTAGCCACAAGAATTTTTAGCCACAAAAAGGCACACAAAGCACATAAGAGAAAATCTTCTTTTATGTGCTTTTTGTGCCTTTTTGTGGCTAAGTACGGACTCGCGACAGGAAGTAGGTGCCGGCGGCGGTGAAGATGACGAGAGGAGACCAGCCCGCGACGGAGGGTCTAAGCAGTCCGTGATTTCCGAGTTGCTGAAATCCCCCGCCGAGTGCCCAATAGGCAACTCCGACTACTACAGCCGCGCAGAGGGCGATCACAGTTCCCTTTCGCCCGAACGAAACCGCGAGCGGCATCCCTATCAGGGCCATTATCACGATACCGAATGGACCCGCATACTTTCTCTGTAACGCAACTGCAAGTGACGATACGTCGACGCCGCGCTGTTTCGCGGCATCAAGATACCCGCGCAAGTCTTTCGCACTGAGTTGTGAGGGCCTATCCGTCGTCGGTTTGAAGACTGCCGGTGACTCAACGCCTGCGAAGGTTATTTCCGCGTCAGTTTTACGCTCAACACCCATTCCTTTCAATTCAAGCGTTTCGACGTCGGTGAACCTCACATGACTCGAGTCCAACCACACGCCGCTCTTTCCACTGATGACCTGGGAAAGATGAACTGCGTCTTCATCAAGCTCGTAAACAGTTGGTTCGATCAGCCGGCCGTCTTCACTATATTCATATGAGTAGAAGCGGCCCTTTTCTGTAGACGCAAGCCACTGGCGGCCAGTGGGCGTCGTCGCGCGTGCTTTGTCTCCACGAATGCGTGCGCGCAGTCCATCCTGTTTGAGATTTGCGCCCGGCATTACATATTCCTGGACCAGCCACGAACCGAACGCCATCGCGATCGCAAAGCAAAAGCCCGGCAACATCAAACGATATACACTTTGACCCGACGCCCACCACGCGATCGCTTCGTGTCTCCTCGCAAGCAGCGCGTAAGTAACCAATACCGAGATCAGCATCGTCGCAGGAAAGAGCTCGACAGTGATGAACGGCATCAGGAACAACAGATACCGCGCGACCAGACCTGTACCCGCGTGACTCGCGGCAATGAAGCGCCAGAGTTCAAACAACGTGAAGATGTTGAAGATGGCGACCAGTGCCGCAAAGCACACGACAAAGCTCACAACGAGTGACCGAAACAGCGTGGCGTCCATCAGACTCGGAAAGCCGAAACCCAACAAGCCGCGATGTTTGGTCTGGTTTGTTCGCGCTACGGCCGTAGTGTTTTTGGTGCGTCGCGACAAGATCGGCAGCGAAGAGACAACTGGCACTCGATTGACGAACAAAAGCAGAATGGTCAAGCCGAGGACAAAGATCGTTGCCAGCCATGGTCCAAGGTTAGGCGCGACTGTCCCCGCACGCGCCATCGATTCGCCCATTAGCGACAATAGGTAATAAACGATGACGACGATCAGCGTCAGCAACACACCAACGCCTCGACCCCCCCGTCGTATTCGCAATCCAAGCGTTGCGCCCAGGAGCGAAAAAACTAAAGGGGCCAGCGACAAGGCAGTTCTGCGGTTGAGAATCCTTAATGCTTCCTTTTTTTCGTCTGGTGATCCGGAGTCGACTCTTTCATGTAGCTCACTCCACTCCATCGCGTCAGCATTCGTGTCACGCTGATTTATGCGATCGACGAGTTCGGCACGCCCGGTATTGATCGAAAATCGTAGCTGGTCGGAGCGATCCACGACATAGGATTCCTGCGAATTGTTGCCGCTGAGTATATTAGTTGCCCCAGCTTGTTTAGTTTCTCCGTCATTAGCAGCAGCGCCGGGAAATTCAGTCGAAAGCACGTCAGTAAGGACCAGCTCAGACTGGTCGCCGGCGGCGTCGATACGTCCGGAACGGGCGGTGTAAACTTTCGTGGCGTTACCGGTGCGTTGTTCGAAGATGAAGACTCGTCCCCACGTTCCCTGTTCTTTGTTACCGTCACGAACGTAGATCACGAATCGAGGTAATGTGCTGAAGGTTCGTGGCTCGACTGGTGACTCGAGTTTCGCAAGCGCTCCTTCAACTGCGATGCGTTCGAGATCCCGGGCCGCTTCAGGCGCTTCTTTCAGATGCAGGTAGGTTGTAGCGCCGGTGAATAAGAGCCCGATGAGTAGCGCGGGCCAGATCATGGTCCATGAGCCAATGCCTGCAGCACGCATCGCGACGATTTCACTATCACTTCCCATGCGTGAGAAGCCGATGATTATTCCGGCCAGGGTCGCGAGTGGGATCGAGAAGATGAGGACGCCCGGTAACAGCGCGGCTGCAAGTGATACAAGGAATGAGAACGGCAGATCAGCATAGATTACGACTTCAGCGAGACGCGTCGCTTGTTGTGCTAACAGGATCGCTGTGAGCAGTAACAGCGAGATGAGGATGTAAGGCGCCATTGCCCCGATGATGTATCGGGGGATAAGAAAGTTCTTGAAGTTAAAGATTTTTGTGAACAATTCCGGTTTTCTTCAGGTAAAGCCTTAGGACAGGATTAACAAGATGTTTCATGATTGACATGTAAATCCTGAGACATCCTGCTCATCCTGTCTATCAGCTCGCCGGACGGATGCGCGGCATGCGTTCAAGCACGCGCCCGATAATCTGAAACGTCAGCTCCGCCATCTCGCGCCTTGTTTCCTTCGACGTCGCCCTCGCCCCTTCAGCAAACTTCGCCGGCGAAAGCTTCTCCACAGTCCGCAACAGTCCGTGAAGACGTTTCGATACGACCCGGCCTCTTCCATTACTACACGGCGAACAATGCAACGACAAATCCGAGCCGAGGTACGCTGTTTCGTCTTCACCTAAAGCTCTTTGACAGTTTGCACATGTGTGCAGGTCCGGAAGAAACCCCTCCAGCTTCAGCAACCACACTTCAAAGTAACGAAGTACGGCATCCAGATCGTCCGGCGTTTCCGATGCTGCTTCGAAACACGCGATCGCCATTCGAAAAAGATTGTCATGCGCCTGGTGTGGTGGTGAAAAATCGATCAGCAGGTCACCCATGTATGAGAAACCCGTGAGGATCGCGGCATTCGACGAAAGGTTAAAGCGTGACTTTAAGATCTCGACCTGCCTGAACGAGACGAGTTCCTGATTCTCTTTTTCGTAGTAGGTGAGATTGACGAGCGTGAAAGGCTCGAGTGCGGCGCCAAAACGATTCTTCAGTTTTCGACAACCCTTGGCGACTCCTCTTATTAATCCTGCGGAACGGCTCAAACAGACGACAATCTTATCAGCCTCTGCCAGATTGTAACTGCGAAGGATCAGAGCCTCAGTTTCAAATACAGCCATCTCTGCAGCGTCACGGGATGAAATATAGGATCCAGCTCAGCACCAGTCCAATCACCATGAACTCAGCAAATACTTTAAGTCCGTAGATCAATCGCTCACGCGTTGTGTCTTTCGCCATCGCACCAAAAATGATTGAAGCGAGAGCAGCGAACAGGGCCATTACGAGGAAGTGTCTCAAGGTTTCCTCCCCGCGGCGATATCGAACGCGTCGAGCATGTTTAGATAGTTGAGGAGACCAGCTATCAGTAGAAAAGTATTGCCATATTCGTAGGTGGCGCGTGCGGCTCGAACTGGATCATCAGCAAAGCCGTAGTTGAGTAGCCACGAAACTATGTAGAGAGCACCCGCTCCGAGGTTCGCAATCATCGGCGGGATTTGAAGAATAATCCAACCGTCGCTCGTGAGATCGAATAGATGACCGCCCATAGCGAGGCCGACAAAAAAGCAAACCCACACGGCGCCGCCCATCAGCACTGCGCGAAACCATCTTTTGAGAAGGACGTGGCCGAGTCCCGGAATAAACCAGGCTACCAGTCCAGTTAGCCATGCAGTGCCGGGTGTCTCATCGACCTGCATGCGTTCAGCTTTTACCAAATGAATGCCTCCAATTACCCGAGTAAATGATTAACGTTTTACATCAATAAGAATTCCCGCGCAAAGGGGGCCACGGATGACGCGGATTTGAAATTCGATTTAGTTCTACGGACCTCTTTGCCTTCATGATTTACGTTAGCGGTCGGCCAGCCGACCTTTAACATCTCACGTTAACTTCCCGTCAGTAGAGAAGGAACGCCTCGCGTAGTTCTTTAAACTCTTTAAGTGGTTTCTCAACCCACTCTCTAATCGCTTCGAGCTCAGTTCCCTTTTCAAACGCCTCTCTGATCTTCGCGGTACCGCTGATCACGTCGAATGGATTCTTGTCGTAGACGTATTCATACGGCGGCACTTTCCAGCGAAAGTCGTTCGGGTACATATCGTGCGCCAGTTTGGCCATCGCGATGCCTGCGAGCCACGGCTCAAATGAATTTCGGTCCAGAACGTGAATCTGAACTCCGCCGCAACTTACGCCGCCATGCTTTTGAAATGTTGGTTGGAATACACAGCTTCTGAAATACACGCCGGGCATTCCGAGCGCGTTTAGTTTGTCGGCATACTGATCAGGATCGATGTAGGGTGCACCAATCAACTCGAAGGGGCGTGTTGTTCCTCTTCCCTCTGAAATCTGCGTACCTTCAAAGTGCACCGTGCCCGGAAATACTGTTGCTGAGTCGAGAGTCGGCATGTTAGGAGAAGGCAGCACCCACGGTGCATCTGTATCGTCGTGCCAATACTCGCGTTTCCAGCCACGCATAGGAATCACTTCCAAATCGCAGCCGATCTGAAAGTGCTCATTAAACATTCGCCCGAGCTCGCCGCAAGTCATACCGTGACGGGTTGGCAGTGGAAACTGACCTACAAACGAGACGTATTCAGGTTCGAGGATATTCCCGGCCATGCTCACACCGTTGATTGGATTCGGCCGGTCGCAAACAACGACTTTCTTGCCGAGCCTGCGTGCTGCTCGCATGCAGTTGGCGAGTGTGTAAACAAACGTGTAGATGCGGCAGCCGACGTCCTGCATGTCAAAGAGAAGGACGTCAATGTCTTGGAGCATCGCGTCGGTTGGCTCGCGCGTTTCGCTGTAGAGCGAGTGCACTGGGAGACCGGTTTTGCGATCGATGCTGTGACCGGTCTCGATCATGTTGTCCTGGACGTCGCCGCGAATTCCGTGTTGCGGGCCAAATAAGGCTCGGAGTTGGATGTCCGGGTGTTCGTGGATCAGATCCGCTGCGTGACGATAGGAATGATCGACGGATGCCTGGTTGCAGATCAGCCCGACGCGCGCGCCACGAAGTGCGGGATGACCTTGTTCAAGTAATCTCTCAAGTCCCAGTTCGACGTGATGCACTTGTTTCTTAGTAGCGGCTGCTTCGCGTTCCAAAGTTAAAGTCATACTTGAATTCTCCCGTACCTGACTGTATCCAAGTTAGCCGCACAGGACCGAACCTCCATTCACGTTCAGCACCTCACCCGTGATGTGGTTTGCCCACTGGCTGCATAAAAACACGATCGCTCCTGCAATGTCCTCCGGTGTCGCAACTCGGCCTACAGGAATACCTTTGATAATTGACTCGGCATCTGCAAGCACGTCCGTGGTCATTTCCGTTTCAACCCACCCTGGCGCCACACAATTAACAGTGATGCCAAACGGCCCCAACTCCGGCGCCAGCGACTTTGCAAAGGAGATCTGACCGCCCTTAGATGCAGCGTAGTTCGAAAAATTAGGTTCGCCACGCTGCCCCGCCGTCGAACTAACGATGACGATCCGGCCGAATCGTTGCACCTTCATGACTGGCACCGCCGCACGGCATACTGACCATGTTCCCTTTAGATTGATGTCGAGAGTCTTATTCCACAACTCCTCCGAAATCGACTCAACCAGCGCCCCTTCCCAGATTCCTGCATTACAAATCAGGAAATCGATACGCGAGAAATGCTCAACTGTTTCTTGAAGTAATCGTTCAGCGTCACTCAGCTTCGAAACATCTGCCTGAATCGCAATAGCTTTTACGTTGTGGCTTTGCGCCAGGTTTACAACCTCGTTTGCGGCAACCCCGTCCCTGACATAATTGACGACTACGTGAGCGCCAAGCGAGGCCAGCAAAGAGACAACGGCTCTTCCGATGCCTCGTGACCCGCCGGTCACGATCGCGACGCGATCCACGAGACCGAGATTCGAAGGATTCATGCAGGTGTGGAGACTGAAGCGAGATCGGCTTGCCGCGTGTTAGCCGCTTCGTCTACGAAAACTCGGAACAACCGTTGAGAAAGAAGATCCTTCTCCCAGCCGAGCTCCGGATGCCATTGTACGGCAACAATAAACCGATCTGGTCGCGGATCTTCCAACGCCTCAATGATGCCGTCCGTGGTCCATGCCGTCGCGATCAGATCCGCGCCGAGTGATTCGATAGCCTGATGATGATGGCTGTTGACTAGAGCATCAACCGAACCTGCAATCTCCGACAGCTTGCTCGTCTCCAGCATCTTGATCCGGTGGGACGGACGATCACGAGGCACTCCCTGCTCATGCTTGATCGCGTCGGGAACTTGCGAACCGATGTCCTGAATCAATGAGCCGCCGCGAGAGACATTCACGATCTGCATTCCGAAACAGATTGCGAATAGCGGAATTCCCTTCCTCTCAGCCGCTTTGATAACAAGCAGATCCGTCTCATCCTTGATCGTTTGCACCGTTCCCAGCGCGGGATGTGGCTGCTGACCATAACGTAGCGGATCGACATCAGAATCACTGCCAGGCAGGAGAATGCCGTCGAGCTCATCCACTACCGCGTCGATGTAATCAGCGGTGGGAATCAAGCTGATGTGCACCGGAACGCCGCCGGCAGCCTCGACAGCCTCGCTGTAGTGACGCCCCAGGTAGAACCGATCGGTGGTCTGTTCAATGCGCATCGTGATTCCGATGCGTGGTCGTTTATGCATCATCGCCCCGCTATCATAACCCATTTTGGGCGCCTCCTTGGAGTGCGCCAACTTGTTGGCGCTTTAGTGTTTTACCAAAGCGGTGACAAGTCACCGCACTCCAGGGAGGCGCTCAATTCAAACGGCATCGCCGCACTCCAAAAGGCGTCCTTGACTTAACTCGAAACGAGTTCCTATAGTCTCGGTACAAGAAACATGCAGAAAAAATCAAATCGGGTTCGTAGCACTACAGTGCTGCTCGTCAGGAAGGATGCCAGTGTGGCGCTTGCCGGAGACGGGCAGGTGACGATGGGTGAAACCGTCATGAAAGCCAGCGCCAGGAAGGTGCGGCGTCTTTATAACGATCAGATCATTGCCGGTTTTGCCGGCGCGACCGGGGACGCTTTCTCGCTGTTAACGCGATTCGAAAGCAAGCTGGAGCAGTATCACGGTAATCTCGAGCGAGCCGCGATTGAGCTCAGTAAAGAATGGCGCACTGATAAGATGTTGCGTCATCTCGAGGCGCTCCTGGTCGTTGCTGATAAAAAATTTTCGTTTCTGTTATCCGGTAATGGCGACGTGATCGCGCCTGACGAAGGCGTGCTGGCAATTGGCTCGGGTGGATCGTACGCCCTGGCTGCAGCTCGTGCGTTGATCAAGCATACGGATCTTTCCGCTCGTGACATCGCGGTGGAATCGCTTCGCATCGCCGGAGAGATTTGCATTTATTCAAATCAAAACATCATAGTTGAGGAGCTTTAAGAGAAAGCTGTAATACGCAATGGTTATTTATTTAGCTGGTGAAGTGGACGAAGAGGCACAACTCGATGAGATGTCGCCTCGCCAGATCGTGACTGAGCTCGACAAACACGTTGTAGGCCAGCGCAACGCGAAACGAGCAGTTGCAATTGCTTTACGAAATCGTGTGCGACGGCAGAAACTGCCGCCCGAAATGGCGGTCGACGTGATGCCGAAGAACATCATCATGATCGGCTCGACAGGCGTCGGTAAGACTGAGATCGCGCGACGTCTGGCTCGCATGTCAAACTCGCCGTTCATGAAGGTCGAGGCTTCGAAGTTTACCGAAGTCGGTTATGTCGGTCGCGACGTCGAGAGCATGATTCGCGATCTCACGGAAATCTCGGTGGAGATGACGCGTCAGGATAAGAGCGAAGAGGTTGCTGAAAAGGCGGAACTGAATGTCGAGGAGCGAATTCTCGACTTACTGCTGCCACCACCGCGTTCCTCGTCGAGTTTTTACGACTTCGATTCAGACACGACTGAAGAACCATCAACCGAGCTCGACACTACAACCCGCGACGAGCAGTTTCAACGTTCGCGCGAGAAGCTGCGCACACAACTGCGCAGCGGCAAGCTCGACAATCGTCTGGTTGAGCTCGAAGTGCGAGAGAAAAACTTTCCGGTGATCGAGCTGGCTGGTCCACAAGGCGTCGAAGAGATGGGTATCAACATGAAAGACATGTTGGGCAACCTGTTTCAGGGCCGCACCAAGCGACGAAAGATGCGCGTCGACGAGGCGATGGAGTATTTGATGCAGGAAGAAGAAGAGCGTCTAATCGACATGGACCAGGTTGCACGCGCCGCAATCGAGAGAGTCGAGAATTCGGGAATTATCTTTCTCGACGAGATCGACAAGATTGCCGGACGCGAATCAGGACATGGCCCAGACGTCTCACGTGAAGGAGTACAGCGCGATATCCTTCCGATAGTTGAGGGAACGACTGTGAACACTCGTTACGGGATGGTGCGCACGGATCACATTCTCTTCATCGCCGCCGGCGCTTTTCACGTTTCAAAACCTTCTGATCTGATTCCCGAACTGCAGGGTCGTTTTCCGATTCGCGTCGAACTTGAGTCGCTCACTATTGAAGATTTCAAACGCATTCTTACCGAACCTCGTAATGCGTTGATCAAGCAGTACCAGGCGATGATGGAGACCGAGGGCGTGTCGATTGAGTTTACGTCGGATGCGATCGATTCGATTGCTAACTACGCTGCTCAGGTCAATCAACAAACCGAAAACATCGGCGCTCGGCGTTTGCAGACAATCATGGAGAAGCTGCTCGAGGAGATCAGTTTCGAGGGTCCGGATCTGGAGCCAAAGCAGCAGCGCATTGACGCTGCCTACGTCTCAGGAATGCTCGCAGAAACAGTCAAGGATCAGGACCTCAGTCGATACATTCTGTGACAAAACGTGGACCAACCCATCCACAGGTTTCACCGATTACTCTTCTGTGTAATCTGTGGATAGTTCTCTGTTTGATCGGTGTCGCGGGTTGCGGCAAGCGACGGCCGCCTCTGCCGCCGGTTGAGCGCGTTCAGCAACGCACTGAGTTTCTGTCGGGCGCGCAACAAGGTAACGAGGTGATTCTCAGTTGGCCTTCGCCGCAGCGAAATGCGCCGGACAGCAGCGTGCAGAGTATCAGGCGTATCGACGTCTACCGGCTGGCCGAAAAACCAGGTGCGCCGTTGGCTCTTACCGAAGACGAGTTCGCAACGCGAGCCACACTGGTTGGCTCCGTCACTTACGAGCAGATACAAACTGCCGGCGATACCATTATCTACCGGGATGTTCTTGAACTCGCCGGACAGCCAACACGCCTGCGTTACGCGATTCGATACGTCAACGCTTCTGGTCAACGAGCGGCTTTCTCAAACTTTCTGAGCATTGAGCCTGCTGCGCGTATCGCTAAAGCGCCCACGGTCTCATCGCCGGCAACGGTGCTCGAGGATTCGATCACGATCTCGTGGCAGCCGCCCGCAGCTAATATCGACAACTCGACGCCGGTGAATCTGCTTGGGTATAACGTCTACCGCACTGACGAGTCGCAGACTGAATCTGGTATCCAGCCACTCAATCCCAAGCCGATCACCGTCACCGAGTTTGCCGATAAGATTTTTCAGTTCGGAAACAAGTATCGGTATGTTGTTCGTGCCGTTTCGCTGGGAACGGGTGGTGCGGAGGTGGAGAGTCTTAATTCGAACGCGGTCGAGGTTTCACCTGTGGATACCTTTGCACCGGCGGCGCCGGAGCGGCCCAGTATTGCAGCGCCCGAGCCGAATTCGGCGCGGCTTGCGATTTTCTTTGCGGCGAATAAGGAGACGGACATTGCGGGTTACAACATTTATCGCTCTACCGATCCGAATCTGCCGAAACAGAATTGGACCAAACTGAACCAGACGTTGCTGACGCGCACGACTTATCAAGACGACAAAGTTGAACCTGGCAAGACCTATTACTACTACATCAAGGCGGTGGATAAAGCCGGCAACATCAGTGCCCCCTCAGAAGTCGGATCCGAAAAGGCCCCGTAGTACGTACTGTAGGGGCGGCCCTCCGTGGCCGCCCGGCGTGGAATCGATCTCTTTGCTATGAGATCGATTTAGTCCGTGAGCCTGTCAGATATCGGCGTTAGAGAT
>JBKPPU010000366.1:0-11705 GCA_046733695.1 Acidobacteriota bacterium
CTCGAAAAAAACTTTCTCAGTCGACGTTCGCTGCTGATTTATCTACTGGCGTTTTTACCGCTTTTCCCGCTTGTGGTGGCCGCGTTCTTTACACCACCCGGAAAAGAGTGGCGAGATTTCAATCAAATGGGGTTTTACTACTCGATCATTTACAACGGTCTGATTCTCCGCACCCTCGTGTTTTTTGGTTCCGCATGGATCTTCATGAATTTATTTCGCGGTGAGATCATCGACCGCAGTTTGCATTATTACTTTCTGAGCGCAGTGCGCCGTGAGGTGTTGGTGGTTGGCAAATACATCTCCGGCCTGGTGACCACGATTGTTCTCTTCACCGCGACGACTGTGGTGGCGATGCTGTTGCTTTACGTCCCGCACTTCTATGCGCAAAGCGTGCGTTACTTCACTGAAGGGCGCGGCCTCGGACAACTGCTCACCTACGCCGGCATCACGATACTTGGGTGTCTTGGTTATGGTGCGTTCTTTCTCGTGGTCGGATTGTTTGTTCGTAACCCGATAATTCCTGCGGTAGTGCTTTACCTGTGGGAGTGGGCCAACTTCCTGCTCCCGCCACTGCTGAAAAAGGTCAGTGTGGTTCACTATCTCAACTCGCTCGTGCCTGTGCCGGTTGCGGAGGGTCCATTCGCAGTCGTTGCCGAACCAACGCCCGCATGGATCGCGATCCCGAGCATGCTGCTGGTTACAAGTCTGGTGCTGATCCTCGCCGCCTATCGCATCCGCCACATGGAAATCCGCTACGGCAGTGATTGAGCCACAGATTACACGGATGAACACAGTTAAGAAATCTTATCCGTGTTTATCCGTATAATCCGTGGCTACAACTAAAGTTTTAGTTGACACGCCCGCTGCTCTGCTGTATTGTCCACCTAAAGTCTTAGGAGACAATCCGGAATGCCGCGCCAAAAGAGTGAACAAATGACGCCCCTGGAGCTGGAGATCATGCAGGTGCTCTGGGAAACCGGGCCGGCCACCGTCCAAACAGTTCAGCGTGAACTAAAACGGGAACTGGCCTACACCACCGTTCAGACCATGCTAACGGTTCTACATCGCAAGCAGAAGGTTAAGCGGGCGCTCAAAGACAAAGCCTATATCTACACGCCCGCTGTGAGTCGAACGAAATTCACCGGACACGCCGTGCGTGAGTTTATCGATCGGCTTTTCGGCGGTTCCGCTGAAGGGCTCGTGATGAATCTCTTGCAGGAGAAGCATCTGACACCTGAGAAGCTGGCAGCTCTTCATGAGTTAATCGAGAAGGAAGAACGCGATGCTAAGAATTAGCGAGCTCGTCCTGAATTTTGTACTGAATTCTGCGTGGCAGGTGACGGCGATCTTTGTGATAGCGGCGTTCGCGTCGTGGTTATTAAGAAACGGGCCGGCACGTTATCGACACACGCTGTGGATTATTGCGCTCGTCGCCGCTCTCATCGTGCCGCTGTTGACCGCTACGCGTGTAGTGCCTGAGTGGGTTTCAAGTCTTCAGGTCGTCTCATCTCCTTCAAGTCCGGCGACAGTTGTCGAGCAGAACAGCTCAGAGCCCAATCTGACAGCTGATCATATCGGCACTCAGGGTCGTGCCACAGTGACTACCACGCCACGCAGCGTCCTGTTGCTCGCACTTGCTTATAGCGTCGTCATCTTAATACGTGCGTTGAGACTCGCGCGGTTCTGGCGTCGAAAAGAGAAACTGCGCCGCTCGGCTTCTCGCGCTGGTGTTACTCCCGAGCTCGAAGCCGCCGCACAACGATGCAGAGATCTCCTGGGCGTCGCTGAAGCGCCGGTCACACTCTCTGCCTTCGCGCATGTGCCGTACACGATCGGCACGTTGCACCCGCTGATCGTATTGCCCGAAGCATTTAGTTCGACAACTGACGAGTCCAGATTGCTCTCGGTGATAGGGCACGAAACTGCGCACGTCGCGCGCCGAGACTTCCTGACGAATTTGATCTGTGAGTTGGTAGCGCTTCCGGCCGCTTTTCACCCGCTGGTATTTCTGATCAAGCAACAGATCGATCGCACACGCGAGCTTGCCTGTGACGATCTCGTAACCAATCACATTCTCGCGCCGAGGGTTTATGCCCGCTCGTTGCTATGGGCGGCGGACGTCTCCCGCCAGTACGCGTCGCAGGCCTTCATGTTGAGCATCTTTGACGGTCAGATTCTGGAAGAAAGGATCGTGCGAATCATGAGAAGTAATCCACGCAATGGTGGCGGGCTGGCGAGCACGTTGATGTTTGCGTCCGTCTTCGTGCTTTGTCTCTCGGCGTTTTCGCTGTCGCTCTTCTCAGTCGAGCTCCAAACCACCGTGCGTGCTGCTGTCACGCAATCACTTGCAACCTTACAGCCTCCAGTTGTCCAGGAGCCTGTTCCGCAAACCGCCCCGGCTCCGCGTCGCGAGAACCAGGGAAGTGCGTCAGACCCAAACGAGCGTGCTGCGCTCGCATGCAACGCCGCAAAACAAGGCGACGTGAGATCAATTGAGTTGCTGGTCGCAATGCTCGGCGACGATCGCAAGACGCAACTAATCAGGTGTTGGGAAGGAACTCGCTGGAGTCCGGCCCTCGAAGTATTCAAACAATCGTCGCCCGGTGAACAGGCCGCACTCGCGCTTGCTTCTTTAGGTCCGCCGGCATTCAGACCGCTGACAAATCAACTCGATAGCTCCAATCCCTCGGTGCGCCGGAACGCCGCCTGGGCCATCGGCGAGTTAACCAACATGATGCCTGGCACGAGAGCGGATGCGGTCCCGCAACTCATCACCCTACTCGGTGACTCCGATCAATGGGTGCGAATGGCTGCGGCCCGCGCCCTCGGTGAGTTACACGACCATCAGGCAGTTGCAAAACTGCTGGCAACGCTTTCCGACGACGACTGGCGCGTTCGCGAACTCGTCGTCTGGGCCTTGAGCGAAACGAAAGACGCTCGCGCCGTCACTGCGCTCTGCGCCGTACTGCTATCTGATCCGCGTACCGAAGTTCGTCGTGGCGCGGCCGAAGCCCTCGGCGAGATTCAAAGTGCTGAAGCTCTCCCCGCGCTCAAACAAGCGTTGCACGATTCCGTACCAGGCGTCAGCGCCAAAGCCGCCTGGGCCATTTCCGAAATCGAAGGCTAATCCGTGACTTAATCCGCGTAATCTGCGTTAACTCTAAACTAAAAGACTAAATCGCAAGGAGGCATCACGCATGTCTATCTACAAGTGTGTCTTGTTACTACTTCTCCTAGGTACAACGATTTGCGCTCAACAGAAACCAGGTATGCTCAAGCTCAAGCCCTACACCTTCGAGACGAACGACAAGAAGGACAAGGTTGACGCAGAATTCGGTACACTCTTCGTCCCTGAAAACCGCTCCGATCCGGAAAGCAATCTGATCGAACTAGCCTTTGTTCGTTTCAAAAGCACCGCTAAGAATCCGGGACCTCCGATCGTGTATCTTGCCGGTGGGCCAGGCGGGTCCGGTATTGGTGCTGCCAGAGGCTCACGCTTTCCCTTGTTCATGGCCTTGCGCGAGATTGCAGACGTGATCGCGTTCGATCAACGAGGCACCGGATTCTCGAAACCAAACCTTACCTGCATCGATAGGCTTGCTCTACCACTCAACGTCGCCCCCACTCGCGAAGCTGCCATAAAGGAGCTGCGCCAGAACGCTGACAGTTGCGCTTTCTACTGGCGCAACGTTCAACGTGTCGATTTGAGCGGTTACAACACCAACGAAAGCGCGGACGATCTCGACGATCTGCGAAAAGCTCTCGGTGTGAATCAGATTAGTCTCTGGTCAATCAGCTACGGCACTCACCTGGCTTTCGCCACGATGCGCCGGCATCCAAAGAGTATTCATCGCGCCATCCTGGCCGGCACCGAAGGCCCCGATCACACCTACAAACTGCCGAGTAACATTCAAAAGCATCTCGAGGATCTAGCTGCGGTGATCAAGGCCGACCCGAAAGTCGGCAAGGAAGTTCCGGACTTCCTCGGCTTGATGAAGTCCGTGTTTGATCATCTCGACGCGGAACCGCAGACAGTCGAGATCACCGATCCGCACACAAAGCTCAAGGTGAAAGTGATCGTTAATAAGTTCGTGATGCAGTACATCGTGGCCAACAACATCGGCACCACCGTGACTGAAAGATTCCCGGCGCTTTTTTATCGCGCGTCGAAAGGCGACTTCACCAATCCCGCACAGGTCTGGCTCAATCAATCGCGTAGCGACATCGGTTCTGCAATGTCCTACATGATGGATTGCGCTTCCGGACAGACCGCTGCACGTCGCGAACAGATCGCGCGCGAAGCGAAAGGCACGCTGCTTGAAGACATTTTCAACTTTCCGTTTCCGGAAGTTTGTGAGGAATGGAAAGCTCCAGATCTTGGTGACACGTTTCGAGAGCCGCTTCGATCGGATATTCCAGTGTTGTTTATCAGCGGCACTCTGGATGCTCGCACACCGATCAGTAATGCCGAAGAGTATCGCAAAGGGTTTTCGAACAGCACGCATATAATCATCGAAAACGCTGTTCACTCAGATCCGTTGTTTCTATCGTCGCCGAAGATTAAAGACGGAATGATGGAGTTTTTGAGAGGTCAGGCAGTGACCACCACGAAGATCACGGCGCCGCCGATGAAGTTCATCCTTTAGCCACGGATTTGACGGATCGGCTAACGAATTGATTATCGCGGATCCAGAAGCGCCACGGTTTGTCTATCCACTGTTCAGCATAGTCGATGCCGATCCTTGGACCGCGTGCGATTCGACGCGGGGAAACCTTCTCGTACTCTTCGAGCCAAACTCGATCGCCTAAGAGATCGGCGCCGTCTAGTTGTTTATCGATGCCCATGGCGATGCAGAGTTTGCCGGGACCGTTCGTGAGATTGTGATCCGGATGAGAGTGCCGGCGCGCTCTCATTATCTCAATGCCTTCGACGGGCTCGAGTGCACGGACAAGGATCGCATGCGGCACGTTAGCTACGCCGCTGACGACGTTGAACTGGTAGTACATGCCGTAGACGAAATACACGTACGCGACACCACCTGGGTTGTACATCGTCTCAGTGCGTTTCGTCCGTCTTCCACCGTAAGCGTGTGAAGCCCTGTCTTCGGGTCCGCGATAAGCTTCAACCTCAACGATCTTTCCTGAGACTCGTTCCCGATTTGGACCGGCAACCACCAGAAGTTTGCCCAGCAATTGCCTTGAGACCGTGAGAACGTCGGGACGAAGGTAAAAATCGCGCGGGATCTTTTTCATTGCGGGCGTTGGCGTAGTTTCCAAACCATTAGGAAAAATATCACCCATCCGATGAGCACTATGCCTCTGCGCACCCACTTCTGGCCAACGCGCATCGCCATCTTCGCGCCGAAGTAACCGCCGATGAGTGCGGCACAAGCCATCAGCAACGCGTCTTCCCAAACCACATAACCAGCGATCGCAAAAATCAGCACGGCCACTGCGTTGATGCAAATGCCGAGAAAATTCTTGATGCCATTGGCGCGGTGCAGTTCGTTCAGACCGAGGACGCCCATCGCCGCGAGCATGAGTATTCCGTTACCCGCGCCAAAGTAGCCTCCATACATCGCGGAAAAGAACTGGAACACCATCGCGCCGGTCCACCACAGGCCCATCGGCTTCTCGTCGATTGAGCCAACGTGCAGACGTCTGTTGACCACACCATTCGACATGAAAAGCAGTGTGGCGAACAGAATCAGAAACGGCACCAGTTCGGCGAATACTTTGTTTGGCGTTCGGACCAGCAGCAGGCCACCCACTGCACCACCGATGAGACTTGTCACGCCGAGTCGAAGCAGAATCGTAGAACTGTTCTCGAGCTCCTTCCGGTAACCAAACAGTCCGCCAAACAGTCCGGGCCAAAGAGCGACAGTGCTGGTCCCATTAGCGACTTTCGGATCGAGTCCGAGCCAGATCAAGACTGGAAAAGTGAGGAGAGTACCACCCCCGGCAATGGAATTAATCGCGCCCGCTGCAAACGCGGCGCACAACATGACAAGCGACGGGAAGAGACGCATCTGTGGTTTCAGTGAGCATGTTAATATAAAAACTCATGAATCGGCACCCCTCGCGAATTGCTCTTCTCGTAATTCTCGGATTGGTTCTCTTTTGTGGGGGCGGATATTCGATTCCCGCGAAGAGAACGCTGCGCGTGATGACTTACAATATTCACGTTGGCGTTGGCATGGACAAGAAGTTAGACCTGCAACGTATCGCCGACGTAATCAATCGCGAGCAGCCCGATCTCGTTGGTTTGCAGGAAGTCGATCGTGGCGTGAAGCGAACTGAAGGCAAAGACGAGATCGCGGAACTCGCCGCGATGACGCACATGCATTTCGCTTTCGCTCCAAATCTCGATTTCCAGGGCGGGAAGTACGGCGTCGCGATCCTTTCACGCCTGCCGTTGGATTCCATTATGCACGTGATGTTTGAGAACAAACGAGAGACGGAACGACGTGGCATGCTGGAGGTTGTGGTTAACGTCGATGGCAAGTGGGTTGAGTTTGTGACTACACATCTGGATTATCAGTATGAAGATGGTCGCTTGTTTGAGACTCAACAACTATTGAGCCTGCTTGAAGACGACAACGGGCCGGTGATCGTCGTTGCTGATTTGAATGAGGTCCCCGCGGGCAGTGCTTACAAACTCATGGACACTTTGTTTGACGATGCCTGGATCGTAAGCCGAGCGAAAGGCGACGGATTCAGTTATCCTGCTGACAAGCCCGTGAAGCGGATCGATCATATCTTTTACCGACCCGCAAACCGCGTTCAAGCGAAAAAGGCATGGGTGGTAGAGACGTTAGCTTCAGATCATGTGCCTGTAGTGGCCGAATTAGAAATCAAATGAAGCCACAGAAAGGCACAAGAAGCACATAAGACATCCCCTTATATTCGCCCCCCTTTCTTCAATCTGTGTAATCTGTGGATAGTGTCCTATGACTAAAGATGCTCATGAAATGAAAGAGACCGAACTCCGCTCGCGGATCATCACGCTTGGTTTTGGTGGGGACGAACGGCTCTTTATCGCCTTTTACAAAAAGCTACAGCAAGGTTTGCCTGACGGGACGGGTATCGTGTTGCGCGGCAGTGTCATTACAAACAAACGCCACGAGGACGGCAACCCTTTCGATTCGCAGGGCGTTGGAACAAGTGACCTTGATGTGACGCTGGTCGGAAGTAAGGTCATGGAAATGTGGGACTCGGGCGCGTTTTACATTCCGGGACTGCACACTAAACCACTCTGCGATGAAGATCCGGATATCGCACCAAATCTGAATCCACTGCGCGAATCGTTGCAGAAGATGGTTGGACGCCCGGTCAATATGCAAGCAACATCGAGTCTTGTACTTTATGGCCGCGACGTATTGTTTGGTGAACCATATTTCGTGGTCGTTCCATCCGGTGAAAATGCGTGACGTTGCGACTGCTGAGTTACAACATCCGCTTTGGTGGTCATGGCCGTGAGCAAGCGCTCGCGGAAACGATCGTCGCAGCCGCTCCGGATCTGGTCGTCTTCCAGGAAGCGACCGATCCGGCGGTGATTGCGCGTATCTCGGAGGCCACCAAATTTCCGTTCTGGGCAGCGCGTCGAAACCACTCGATCGGGTTCCTGAGTCGTGAGGAGGTCGAGTATCACGAGTGGCATTATCCGGCCGGCGCGCGTCATTCGTTTCTGGAGATTGTTCCGGCGGGAAGTAACGCTCGCATTTTTGGTTTACATCTCAGTGCGCGGTTCTCCAGGTGGGATGAACGCAGACGGGCGCGTGAGATTCGATCGCTGCTGGATGGAATCAAGCGGCATCAAAACGGCTTTCACGCTCTGGTCGGCGACTTCAATACGCTTGCGCCGGGAGAAGTTCTGGAACTCGACAGGATGCCGGCGTGGATTCGCGCGTTGATCTGGATCAGTGGCCGTAAGCTGCAACGCGAGACGATTCAGTTGATGCTTGATGCCGGCTATGGCGACGGGTTTCGTATGCTGCACGCAGACGACAAGGGATATACGTTTCCCACGTGGGATCCACACGTGCGACTCGATTACGTGTTTGTGCCGAAGGTGTTTGCCAATCGTCTGCAGAAATGCGAAGTGATCACAGAGCCTAAGGAGCGTGTACGCGCAGCTTCGGATCATTGTCCGCTGATTGCAGAGATTAAGACGGATATATCAAATGCAGGTTGAGGGTGTCGCCGTTGTACCCTGGAGGCAGCTCGATCGCAGTTGGGCTGTGGAGACAGAATTCAGTTGTTGGGCCGAGAGTCATTTGGCGGCCCCACAGGGCGACACCGGGCTGAGCAGTTAGGTCTTGCAGATCGGCGTAGAAGTTTTTGTAAGAAACTCCAGGGGGTTTGCTCAACCAGATTGCAACCTTCGCCTGGTCCAAGTTTTCATTACCCTCACGCAGGCGATATAGACCGCCAGTGCCATCCGCTGCCTCTCGCGCGACTCGATTATGCGGCTCTTCACAGGCGCCCGAGACCGCAGCTTCGTTGAGTGGGTCCATGGCGGCCGAGTCGTCGAGTAGATACCACTCTTCGTAAGCCTCCTCGCTGGTGTTCAACCAGCTCGCGCCGCGCATGCGGAAGACCACCGACTTTTGAAAGCCCTTCGACTTATTTGCCGCGAGTGTCCACTGAAACTCGCGCAGGTGGTCCTCATACGCACCGCGCGCTATTACGGGTTGTGGCCAGTGCCAGAAGACGTAAGCAAGCATTCCTGTCAGGCGTTCTGCATCGCTTTGATATCGTTGAGCAGCACTTGCTCGTGACCCTCAGCACTCACCTTCTGATATGTCTTTCGAAGATTACCTTCCGGATCGACCACGAAGCTCGTGCGGTTCCAGTACATCGTCCCCTTGTATTCGCTTTGGCCCACGCCTGAGGCATTCAGGAACTCATGATTTGGATCGGCAAGCAGATCGATCGTGAAGCCAAATTTGTTGCAGAAGCTCTTGTGCGACGCGACGTCGTCTTCACTGACTCCAACAACCGCAATGTTCGCGTCGTCAAAGTCCTGCCTGGTTGCAGTGAACGACTTTCCCTGAATCGTGCAGCCCGGCGTGTCGTCTTTCGGATACACATAGACGACGAGCCATTTGCCTTTGAAGTCATCAAGCTTCACGGTCTCGCCGTCCTGGTTTTTGAGGTTGAAATCTATAAAGCGCTTGCCTTCTTCAAGTCCCATGTTTGTTCCCCTGTCATTTGATTTTAGAGCGTTGTATCAGCCAGATTCGATTTGTATTTCGTGTTGGTTTTACGATCGTTCATCTCGATGTAGACCCAACTGGGAGGGATCATTCCTTCTTCCAGCGCGAACCAGATAGTACCCAGATCCGAAGATTTTCCTAAAGCGCAAAAGCCCTGCAGCCTCTTTCCAGCCTGGTCGTAGACGTCAACCCACGTACGCGCTGATTGTGTGTTGCTTCCGCACGGCGGCAAGGCTGGAGATTTAGCGAAAAGATCATCGGGGTACACGTCTTTGTTAAGCACATCGAAACGGTAGCGCACATAGTGCTTGCCACCCGTTGTGAAATACTCCTGACCGAGTAGATAGAGCACCGGATTCGGGAGCACCGGCGCAGAAGCTATGGCTTGGGTTGCGAAAACAATTACGAGCGTAAGTACAGACAACACGGCGTGCTTTCGTGTGAACATGGGGGACTCCTTTGTTGAGGAAGAAGTTTGTTACCATGCGACGGCATAACGACTGCGCCTGGGATCGGCGCCCGCCGACGCGACACCGGTTTTTGGATCGAACATGATCACTGTGGGCGCGGACAGCGTGCCCCACTCACCCTGTACCCTGACCTTGTGCCCTTTGTTTGAAAGCTCCTGGATCGTCTTCAAACTCACTCGCGATTCAACGTTCAGAGAACCGGGAAGGAACTCGTGATCGTCGAACGAACTGACGTAATGCTGCGTGTCGAAGCGGGGAGCTTCAACCGCCTCCTGTGGGTTCATTCCAAACTCAATTATATTCAACAACACCTGAAGCAAAGCCTGATCCTGATTATCACCGCCCGGCGTGCTGAGAACCATGAATGGTTGGCCGTCTTTGAGTACGAGCGTCGGCGTTAAAGTGATTCGAGGACGCTTACCCGGTGCGACCACGTTCGGACTACCTGGATCAGTCAACGACGACTGCAGTCTCTGGCCCATCAACACACCCGTGTCTCCGGCAACAACAGCCGGAAGCCATGCGCCGCTGGGTGTAGCACTAAACATATTGCCGTCTTTGTCGACAACGTTAACGCAGGTCGTGTCGTTCGCACGCTCGATCTCGGGTACTGCGGAAGCTTTGCCGATGGTTTGCACGGCGCTGGCAAGAATCGCCTTCATGTTCAATGGATCACCCGGCTGCTGCGCAAGCGATGCATGACGTTCATCAATCAACGGCCGTCGCAAGGTGGCGTAATTCTTTGAGAGCAACTCGGTGGAGGGAATCTTTACAAAGTTTGGATCGCCGTAGTAGCGATCGCGATCTGCGAGGCCGAGCTTGAGTGCTTCCGCGAGTGTGTGAATGTAGGCGGGCGAGTTGTGGCCCATCTTCTTCAAATCGAAACCCTCGAGCATGTTGAGTGTTTCGACCATGGCCGGGCCTTGTGTCCAGAACCCGGCCTTGTACACCTGATATCCGTGATAGTCGGCTTTGACGGGTTCACCCACCTTAGCGGCAAAGCGTGCAAAATCATCCGCGGCAATCAATCCGCCATTCGCCTGCATATAGTCGCCGATACGGCGCGCGATTGGGCCACGATAAAAGTAGTCACGCGCGGACATCAACCCTGCATGGCGATTGTTGCGTGAACCTTTTGAGGCAAGCCGCTCAGCGCGAACAATCTCACGAAGCGTGCGTGCCAGATCAGCCTGCACGAAGATGTCGCCGGCTTTCGGAATCTCTCCTCCGGGTAAAAAGACTCGTCTTGCGTCCGGCCATTGCGAGAAGATCGGAGCGCGCGTCTTGATGTACTGCACTCTCAGTTCATCGATCGGAAAACCGTCAGCGAGCTGGATGGCAGGTTCCATTACTTCGGCAAGTGTCTTCGTGCCGAATTGATCGAGAGCAGTGACACACGCGTCGAGAATTGCAGGTACCGTGGCGGAAAGGGGACCAGTGGACGGGATCAGCCCGCCTTTTCTGGCGCCCGGTTGTGTAGTTCCGGTTGCGTCTGACTGAGTTCGGTTGACAAAGAATTCACGCGTCGCTTTCATCGGCGCCTGGCCCATGCCTTCAATCACGGCAACCTTCTGACCCTTCAACTTGATCAGAATCGGCACTTCGCCACCAAACGAAAAGTGTGAAAACTCGATAACCGAAGCGGCGAGGATTGTTGCCACGCCTGCGTCAACTGCATTACCGCCCTTTTGCAGAATTCGCAATCCGGCTTCGACCGATAGAGGCGAGCCCCCGGCTACAGCACCACGTTTGCCGCGAACGACAGGTCTGAATGTGTCAGCCTCTACAGTTGTTGAAGGCAAACCAGCAAGAATGAAAGACGTGATCAGACAGAAAACGATCAGGTTTCGTTTGCGCATGAACATGGGCGGGCACCCTCTTTCGATTTTGACTGGCGAATTGTGCCACAAAAAGGCACAAAAGGCACAAAAAGCACGAAAGAATCAGGCACAAAGACGAACTAAAAGTAACTCAATGCATCACCAAAAATCTTTTATGTACCCGTTGTGCGTCTTTG
>JBKPPU010000367.1:0-28249 GCA_046733695.1 Acidobacteriota bacterium
CGACTCAAAAAGCCTCAGTAAACCATCCACAGATTACACAGATTCTATTCAATCAATCTGTGTAATCTGTGGATAAGAAAACGAGGAAATCTAACTTGCTAATCCTACTGGCCGCATTTTTGGTAGCCTCGGTTCAGTTCAACGACATAACAAGTCAATCCGGTATCACCTTCAAACACGCGCTGTCGGCGGAAAAGAAGTACATCGCCGAATCGATGAGTGGCGGCGTAGCGCTTTTCGATTATGACAATGACGGCTATCTGGATATCTTCTTCGTCAACTCACTCACCGTGGAGTTGCTTAAGGCGAACAAGAAAACGCGCAGTGTGCTATATCGCAACAACCACGATGGAACCTTTTCCGATGTCACCGACAAAGCAAGAGTGGGCGATGTTGGTTGGGGAATGGGATGTGCCGTCGGCGACTTCAATAATGATGGTTTTGATGATCTCTATGTCACGAGTATTGGTCCCGATCATCTGTTCAAAAACAACGGCAATGGCACGTTCACCGACGTTACCCAGAAAGCCGGTGTAAGCGATCCGCGCTTCTCCACGGGAGCGGCTTTTCTCGATTACGACAACGACGGCAGACTCGATCTTTTCGTGACCAACTACGTCGACTTCAACATGAATAACTTGCCTACTTTCGGGGAGGGTCCGACGTGTCAATTCAAAGGCGTTCCCGTGCAGTGTGGACCACGGGGATTAGCCGGCGCAGGTGATTCACTCTTTCACAACAATGGTGATGGAACTTTCACCGACGTCTCGAAAAAAGCCGGCGTTTCTGACGCGCGGGGTTATTACGGATTGGACGTGGTGGGCAGTGACTTCGACGGTGATGGTTGGATCGATATTTTCGTGGCCAACGACTCTACACCTAACTTCCTTTATCACAATAATGGAAACGGCACCTTCAGCGAAGTTGGATTTGAGTCGGGCACGGCACTCGACAAAAACGGCAATGAGCAGGGTTGTATGGGAGTCACGTTAGGTGACTACGACCATGACGGGTTGCTGGATCTGTTCATAACCAACTTTGACGACGAATACAACGTACTCTACCGCAACGTTGGGCGAGGTTCCTTCGCTGATGTTTCCTACGAATCGGGAGTTGCAATGGTTAGTCTTCCTTACGTAGGTTGGGGGACAAAGTTTTTCGACTTCGATAACGATGGCTGGCTCGATCTCTTCGTTGCTAATGGACATGCTTACCCGCAGCGAGACCGCTATCGTCAGCGCAAACTTTTGCATAGAAACAATCGTGACGGAACCTTTACGGAGGTTGCGGCTCAGTCTGGTAGCGCATTGATGGAAGAGCGCGCGAGCCGCGGAACTGCGTTCGGCGACATCGACAATGACGGCGATGTTGACATCGTCGTAAACGACCTCGACAGCGCCCCACAGTTATTGCGGAACGACGGCGGCAACAAGAACAACTGGATCGTAGTTAAAACGATCGGCACGAAGAGCAACCGCAACGGTATTGGCGCGAAGGTGAAGGTCGTGTCCGGAGATCTCACCCAGGTTGATGAAGTGCAAAGCGGCGGCAGTTACATTTCTCAGAATGATTTCAAGCTGCATTTCGGCCTGGAGAAACGTACCAGGGTAGACCTCATTCAGGTGCGCTGGCCCAGCGGCGCCGTCGATACTGTGACCAACATGCCAGTAAACAAAGTCGTGACAATTAAAGAAAGCAAAGGGTTAGTAGAGTAGAAAACATTTCAGTGTTTGCGCAGAGAGACTGTCAATGCATGTGGCGCTTAGCACCGCCGGTGCGCTTCCAGATGATTCGCCGAATGCGCGGCTTTTCATACGCATTATCGAACTCTTTGATCTCAATAAACTGATTCGGCAGCACGTTATTGAATACCTGCTTTGTGGCGCTGGTGGGCCACGTGACTTCTATGGACGTAATTCGTGTTGCCTTGCCAATACCAATGTGCTGCATCAACGGTGACGCACCAAACGATCCGCCGCTCGACACTTCGCGATATCTGATCCCAGTCTCGCCCGCTGGTCCCTTGATCGTTAACTTGATCTTAGCTCCGATAGCGGACCGGTTCGTCTTGAATCCGACGAGCTTGATAGCAATCCAATTGTTAGCCTGACCGGGATTCTCAAAAAGCACACTGTTGTATTTGTCGCCGGGCACAGCTCCACCGAGGTTCTCGAATATGTCTTCGTCTCCATCGTTGTCGATATCGGCAAACGATACGCCGTGGCCTTTCTGCAGATGGCCGGTTCCACTCGACGAACTTATCTCCACGAAAGATTTGCCATTTTGATTACGGTAGAGAAGGTTTGGCATCAGAGCGGTGTACGTTGGCGCCCCGGTCCCAAGATAGAAATCGAGATAACCGTCGTTGTCGATATCGCCGAAGTTCGCTCCCATTGCCGCCACGCTGCGGTCCAAACCCGTCTCCTGGGTCACATCTGCGAACCTGCCATTTCCAATATTGCGGTAAAGCTTCATCGAATCGCCCTGTCGTGGCAGTCCAAGATATGGCCTTACCCACTCCCCGTTTGCAAAGAAATAGCTCGACACGAACAGGTCGAGTTTCCCGTCATTGTCGTAATCCCAAAACCATGTTGGAAAGCTCCATTGCGGTTTCTCAACACCAAGCTGTGCAGCAATCTGTTCGAACGTACCGTCACGTTTGTTGTGATAGAGGAAGTTGTCTGTACCGTAATTAGAGACGTAGAGATCGGGATATCCATCGTCGTCGTAATCTCCCCATGTCACAGCTTTCGTAAACGCGACGTGATTTACACCCGCGCGCGCGGAGACATCTTCAAAGGTGCCATTACCCTTGTTTCGGAAAAGCTGGCTCGGTGTGCGCTCGTGTCCGATGAAGAGATCGAGCCAACCATCATTATCGAAGTCGGCCCACGCCGCGGAATGTGTTGCATGATCGATGTTCAAGAGCCCTGCCTCGAGCGTTACATCCGAGAAGGTGCCGTCCCTGTTGTTACGTAACAGCGAATTGCGCATGGGCCACTCCCAGCCGCCACGCATCACAAAGAGGTCGAGCCAACCGTCGTTGTTGTAATCAGTTTGCACTGAGTTTATCCCGCCGAGTTGCTCGGCCAGGTGCGAGCGCGCAGACACATCCGAGAACGTGCCGTCGCCATTGTTGCGGAAAGCGCGCATCGGCTGGCATGGGTCGAAGCTGGTCTCTACGACGTCGAGGAATCCATCATTATCGAAGTCGTCGACGATCGAACCTCCGGCCGCGCCCATCGTGTCGAGTCCGAGCGAGGGAGCGATGTCCACAAACCTTCCGACATTCTCTTTCGATTCGAAAGCGGCCGGAGGGATCAGATAGGGCTTGGGAACTTTGTCGGGATATTCACCAAGCGTCTGGTACGTCACGTTTAGAAGCCAGCGCACCTCCAAGTTTGACGGTTCTCTTTCAAGATAACGCTTGAAATACTCGATTGCGCGCTCCGAACCAGCTCGCAACCTATGCCGCGCCGCGGCAGTTAGCGGAAAGATGCAGACATCAGCATTGCGATTAGTGACACAGTTCTCGACCTCGCCACGTCGCATGTGGGCTATGCCGAGGGCGGCAAGATCGATGTTCATCATCGCGGCAAGGTCTGCGCTTTTGGTCGAATTTGCTTCCGCGATACGCAGGGCCTGTTCAAACTGCGCGATTGCGTTTGTAGTATCGCCTTTGTAGAGGTAAACAGTTGCCGACGCATTGTGGAGGCGAATCGCCTTGGGCGGATCGCTTGATTCACTGACTGCTTGCAATGCCATCTCGATGCTGCGCGAAGCTTCATCAAGAGAGGCACGCCGAATTTCGCACAGGCTGTCGAGTCTGCTTCGTTCGGCCGGTAGCGTCGCAAAGCTGTCTATTAGACCAAAACCGGAAAAGTCAGGGAAACTGATCGCGTCCTGCGATTGCGCTGGAGGCTGCATTTGGCCCAGGCCCATCGACGCACACAGGACCAACGACAGCAAAAGGATTGGTAGGAGAACGGAGCGCTTCACTCGTCTCAGATTCTCAACTAATGAAACTCTGACGGTCAAGTAAGCCACAGATGACACGGATTTAAATCCGGATTTGGAGGTTGAGCGCCGCTTCTTCAGGTGCGGTGTTCCCTGCTTCGCTGAACAGGTCGCTCTGCGCATCGACCGCGCGGTTGTCACGTCGATATGTGAAGACGAGGCGGTATTCACCGGGCTCCAGTAACGATACGATGAAGAGCCCAGCACCATCAGATCTCCGCAGAACTCGAGTCGTTATCGGCGTGTAGGTGGATGTGTCAAGTGGGGCGCGAAAGACTTGCAAGTTGATGCGTCTCCAGTCCAGTCGTTCCGGACTCTGAATCAGAAACGCGATCGTGCTCCCATTCTGTTCTACGCGCGTCGCACGCACGACGGGGACAGTCGCAGAGACTGCCGGCAACTGTTTTATCAGAGCGTCATAAGCGCGCGACTCTGCCTCACTCGGCGGACTGGAAAAATTCACCGCCGCGCCGATTAGTGGCGCAAGGTTAACGGCTGCGGCAACTTCAACTCGCCAGGTTTTGTTTTCGAAACTCCCAAGATGATCCACGAAGTTCTTGAAACGTGACGTCAGGAAGCTGAAGCGATACACCACTGGAGCCGCGCTCCGAAAGTCATCGACGTAAATGTCAGTAAATCGCGCGCTCGAGTTGCCTGCGCAGTGAACGCCAATCGTACCGCCGCTCCCTGCTCGAGCCGTCTCGTCAAAAACTAAGCTGCCATCCTGGTAAACGCGGATCGATGAATCAACTGCCTCGACACTGATCACATAACCCTGGCCAGGAGTATGCGTGAACGGTTTTGTAGCAAGCACCGTAAAGGCGCCGCCGGAGACTTGGATTAATTCGCGCTTCCCTGCCTGTGCATCCATGACAAAGCGATAGTGATTGCTTGCGTCGCGGTAATGCCAGACTAAGCCTATCTTGCCGTCGTTGAACCGCAAATGCACTGTCAAACAATAGCCCGTCCAATTGGCCGGTTGATCAGCGTGAGCCGAAGGCAACTCTGGTTCATTCATGTACACCAGCGTTGTAGTTGCAGTAGTAGTTTGCGCCAGCACAAAGTCTCGCTGCGTACCTTCAGAATTGATTTGCCAGCGCGAAGCGACACTTCCTGCGTCGTCACGCACCTGCCAACGTTCGAAGCTGCCGCCTGGACCATTCGCACCAACATTCGCTTCGTACCCTCCAAAATCATCGTGAAGTAGTGCAGGTATCAAACGAGCCTCACACAATGCCGACGCCGTAAACACATGCGGTTCACTCGGCGCGTTGAGAGTCGTGTTCTTGACTATCGCGCCGAGGTCGACGAGTGTGCAGCCACTCGCACCAAGGACCGCGAGCCAATGTTCCTCGCGTTCGGAAAGCGTTACGTCTTCGGCGCGCCCCCACTGGTTGGCAAGGACGAGCCGGCGACCCTCGGCATTGCGAATGGCGCCGTTACCGTCATGAAAATGGATCGAGAGATCGCGCCGGCCGAGCCGGTACATCAGGTCTACGTAGTTTTCGTCAAACTCAATACCGACGTCGTACGCGCGATAGAACAGGCGTGACGGCGCGGGATTCTCCGGCGTTGGTGTGTCCACGCGCGGCACCGTCTTGCGCACATATCGCGACAGATCGTCTAGTGGACTTACGAATGATCCCGCTGGCGACGGAACTGCCTCGGAACCTATGGGCGCTGTGAGCCTCGCAACTCCAGGTGGACCATCAGTACGGAAGTAAGCAAACTCCACCGCTCTTTCGTTGCGCGTGTATCCGGCTAGTTGTCCCTCGCCGCGGACGTTCATCGTCGTCACTACCTTGAGCCGGTAGTTGGTATGCGGCTCGAGCACTTCGCCAGTTTGCGACCAGCGCGCAAACTCATCTTCGAAATGGCGGACCAACACGTTGCCGCCGACGTCGCAGATCTGCGGTATAAGGACCGTGGTCGAAAAGGTACTCAGCACGCGATCGCTGCACACGACGTAGCGTTCACTCGGAAGACGAATGACGCTCGATGGCAACGACGGGAGATTGCTGATGATGCGCTGCGGTGTCGGATTGTTGAGGTCTATGCGAACCAATGACGCCTCACCTCGCAGGAGTGTCAGGATTGAGTTCTGCGCAGCGTCGGCCCAACTCAGCAGAAAAACCCCTGGAAGATTATCGGTAACGAGCTCGCGCGCGCCGGTAGCAATATGAACGCGCGTGAGCCGACCACCACCGCCCTGTTCGCTCACGTAAGCAGTACTCAGATCGTTAGTGAGGAGCAGGCCAACAGCCTGATCGAGCCCGCTTGTGATTACTGTCTGGTTCCCGGCTGTCGCGCTCTCGAGATCGATTTTCAACAATCGCCCTGCGCCGCCAAATTCCACGACGTACGCTTTGCCACCTGCTTCATCCAGTGCGATCTGGTGCGGCGCCGTCATGTCTTTACTAACGACAGCGGCATTTGCGCGTTCAGCGTTGCTGAGGTCGACTCTTAGCAGGTTTCCGGAACGCTCAGTCACGTATGCGACTTTGCCGCTCGCCGTCACAACGACGTCCTCTGGATTCGTGTAACCAGTACCCAAAACCGTGTACTCGTTACTGAGGAGATCGATCCTGGAGAGCTTGCCGTGAAATTCGACAAAGACGATTTGCTCAAGGCTCGGCACATAGTCACTTCCGATCGCAGCGGCAACGCCCCCCGCAATCGATACAGGCGTCCCTCGATCGCATTCGAGGTTTAGCTGAACGATGTCAATGCCGCGAAATTCGATATCGATGGCGTCCGCGTTTTGAACGATCGTTCCCTTAAACGCCTCCCCCTTCGCGTTAAGACCAATCGCATTACTAACACGAACGAATTTGGCCATCATTATGCGGACGAAGTTGCTGGGCTGCGGCAAGTTGATCGTGACTTCCGGAAGTGGTGGGGGGACCGGCTGTGGCGGCGTCGGCGTCGTTGTCTTGGGCGGCGGCGTGGATGGTCCAGTCTGGGGAAGCGGCGGAACAAGTTCTACCTTGAACGAGTGTGTGAGTCCACGCAACGGCCGGTGCAACTCGGTAATCGACGCACGCTGCGTGGTGCGGATCGACAGTTCGGGCTCGGCGGGATGATTCCACGGATTAGATAGCGCCGAGACGATCGGGATGTCCTCGAAGTCCCAGCACGTGCCCGGCAACGTCTGACACGGATAACCGCTGTATTCATCCGTAAACCACTCATCCCACGCACGACTGCTGCGCCGCGTATACTCGAACGGAGTCTTGGACCACAGCCATAGTTTTGTTTGTCCAACATTTCGGCCGCCCCCGCCGGGCATTTGCGGTACGGGAGCCCACGAACCAAACAGCGCAGCAGGCAGATTGATGGGCTGGTCGTTTTCGTCCCTTCCCTTGCCTGCTACACCTCGCCATGAGCCACCCTTCAGCTTCTCGAGTACGACTCCCTTCAACCCATACCGAATTCGCGCCGGTCCCTGATTCCTTACCGGATCGCCGATGCGTTCATATTCGGGAACGACTGGCTGTGCATTCACGCCGACGAGCGCATCATCATTTACATTTCGTGCAAAGGTGATGTGCGGCCGGCTGTCTAAGGGTACCACTGGAACAAGCGTCGAGGCGGGAGGAATATGGCCGCTGGTCGCACGGAAAAATCCGTCGCCGTTATCGTAATTCGGCAGCAACAGCGGTGGCGTCGCACCACGCGCCACGCGCGGCAGCGGCCAACTCGTCGTGGCTTTAAAGTGCTCGACCGCGATCTCTTTGAGCGGAAGCGGCAGAGGAGGCGGAGTCGGCTGCGGTCCCCATTCCAATTTGATGTCTACTGCAATGTCGGAGAGGGGCCACGGCAGATCGATCGCAACGCGAAACTGTCCAAGCACGTGAAACGGATCGAAGACGTCTGCTGCGATTCGGGCGTCGACAATCAAACCAACACTGAAACCAAAAGCCGCGAGCCGCGCACTGCCGTGAAGCCAGAGGTCGCCGTAAAAATGTGCCGGCTTGAAACTCACACGGGCATTGCCGTCGATCCACGCTTCGACATTCACGCTCAATGGTCCAAATTGCCATTGCCGCTTGAATCCGATCCAGGCACCCATCGCGAGTTCCTGGGCGTTGAGAGCGACGTAGGAGTAGGAATCGAACAGTTTGAATAAACGCGCAGTGAGGCGTCTTTCGCGCGGCTCTTTCAACCCGACATTGATACGCCATGCTTTCGGATCGTTGAAGTTGAAGAATCCTTCGGCGGCTCCGTTGATGTCAATCAATGTACCGTTCTGGTCGTAACGGTATTTCGCGTCGAGTCCGAGGAGGAAAGTACCGGCGCGACCATCAAGCACCGCGAGTGCGCGGAAGTTTGCGTCTCTGTCGAGACTCGTCCGTGGTTGTAAAAGGCTCGCGGAGCCCTGAATGAGAAGGATTGGACCAGGAAAGACAATGGCGAGCAGCATTCGTCCCGAGAACGTGTGACCGTTGTCGGAGATCGTGCCGAGTGTGATACCGGCGCCAAAGGCCATACTGCCGCTGCGCGGCGTCCACTTTTCAAGACTTGTGACGCCAACCGCGGGCGGGCTGTGATACCAGTCAGTGGTCGATCCGAGCGCGTACCACTCCTGGCCCGCAGTCCGTTTTGGCTCCATATTGAGCGCAAACAACCCGGCCATGCCGTACACGCCGAGACCGGTCGCGAAAAGCGGAATGCCGGCAGGAAACTCGGACGCCAGGTAGAGAGCGAGATAAGTCTGACCGTCCTTTACTCCGAAAACCGCGGTAGCATCGATCTGCATCTTCAACGCAATTAGATCGAGCTTCAAGGCGCCACGGAATTGTTGCAGGTCGCTGCGATACGAGACTTCGCCCGCGAACTTCAGTGTGTTCGGTACTTCGAAGTTGACACGTACTCCGTTTAGCGTGATCTGAATTGGACGTCCATCTTCATACCAGGTGACGCGCAAGCCTTCGACGGATGCGCCCGCGGGCATTGCGGCGATGAGCTTCACGCCACCAGAGAAGCCGATCCACTTGCCACCGTCCTCCGAGTTACCGAAACCGAGCTTACTAATCTCGAGCTGAAAGCCGTGAAAGTTCAATGTGAACCGGCTCGGTAGAGTGATGCCGTCTCCTTCAGTCTGAATGCGACCTCGCGTATCGATCCACAGGCCGGTCATTTCGATGGGTGGAAAAGCCAGCACTCCGCTTCCAGGCGCGACGCGTCCTGAAATACCGAGCCTCGGCACGCCACCAGCAGGCGCGTTGAAACGTAATGTAGCGATATCAAGCGATAGAATGTTGCCGGCATCGAGGTGAATTAGATAACCAGGACTTCCTGCAGTGACGCCTGTTTCCGCTGGCGAAGAATGAGGCAAAGCAGCAACCGCAGTGAGGCCGCCGGCTCCATCAAGACCGAGCGTGAGTCCAACGCGTTTATTGAAATATGGAACAAAGATATCACCGGCGATTTGGCAACCCACTAGCGCATTCTGGCGAAACTCGATCGACATCGAACTGATCCCGCCCTTGAAACCGAATAGTTCGCCATGCATTGCACCGGTGAAATCGCTCTTCGTCGCGTCCCATTGGAGCGCAAGGTTAGGCTTGCTGATGACGCCGCTAAATCCGCCGGTGCCGATGAATACATCATCCATGCCGATGCCGTTCAGTGCAGCGGGAAGCTGAGGGATTTCCACGATGACGTCATCAAGATAGAACCCTGTAAAGTTGGTTGGAGTTCGCGGCGGCAACTCCGGAGTTACCGGGGTGAGCCAGCGAATCTTTCCCTCGATAATCACTCCACTGGTACCAACCATGCAGCGCGGAATCTGGACCGCCGCGGAAAGCCCGAGGTCGAGGTTGCCGTCGCCATCAAGACTCAAGCCGATTGTTCCGAGTCCGATATCTAGAGTCTCAGCCTCCAAATCGGGTTCGTAACCGATCCCTCCTTTGATTGGCCGTAGTATGTTCGCGTCCAGACGCAGGGTCACCGGTACATGCACGCCCAAACGAAAAGGTTCAAAAGAGACAACGAGTTCGAAGTCAACGCTGCCGGCGATCGAGCCGAGAGCAAAAGTGGCAAAGTCGAAACCCGGAATGCGTAATGCTACTTCTCCATCTATCTGAAGTCCTATGTGTCCCGTCTTCGTATCATCGTCATAAGATGGGCCGGTTAACCACAACTTTTCCAATCCGTCAGGAATTAGACTAGCGAGAGGCCAACTCGAAACGTCGGCGACCTCCGAGAACGGGAAATAGATTGTGTCTACAGGCATCCGGCTTTCCTCGATTATGCTGGTGGCTTGAGCACCGGCTGGAGCCGTGAATGGTCCAAATTAAATGACACACCGGAACCCCATTCTTTACGGAAGATTCCCAGCGACTTTTCTGTGTCAAGGAGCTCATTGTAAATGCTGGAGTTGGGCGGGTGAACACCCAGATGATCCGCCCAAAGCCGCACGCGAAAATCCTTTACAAGGCTTGGGTCGATAATCGCAGCCTGGAGTTCTGTATCGCGGCCCTCCATCGAACGGTCAGCAAAGTTGGCGGAACCCACAGCAACAAATTCGTCATCGACCATCAGGACTTTCGAGTGAACGAACGTGGTGTTAACACGATACATCGCGAAGTTCACCTGGTTCCAGAAACCGATCGAAATTATTAAATTGTTCAGCAGAGTGGTGGTTGGAAACCTATTGTCCATGTTATCCGGATCGGCCGGATCGCCATTGCCGGGTACAATGAAGATCACTTTGACACCGCGGTTGGCTGCCGTCGCGATGAGAGGCCATAGCAGGCGATGTCCTATGTCATCATCGGTCGTATTCAGCCATTGGTCTTCAACATAAATGTAATTTGTCGCGTTATTCAGCGCCTTGCGATACACAGCCAAAATCTCCTCCACGCCCTCGGCGGACACTGTCACCCATTCCAAGTCTGGCCCGGAAATTGGATCTTCCCGTAGCGGCCAATAAGACCGTAAAACACGCACGCTATTGTTTGAGGGGATAGCTGTTTCGGGCGCGACTGGCACCGACGGCGGCGTTACCACCGCAGGGTCGTTGAAGAACTTCACCCCGACTTGGTCGCGGAACTTTTTAGCTGGCAGCGTTCTCGCTTCTTCCCAACGCGTCCTGAAGTCGGTCCACACTGAGCCAGCGGCGCCTGCCCGAAGTTCGGCGCCTGCGTCATGCCAGAAGGCGGGCAGGGGGTGATTTGGCGCCGCCATCCGATCTCCAAAGAAGTCCAGGCCACCGACAAATGCTCTCAGATCGTTAGCGGCTTTCCGGTAAATGATTATGTATTTCTGATGACGGCTCCCAAATGCGTCACCGCCATAGTCCATGAGCACCCGTGTCTTAAGTGGAGGTTCGGGCCTGCCCGTCGGATTAAGCGATCGTAGCAGTTGACAGGTTCCGATGTTGTGTTGGACGTTCTCTACAAGTCCCCGAGCTTTACGTTGAGCTTGCGCGGCAAACTTTCTATTCCACCAGCTCTCACCATCTAAAGCTCCTTCGCCAATCATAAAACGGCCGGTCCACACGATGATGCGCACGTCCACTCCCAATGCCGCTTTGTCATGAAGCAGAATGCCTAGTTCGCGTGTACCTGGTTTCAGTATCATGTTGTTATGGATTAGCCATGACACGATATAGATCACGTCCTCCGATGAGTTCGTTGCGGCAATGGCGTCGTGAATCGCCGCGAAGTAAGACTCGCCGTCAATATGCAGAATGATTTCCGTGTCGCGGGAATGCGGAACGCCGACACCGCTGACAAAAAACTTCCCCTCGAGTTCGGAGAGCGGTGGTACTGATGCCATCAGGGCGTAACCTCCAGAGAAGATGGAACACTGACCTGTCCAAGCGCGTCACGAGTCCTCACACGGTAGTCGAAAGCAGCATCTGTTTGTGGTGGCTCATCCTGATGCGTGTAGTGACCAGCGGGCAGCCAGGCAGTCACCGCCGTCCAGATCACTCTGTTGTGAAGCCGACGCTCTAGTAACGATTCGAGATTTGGGCCGGAAGCGGTCCACGTGAGCGTCACCTTCTGATGCGCTGCGTCCCAGACGGGGAGCGCGAGCGTGGGCGGATCGGGCGGTATTTGGTATGCCTGACTTGCGATCAGTTCGGATGGCAGTGAGGAGTTACCACTCACGTCCACGGCAACAAGCCGGTAATAGAAGGTACTTCGAGGGCTGACACTATCAACAAATTGCATGATTGTGGACGTCGCGTCCCTTTCTATTTGCCGGTGCAGGACCATTGTGTTGAGACCCTGACCAGCGTCCAGAGAATCGGCTCGGTAGAGAAGATAGTGGTCCAAGTCCTGGTCCGTATTTGCCATCCAGCGCAAAGTGACGATTTTATTGCCACCGAGAGCCTCGAGCAGTACCGGACGCTCTGGAGCTACAACATCGTGTAAGTAGACCGGGGCGCCAGCTAAGCTAAACGCGCTGCGATTGTGCGCAGCGTCGACGTAAGCGGCTCGATAGAAATAGCGGTTGGTTGTGTGACCGTCCAACGTGTCGATGAAGAGTCGCAAGCTCGGGGATGCAAGTGGATTCCCTGGATCGCCGATTTGAAAGTTGTCGGAATCGTCAGGAGCGCGCCCGTTTGTGGTGTTCGGGTCATCGGGATCTAATGGTGTGGTCGTGACTTGTGTGAATGCCGCGTCGTTGCCCGGCAGGCCGGCAAGCACGCGGAGGGCATCAGCAGAAAGTGCGCGGTAATAATTAAAGGCCTGCGCTGTTCCGGCTGCATCGTGTCCGAACGTATTTAACTGGTCGAGCTCCGTCTCCACTTGCTGGCGCTTTGCTGCGTTCCAACGTGGATCGATCGTCTCGTCCGGAAAGATCTTCGCCGGATCGAGTCGCGGCCGGGGTCTTTGCGCCCAGTCGACCTGGAACACACCTTCATCAAACCCGCGGAACACGTGCGTCATCGTTCCCTGCAACGGTTGCCAACGGAACGTGCAGAACGAAGCGCCACTCTGATCGGCCCGTGTGGCGAACATGCGCTCGGGCATCGGTGGCAATATCGGAGCCGGAGGAGCTTCGCGCAACACCCGAAAGATTTTGGCTGCTGGACCAACTCTCCCTTCGTTCCCGGCACGCCCGCCCCACGGAGCAATCCATTTTGGATCGTCCGCGGTGTATGACTTATCGTCAGCCGCGCTGACACCAGTGTGTGCGTAGACGATCGGTTCGGTGCGAGAAGGAGCGAGTGGCACACCATCATGCAAGGCTTCTTCCGGCACAGGCAGAATGACTTCATAATTGCGCACCGGCTGCCCTGCTGCATCTGCGCCAGGTGACCAGTGCTGATCCGATGGCACTACAAAAAATCGCGTCCCCCAACTACCCGGCGCTGAGTAATCAACAAAACGCGGGTGCCGGATGCCGTAAATGCGGTCGCCTTTCGAGGCGCTTGCGTAAGGTTCATCGAGCACCAGTTGAGATTGCGACGTCACGCTTGCAATGCGATACGATCGGTCGTCAGTCGCGATCTGAAACAACATGCCTTCGAGACTGGTGGTCCAACCAGTATCCTCGCCTGTAACTACTCTCGATCCATTCGCAACTGTGGCTAGACCGGCGGAGTACACAGCTGGAGTGGCAATCGTGCACGGCGCGTTTGCCGGAGGCGCGATGTCGTTGTTTGGGCCGACATTGCGAACTCGCACGCGTAATGGATTTTCCGCGTAGCTGCCCACCACTACGAAGGCATCGTCGCCGGCGTAAAGCGCTGTTCCCGCGTAACTGTCTGCCGGCGCGTTGTTAGGAATGTCTGTCGCAACATCGCTTTCACTAGTCCCCGCGGGCATGACTGTTTGCGTATTACCGAGAACAGCATTCAAGCTGCCGTCCTGGTAGTAAATGCGAAATTCGCGCGTGTGCGGCGCCTGCTCCATGTGCGACTGCGGCCACTGCCAGCGCACGCGCAGCCCAATAAGATTCCTCTTCTCGATCTCGGACAGACTCTGATACCAGCTCGCGTTGTTAAGTCTGGTCCACCATCGGGTGTAAACCGCATCTTTGATCACTGTCGGATCTGCGGGGTCCAGAGCGAACGCTTCAGTTGCCATCGGAGGTGGCGGAGCCGTCTTCGTGAGCAGACGTATTGCGGTTGGGTGAATGACTGCATTGCTCGGCGGATCGACGTAATACCACGGGCGTGGTTCAGGCACTGGAGCCCACTGACGCCAAACACCCGCGACACTGTTCGGCGTGTGACGTCCAAAGATGTCGATACCGCTTACCTGGTAACCGTACCAACCATCGCTGAGCGCATTGTCGAGTGCGTGCAATGGGAACGGCGGCCAATCCGGCGCGGGTGGAAGTGCGTTGGCAACATCTGTAACGAGCACAGGCCAGTTCTTTGTGATCAGGTCGAAGCGAGTAGTTACGCTCGGCGTTGGGTTATTTCCAAGGTTGGCACGCCAGACGTGATACATGACGGCACGTCCGGAAAGAAGCACTCCGAGCTCGGTCTTGTTGAGGTTCCAGCGTAAGCCGGCATTATTAACAGCTTCTTCAACGGCGCCGCTTTCATTACGGCGGGTGCTTCCCGGAAGCGCGTATACCTCGAGTTTTTCCGGGCTGGCCAAAGCAGACGCCTGGGCCATCCGTAAGTTGTAAACAATCGATCCATCGACGTTGCTGAAGCCGCTCTGCTGAATAACGGCAAGCATGTTATCCGGATTCAACTGCGCCACTCCGTTGTAATCACCAACGATTAAATAGTCGTACGTCTCTGCCGGATCTGCTGTGCGATCGATCCAGTAAAGTCCACTCATCTGTGCGACAGCCGGATGCAATGTTCCGAGAAGAACCATGTCGAGGGGTGATTGAGCAGGCATGCGTGGAGTGTCTGATGTGGTATCCGGCGCCGGCAGTGTTCGACTTACCATCGTACCCGCGGCGTTTCCACCCGCGACCAGACTTACCAGGTACTCGTAAAACTGCCCGAACCGATCTCGCGATACTGCATATTGCACGGCATTACGCGTCGTACCTGAATAGTTCCGGCTCAGCACGAGCTGCGTTGGAGAAACCACCATCACAACGGAATAAACCGTAGCGTCGCCTGAAACTTGCAGAACGCCATCGAGCAATTCGTTTGTCCAGTTCGTGTTGACGCCCGACACAACCGGCGATCCGTTTGTAACCGAGACTGTCCCGGCCTTCGTGATTGGAACAGGCGCCGAAGTGAATTGTTGCGGGCTGCCATACTGGATTCGATCCGAAGCGAGTTGCCGCGAACGCGCGAAGTCCTCGTTCATCTGCGGCGTACACGGATAATCGGGGTGTGTGATCGGCAGTCGCAGCGGATAGGTGAACTGCAGTAGTCGAGTCCAACCAGTTGTGACGCCCTGTGAGAGCGCAACGGTTCCGAGATCGATCAGTGCCGCGGGCGCAGACGCAAACTGAACACTTGAAATGCCTTCAAATTCAATTTGCGTCGTAACAATGCGTCCAGCGTATCCGCGTATGCGTGTCTGCCGAACCGGAGTCGTCGCAGCAAAGGCAGTAACTTCAACCTCTGATATCGCAGCGCTGCCGAACGATATCTCATTAAGAATCACCCGCTCCTGATCGTCATCCTTCTCACCCTCAGCCAGCCGTTCATCGATTACGACGCGCGTAATCGCCGTCCCGACGAGGAGAAAGGTTTCGGCTTCACGACTGCGCGGGTCACGCATTGCTGCAACGCCGGCTCGTGTTCCGTCTTGATTGAAGACTTCGATTGTAGGAGTGGCATCAGGAACATTGCGCCGCCCCGCTCCGGTTAAAGTCACTTCAACAAACGTCGAAGGCTGCGGCAACGTGATGTTGAGTTTGAACTTACAGCCGAGGCCTGTGATGGCTCCTCCTGAGCTCGTCTGAACAGAACGAATCAACGTATTTGGCCGGGGTCTGTCCGTCTTATCGCGAGTCTCGAAGATCACACCGTTTTCCGTTCGTGGATTTGGTCCGGCGGAAGTGGAACGTCCCGTGAAGGTTATGGTGCTTTTGGTCGACGGCGGATCGCCGGGCCGTGAACGAAATCCGATGCGGGCTTCGATGTGTCGAACGGGTTCAGCTTCGGGAAATACAACCGCCAGCGAACTGCGATCAGCCAGGTCAAACTCCACCGTATCCGCCGGCGGGAAATCTTCTGTCAGGACGAGGTTTTTGTCGCTGACGACACGTCCGAGCGGCGTATCGAGTGTGTTGCTGGACAGCGATCCCTTCGGCAACCTCCCCGTATGTTGACTCAACCACGAGACAGTTCCGCGTTCGTGCACACGGCGAAACAAATAGAAACCAAACCAGGGAAATCCGAGCTCGCGCTTGAATGTCCAACGCAGGTGAATACCATCGACTAGAGGCGGTTGCTCAGCATTCGGTGGTGTATCGCCGGCGGTGCCGAGTCCAACCAGCGTTAGGTTTGAGGCCGGTAAAGCCATAGCGAGACGAGTGGTACTTGGATCGGGTCAGTACAGGGAGCGGTAGCGACCTGGTCAGAGATCAGCATCCGACGTTTCTTAATGATTCGTGATCCTATCGTCTTACCAGGTCGCTACCGCTCGCTGTACTTACCCGATCCAAGTACGATTCCAATTTTGAGGCAATGCAAATCAGGATTGTGTCTAACGAGTGTTCGTGGGGCGAACGCTCAACTAATTGGGGACGCGTGAGAGGATATTCTTAGTCACGAGAGGAAGTCATCGCGAATCACGCACGCAGTAGTTGAGTTTTTTTAACAGATCGATTGTGTGACCGAATAGCAGCCGATGCTTCACCGGCTGCTATAACGGAACGCTACTCTGTAATAAAGTGAAGTGAACTCAGATCCTATGGGTTCACCACTGCGATTCGCGTCTTGACGCGAATGTTGTTTGGTGCTTCAACGTTAGGGGTCTCGCCGTACGTGTCGAACGTGAGGTTCACGCCCGGACGGAAGACGAGGCAATGGGTTGACCCGCCGAAGTGGAACATGCCCAACTGATCCCCTTTGTCGACGTGGGCACCCGGCTTCACGATGATCTCACAGCTCGACACCTCGGCCATGCCGACCGCCACGAGGCACATCAGTCCAATCTTGGGATTATCTGCGTTGATGAAGATAAGCGCGCGCGTGGCGACGGCCGTGATAAACGCCTGGGAGTCGTTGGGCGCGCTAGGGTCAGCCCCCGAAGGATTCAGGAACCCCTGGTCAATGTTCTCGAGATAGTAGGATCCGTTGACCACGTAGGCTTTGGCGATAGTCCCGCTTACCGGGCTATGCCAGCGGTGATAGCTGAGCGCGCTGAGGAACGCCTGATAGACCGTTCCCCCCGCGAACTGCTCCGTGTACTCGTCAAAGTTGAGCATGTTCTCGAGCGAATACGGCTGCCCCTTGAGCCAGAACGAATCCGAGAGCGCGACGTTTTGCTTTATTGCGAGCGGACCCGACTCGCAGGCATTGACGATTACGTTGTCATCATTCGGTGCGTCCACGGGTCGTATGCCGGGACGGAAGGTACGGGTGAAGAAGTGGTCCCAGGAGAGGAAGCCGTAGTACGGCAGGTCGTTCGGATTGCACTCGAAGATGTCCTGGAATTTCGCGTCGGGGGGAATCGGGTTGGGTTTTGTTCCGAGTGCTGAGCTGGCCACGCCGACCATCTCCGCCTGCGCTAAGGGACTCAGCCACGCGATGGCGTCGCTGGATGGGTCATCCTGGATCAGCACGTAACGCGACTCCTTTGTCTCCAGAAATTTAGACCAGTAACTCAGGATCCGCTTGAACTGCTGATTGAACAGCGCGTTCGAGAATACGTCGTAGCCGTAGATGGTGCCCATCGGCCAATCGAGCAAGGCATTGATGGGAAACCCGATCAAACCGGCTGGCTGCATACCCGTGTCGCTTGCAGTCTGGTAAGCCTCCGGCGCCGTGAACATGATCTCGTTAAGCAGTACCAGGAAATCTTCAAAGGTCTGTGGTTCCGGCTGCCAATTGAGTGGCGTATATTTCTTGAGCCGAAATGCCTCGGCGAACATTGCCTCGACGTTCCCCTTGAGTACCGGATCGGAATAGACCATCTGCTGTAGATCCGTAATGGGTTGGATAAAGGCATGAGCATGCTCGGTGGCGCGCTTCTTTAGCTTCTGAATCCAGCGCTCAATTTCCACGTGGTCTTCAGGCAGCCAGCCGCCCGCACGGGCCTTGTTGAGTATCTTATGTGTGCCGTAAATCATGAGAGTTCTCCTCCTCTGATGCGACCGCATTCTCGGTCAGGGTTAAGGCGAGTTTGGGATTGCCACGGCGAGGTGGCCCAGTGGAGATGGTGCCGATATTCTGACGACCGAGGCCGAGTTGTCAAGAGAATGAGGGCAAGGCAAACTATGACTATGCGAATGCGTTACTTTTTACTGTTGATTATCTTGACCCTGTTCGCTGCCTCAGCGAGAGCCTCTGCGCCGAGTTATCTTTACAAAACGAAGCTGGTACAGGCGGCGCCGGGAAGGTTGCTCGACGTGATCGAGTTACAGAAAGCGTTGCTGACTGAGTACCGGAACGCGGGCGACGAGCAGCCACTAATGATGCGTCACAGTCAGGGCGATCGTTGGGACCTTCTGTTCTTGATCCCGATGAAGAGCTACGCCGACTACTACAGTCCCGAGCGAGTGTCGAAAAGAAACCAAATCCTGAAAGAGAGTCAGGACAAACTGGACGCCCTGATTGCCTGGCAGGAAGACGTCTTTGCGTACGGACCACCACTGGCTGAGATACAGAAAGCATTCGCGTCTTCTGCTTTCTTTCACGTGGAGATGTTTGACGCGCTCGCTGGTAAGCAGGCGGAGTTATTCAAAGAACGCGAAATGGAGAATGCTTATCTGAAGGCCCTCAAACGTCCGGAGAACCTGATCTTCGTGCGTGACCAGGGCGCTTCCTGGGATTTATTTACTATTGGTCCATATCGTGATCTGAAACATTTTGCAGAGAGCGCCGGCATTCCTGAAACAGACCAGGAAGCAGCGGCAAAAGCAGCGGGTTTTGAAGCAGCTAACCGTATTGGTCCATACCTCCGCACCCTGATTAGTCTGCATCACGACACGCTGGCGGTAAACGTGAAGTAGTCACGATGCGAGATCTTCAACTTCCCGATCGATTGCGCCACAAACCTCGGGTGAAGTCAGGAAACTTAACCGGCATGCTTCCCTTCGCAACCGACATTTGACTCAGCGGACCGGGCACGCTCCACGCCGCCGCGTCGTAAACGTCGATGTCAGGCTCGAGCCCTTCGCGCATGCACTGCACCAACCTGTAGCACATCAGGTAGTCCATGCCACCGTGTCCACCGAGCTTGCGCGCCATCTCGCCCTGCTTCTTCCAGAGCGGAGATTCGTACCTGTCCTTGTATTTATCGAGCGGCTGCCAGCCATGACCACCTTCCTGTCCATCAATGAAGATGCGTGGTGGATAGTCGCGGAAGATTCCCTTCGTGCCCTGGATCAGGTTGATGCGATCGTACGGACGCGGTGTGCTCACGTTGTGCTGCAGCATGACCGTGCGTCCTCTCGCTGTTTTGATGATACTCGTGTTGTAGTCACCGGTTTTGTAGATCTCTTTCCACTTCGGATCTCCCGGCGGAACGTGGTCCTTCCGATACGCTTCGAGACCAAGATGGGTTGAGCTCATCGAAACGATGTGATCGAATGTGTCGCCACGATTTATGTCCAGGTACTGCGCCATCGGGCCAAGTCCGTGCGTGGGATAAAGGTTGCTATCGCGTAAGGTGTGGTGACGGCGGCGCCACAATCCTTCATCCTTGTTCTCGAACAAAATCCCACGGAGATCATGGTTGTAGGCGCATTCACCATGCACGAGGTCTCCGAACACGCCGGCTCGCACCATGTTGAGGACGGTGGTTTCGGAATCGTCGTAACAGCAGTTTTCCATGATCAGGCAGTGGCGTCGCGCGGCTTCAGAAGCGTTTACAAGTTTCCAACAGTCTTCGAGTGTGTAAGCGGCTGGGACTTCGGTACCGGCGTGCTTACCCGCTGCGAGTGCGGCGAGCACTTGAGGAACGTGCCACTCCCAGGACGTTGCGATGTAAATGAAGTCGAGATCGTCGCGCGCGACGAGTCGCTCGAAGTCTCGCTCGCCGTTGGCGTAAATGCCTGGCGACTTTTGCCCGGCTTTCTCGATCATCTGCGCTGCGCGGGTGCATTTGTCTTTGACGACGTCACAGACGGCGTTTACGCCGACTTTTTCGACGGCGAGAAATTCGCGGAGGACCTCGGTACCGCGGAGACCGACGCCGATGATGCCGAGCCGGACGACGTCGTGGGGTTCGAATTTGACGCCGATCATCGTTCGGTGACGTGCTTCGGGTTCGTGAGCATCTATGACGGTGCTGGCCGCCAAACCTAAACTCGCAAGCCCAGCAGCCTTTAATAAGTCGCGTCTTGATAAGGTCTCTTCATCCATATGACTCTCCGTTTAAATGGGCGCCTCGGAACGTACTGTAGAGGCGGCTCTCCGTGGCCGCCCGGCGTGGAACCCGTTCTTTTGAAACACGATCGATAGAGGTCTTTGGCAAAGAGATCGATTCGACGCCGGGCGGCCACGGAGGGCCGCCCCTACAGTACGTACCGAGGCGCCAGTTGTACTTTACCGATCTCTTTTATGCGTGTGTCGGGCCATTTTTCAAGATAACTATACTCGGGATGGTTTGGTCGTCCTTTGCACGGATTGCGAGCTGCGTTGTAACAGCAGATCAACGACCAACGCGGATTTGGGCTGCGATTTGCATCCGAGCGGTGTAATAAGTTCGCATGAAAAAACAGCGCGGTGCCCGGTTCCATCTCACAGTAAACAAGCTCAAGATGCTTCAGAGCGAGATTGACGCGCTCCACGTCCGCACCCGTTTGATCCCCAGTCTTATCGTGATCGATGCGGCCCATGAGATGCGACCCCCGAATCACCTGCAGGCACCCATTCTCTTTCGTCGCCCGATCGACTGCAATCAAACAACTCCCCATCAATGGAAACAAACAATTATTCGAGTACCAGTAACCATAGTCCTGATGCCATTCCCACGATCCACCGACAAACGGTTCCTTCAGCATCATCTTATGGTGATAATGGTAAACCTCACCGCCAAGTATTTGTTCGAGCGGATCAACAACACGCTCACAGCGGACAAAAGCACTGTAAATGTCGTCTTCAAGCACATCGGTTAACCAGAGCTTGCTGGTTCCCGCGTTGGCATCGCGACGCTCGAGCGCCTGCTCTTCGAGTCGGCGATCATTCTTTGCAACAGTGATCAGCAGCTCCATCTCTTCGGCGTCGAAAAGCGCCGGCTTCATCAGATAACCATCGCGGTTGAACTGATCGAGTTCCTGTTCGGTTAATTTCGACATACCATTAAATGACTTCAGGCGCGGCTGCGAATGGCCATTGCCTGGTCTGCCGCGACCAGATAACAAAACACAGCAATCCCAGCAGGAGTGTCCCTAGCCCGAAAGCAATGATGGTCCAATCGGTCGTGGCAAAGACAAACATCCAGCCGAGTAAGGCAAGCAGGTTAGGCAACGGGTAAAGCCAGATCCGGTAAGGACGCTTCAGCTCCGGCTCATTGCGGCGCAAAAGTGTTACGGCGGCGATCTGGCCGATAAATTGAATGAGAATACGCGTGGTGATCAGAGCGTCAATCACCATCCCGAGAGAAAAGAAGCTGCAGATAATCGCAATGACCCCGAGCACTACAAGTGAGACATAAGGGAATTTCTTTCGCGGATGGAGGCGACTAAACACCTTGAAAAAATAACCGTCGATCGCAGCGGCATACGGCACGCGCGAGTATCCGAGTAGCAGAGCAAACACCGAACCGAAAGCAGTCCAGAGCACCATTGCCGTGAAGAAGGTGGCGACCCCACCCCCGTAAACGCGTTCCATAAAAATCGAAACAATGAAGTTTGATTGCGGATGATCGGCGGCGGGAACAAACTCACGCCACGGCACGACGCCGATCACCGAGAAGTTTATAGCGATGTAGATCAACGCGACGGCAATCACGCTAATGATGACGGACCGGGGAATGGTTCGTCCTGGTTCTCTAACTTCGTCGCCGATGTAACAGATATCGTAATACCCGAGGTAGTCGAAGATGCCGATACGCGTGGCGGCGCCTAGCCCGAGAAAGAAACCGAGTGAGAAATTAAAAGCGCCCGGCGGGAAGTCAAAAGCAAGCGTTGATTTAAAATTGAAGATGCCGGTGACGATCACGGCGAGTGTCGTCAGGATCGTCCCTATCCACAAACTGATTGTCAGCTTGCCGATAAAGGTGATGCGGCGATAGAGGAGCGTGATATTCAACACGCCGAGCGCGACAATCACCGCGATTGATTGAGCGCGGCCCATGTCTTTCCAGATGTAGCCGAGATACTGCGTGAAGCCGATGTAGCCGGACGCAATCTCCAGTGGCCCACTCAAAATAAACTGCCAGATAAATAAGAAGCCCATGAGACGGCCAAACGTCTCGCGTCCAAAACCTTCCCGCAAGTAAACATATGAACCGCCCGATCCCGGCATCGAGGCACCGAGCTCACTCCAGATCATGCCGTCCGAGATTGTTATCACTAACGCCACAAGCCAACCGAGCATCGCCTGTGGTCCACCCAACGTCGATAGCAGTAACGGGATGGTGATGAACGGGCCGATGCCGATCATGTTAGTCATGTTGAGCGCTGTGGCTTCGAGTAATCCGAAGCGTCTCAACAGGTGCGGTTGTTCCGTCAAGTTTTGGTTGGGATCGGCGCTCATTTATTCTCGAATGAAATACCTCTTCCTTTTATCTGCGATCGTGCCGTAGCCATCCACGTCGCGTAGTCAGTTCCCGTGCCGCCCGCCAGCTTAGGATCAGTCTTGCTGAAGCCTGACTCCTGATTCGGATCGGCGAAGCCACCAACAGGCACATCAGAGCCACGGTTGAAGAAAGTATTGTCGCGATGATCAAAGCCAATGACCTTCACGCCTTCGCCCGTCACCTGGTAAAGCATCGTTTCATCAACCACGCCTGACAGTACGAAGATATTCTTTCGCAGCACGAGATTCTCAGTTTGCGTCAAACGCACCGAACGTTTGCAACCGCGCGCTGGACTGTCGACCTCGTTGCCGGGCCGGATCAGCAACACACCTCGTTCGCCGATACCAACGAAGGTGTTGTTCTCGATAGTTGCGTTCTTCGCGGCCCAAATCGAAATCGGCTCTATTGGTCGTTCACCCGGACGAGTGGAAATCACAAGGTTGTTCCTAGCTGTCATGTCGTACGACTCGTACATCGCAAACGAACATGGATCACCATAACGACCGTCGATGAATAGATTCGGATCTGTTGAGCCACCGGAAAACGCCGCTCCGGAGTTATCGACAAACACATTTGCTTCGATCAGAACGCGACGACCGCCACCTTTCGAAACCACGCCTCGATGTACATTGCGAATTAAATTCCGCCGCACAATCACATCGTCCACACAGGGCAGATCGATGGCCGGTTTGCGTTGATAGTTCTTTCCGTCGAAAAGCTCGTTGTCTTCAATCGTGATGTGATGCGACTGATTGAACTTGATTAAATACAGGCGGTCGTCATCCTGCAATGCGTCGTAGGACGGCATGCATCCTGCGGGCGGACATTCATAGTGAACTTTGCAATTGCGAACCGTGATGTGGCTGGTCCAGAGGTCGCGGTCGTACCAGACGGGCGTATAACCACCCGGTGGATCGTTTGTCTTAACGTGATTCAAGGAATCTTCCGGCTCATAAACACTGTCGCCGTGAATCCCATTACGACGCGAATTCAGCTTTTTGCCTGAGGCGTCGCGATAGTATGGATTCGGGCAGATGTCGAAGCCATCGATGACGATCCCTTGCGCGAGATGAAAACGGATGTGATCGATGATGACGCCGTGCTTCGATTCGGCGCGGATGGTGAGAGGATTCTTCGGATCGTAGCGATATAGACCAGTAGTGTCGGGACGGCCTTTAAGCTGTGGGTGAGGATCGTCTGGTTCAACTTTATCTGCGAGGGTCAGTGTTAGAGTGAGTCCACCCCATCTGGCCTGAGCGCCTGCTTTTCGATAGTCGCCATTTTTTGCAACGATCGTGTCGCCGCTTGTGACGTGCTGCAGCGCCACCCGCCACGACTTAAATGGGCGGTCATAACTTCCATCTGCGGTCGCCGTACTTCGATCGAGGAGATCGACAAAAACGGTCTTACTCTGTGCAGCCTCTGTGTTCTCTGTGACTCTGTGGTTAACGGATGCTGAGCAAAGGATCACCACAGAGACACAGAGAACACAGAGGTTGCACAGAGAGGTCATTTGCTCTCACCCTCCGCCTGTTGCCAGAGGCCGTTGAGCATCACGCGCTTGATCCGTCGCATGTCGCTGATGTTCTTGGAAGGATCGCCTTCAACGAGAACAAGATCTGCCTGCTTCCCTGCTTCGACGCTCCCCAGACGATCGGCGATATGAAAGTAGCGCGCATTTTCCATCGTGCCGGCGATAATCGCCTGCATCGGAGTCAGACCCGACTCGACGAGCAGCTCGAGCTCGCGTTGATAAGCCCATCCTCTTTTTGCATGTGGCACGTCCGAGTGTGAACCGACAACAATCCGCGCACCGGCTTTGTGAGCGAGCCCAACAAACACTTCCATTTGCTTGAATCCGTTCACGTGATAATCGCTCGTATCCTTATCACCGCTGCGACGCTCGAAGACGGCGAGTGTCGGCGAAACAATCACACCCCTATCTACAATCAACTTGAAGAGGTCACGAGCCTGCGGAGTATCAAACCTTATGGAGTCCCAAACTTTGTATCGCCCATCACGTCTGGCGTTGTTGTCGGCCAACACTGCCTGCCGGTATTTCTCTGCGTCTCTAAGCGGAAGCAAAGCAGTGCCGAAAGATGTGGCATGCTCGATGCCGTCGATTCCGGCGCGAATCGCATCACGCGTATCAACGATTTCCAAATGGCCCATAACCGGAACGCCTCTCGCATGTGCGGTTTCAATTGCAACCCTCACCAGGGCCAGCGGCAGACGAAAGTAGACTTTGATAGCTGAAGCACCGTCGTCAACAAAGCGATTGACAGCGAGCCGCGTCTCTTCGGCGTCGCGCACGATGTACGAATCGGCGGGATAAGCAGGCGGCGGGGAATCGAGGTGTGGTCCACATAAAAACAATCGTGGAATCGGAGCTGATGCTTTGCGCGCGTTGTCGTATGCCTCGATCCACTGACCGGGATCGCGCAACGAAGTGACACCATGCGAAAGATAAAGAGCAGGCAATGGATCGTCGCCATCGATGTGAAAGTGCGAGTCGATCAAACCCGGCAGCAGCGTCAGCCCTTTCGCGTCGACGACGTCGGCACCGGCCGGAACCTTCACGGCTCCTTGTTTACCTACCGCGACAATCCGCTCACCACGAATCACAACGACCGAATCCGTAACAACAGGTCCGCCACGTCCGTCGATGAGATTGGCTCCAACGATCGCAATGACTGAAGTCTGTGACGGCGCTTTAACCTGATTAACCTCGCGAAGCGACGCCTGTGCGCAAACCAGCGTGCAAGCTACCAAAACAAACAGTACTGCCTTCATAACTTTCATAAACAATCTGTGTAATCTGTGGATTGCTATCGGCTCAGCATCCGAACCCGAAGCCGTCCATCTTTCTGACCCTGGAACGGCACATACAACACACCAGAATCATTCGCGGTTGCTACAAACATCCCCCCTGGAACGCCGTTGAATAGACCACCGCGCCAGTTTGCGCGGCCGCCTGTCATTTGCAGTTCGTATTTTGCATGTGGCTTCAGTCCGCTGATAAGCAGGTTTGCTGTCTCCACGTTCGGAATTGTGGCTTCGGCGTCAGTGACAACCCCGTCACCCGTTGCAAACAACGTGACGGTCCCACCTTCGACGAGCGCACCGATCAGATTCGAACCATCAACCAGTTCGACTTTGGGCGCGCGCGCCTCGTCTCTATCACCGATCTCGAGTACATGAAGAAACACGTCTTCCTTCGCCGGCTTCGTAGGAGAAACCTCGACCCGCCATGCAGCCGGAACTACGGCACGCGTGTTTGATTTCAGGAGCTTCTCAAAATCTTCGCCCCAAAACGTCTTCCACATCTTTCGCAGGTAAGGATCCGTCGGGAGTGGACCACCTTCAGGGGGATCGAGTGGCCAGTGTTTGCCCGAACCCCACGCGCCACCGAATTCGTCTCCGGGTGTCCAAAACTCCCAACCTGGCCCACCTCGCGTTATCAACTGATGTTCGCGTGGAAGCAACGAATGGACTCGCAAACGACCACCGCCATCTTCGTAAGTGAACGTCGATGCGTTTGCATATTCGGTGCCGCCGTGACCCGCGTCTTTACCTTTATCTGCGGCGACGACAGTTGGTTTTCCGACACCATGCAACAGCCAAACCTTCTTGAAGTTCGGATCCGTCGTTCTGACGCGATCGAAAACAACGAATGTATTGTTCGCGGGTGCGTAAGCGATCTCGCGCGTGAATCGCTCCATCTTTGACGGCTGATAAGCATGCGTCGCGTCCCCAAGCGCGTAGACATACGCCGCGTTCGTGTTATCGACCATGTCCATGTGGCCCGTCGCCCACAAGTCGCGTGTTCGCTCGAAGTCTTCCCTGCTCCGAACCGTATTCCAGTAGCGCGACGAATCCATTCGCTGACCGCCGTCATTTGCAGCCGGCCATAAATTCTCTGCCCAGAAAAACTTCTCGCCCGTCTGGTAAACAAGCATCGAGTTATGCGCAATCGTACGGCGGTAGTAATTCAGGTAGTGTGGGCTCTCGGTATCGGTATAGTCGGCGCCACTCTCAGTTGCCAGATAACCTTTGTGATAAATGACGAAATGATTCTGATCGAGGTGCTGATGTTTTCCGAGGTATGGACCAGAGTTGAATTGGATCCAGGTGGAATTGGGACCAAACCCATCGCGCATGACCAGGCTACTAATGCCACGAAAAAAATAACTACGCGGAATCTCGGCGCTCGTGCTATCGGCTGGATTTCGCGGCGTGACGTTTGGATCGTCCCAGAGAAACTGCGTTATCGCCACGCGCCACTTCGGTTGTGCGGGCCAGCCGCTCTGGCGCAGAAACCATGCGGCATACGGATCTTTGAAGCGATTGATCGCGTAACCAAAGCAGATATTGTCTTCCCACTGCAGGTAAGGAAACTCGTTATCGCCGTCGCGAGCAGTCGTGCCGTCCGGCAAAACTTTGTAGAGATATGTGTCGGTGTAATGTTGAAACAGCGTGTAGCGCAGCGCCGGATCGCTATTCGCGGTCGTGCGCAACAACTCCGCCATCATCGCGAGCGGCGCAAACGTAATGCGCTGGTAATCCATCGACTCGTGATAGCCACCGTCGGGCGTGAGAAAATTTGTGAGGTCGAGAATGTGATCGAGAACCGCGCGCGCGTGTTGACGCAGTGGAGCCGCGCGCGATTCGACGGAAGGTTGGCCTTCGATCGCGGTTAATGCAAAAAGCGCGAGCGTCAGATAACGGACGGTGTAGTTGTGATACATCGCGAGCTGAACTTCTTTCAGTGACTGGTCCTGCAACATCTTTTCGGCAGCATTTAGAAGTTCAGCGGCGACGCGGTCTTTCAACTCTTTGTCAAAACCGGAGTAGTTGTAGAGCCAATCGAACGTCAGGGACCATTTGACATACTCGGGATAAGTGCGAGAACCGACCTGCTCAGGCGTGTGAGTTTCGCGCATTTTTTGCACGGCGCGTTTAGCGAATGTTTCGTCACCGGTGAGGAGATAACTGAGTGCCCAACCATCCATGTCGTCTGAAGGGCGTGCGCCTGCGTCGTATCTGGCGCGCAGGATTTTGAAGCCTGTGAGTGGATCGTTCTCGCCGATGAGCATGCGCGGATGCTTTATGGTTTGTGCGCCGGTGAGCACGGAACAGGTCAAAATAAAAAGTACGATCGTTGCGGCAAGAAAGGTTAGCTTCACAGGATTAACAGGATTTTCAGGATGCATTTGATTGGTTCTATTGGTGCCCTGCGAGGTATTTCAGCCACTCCTTCGCCATCAGACGGTGATAAGGCTCGGTCATGTGAATGCCGTCGAGACAGATGAACTTCGCGCGGTCCGGGGCGTTCGCGAGGATGTTGCCGACTTCGATAACCTGGATTCGGGCTTCTTCGGCAACCTTGCGGACTCGTTCCACTGTGCCGGGCGTCGCCGCCGCCGGATCGT
>JBKPPU010000368.1:0-16220 GCA_046733695.1 Acidobacteriota bacterium
ATCGAATACGCCGGCGACGTGATGCCATGTGCTGGTCGTCACTGTCGTAGCGCCGATTGCCGTCGTGTACTGGTTGTGACTCTGATACAGGTCGAGCCGCACCTTGCCAGTGTTGGTAATCGAAAGCTCATAACCGCCGCCAGTGCCTGCCTGTCCCCAGGCTTCACGGCACACGATGTCCTGATAGTTACCAGTTATCGAATTGAGCTTGATCCATGCCTCGACGGTTACGGGTCCGGCTATGTTGATGGCTGCACCGTACGGCACACTCACATAACCGTTCGATCCGTTCAGTGAAAGCGAGTGCCTCGTGCTTTGTGATGATGAGATGTTCGGAAGAATGTACAAAACAACTAACAGGACACATATGATCGTTAACAAGTGAGCGTGAAGGCGAAACATAAGAGGTGCCTCCTGTAAGATTACAGTCTTTGACAAACCTCTCTTTTCGTTGGCCTGGGGCTATTGGGAGTCTACGCAGAGTGTGTGAGCAAACGGCGCAGATTGATGAGGTCAATGCAAAGAGAATGAGAAACTATTTGTTCACCGCGGCGGCATCATAGTTATGTGTTGGACCAGTGTCAACAAAAATCTCCCCGTTACATCCACATGCAGGGCGGAATCGTCAGATGCCTCTGGCTTTGGTTGTGAACAGCCCGGACACACAGGCATAATGCCCGCCGGAGGAACAGCGTCAACTTTGCTCATCAAGTCGATTGAACTGCGCGAAATTCGCCTGCCTCTCGTCCACTTTTTCGAAACCAGTTTCGGTCGCACTACTGAACGCCGCATCATCCTCGCGCGTGTTACCGATGCGGATGGGGTTGAGGGGTGGGGGGAATGCACTGCCGGCGAAGGACCGTTCTATAGCGACGAATGGACTGACTCGTGCTGGGCGACACTGACCGAATTTCTCGCACCAATGGTGTTGAATAACGAGGTCGAGGACGCCCGTCACGTTTTTGGTCTCATGAGGCCGGTGCGTGGTCATCGAATGTCGAAAGCAACGATGGAGACTGCTTGCTGGGATCTGGAAGCTAAGAAAGCCGTCGTACCTCTATGGAAACATCTCGGTGGCGTGCGTACCGAGATTGCTTCAGGAGTTTCGATCGGGATTCAGGACACACCCGACGAGCTGCTCGAAAAGATCCGCAAGGAAGTGGACGCCGGTTATCAGCGTATCAAAATCAAGATCAAACCGGGCTGGGATTTGCAGATCATCGAACGAGTACGCAAAGACTTTCCGGAGATTCGTTTGATGGGCGATGCTAACTCCGCGTACAAGCTCTCAGACGTGCCGCTGTTTCAGCAGTTAGACCAATTCAATCTGATGATGCTCGAACAGCCGCTCGCACACGACGACATCTTCGATCATTCAGTGCTGCAAAGACAGATTCAAACTCCGGTGTGTCTCGATGAGTCGATTCGTTCCGCAGAAGATGCCACCCACGCCATCGCGCTCGAATCGTGCCGGATCATCAACGTGAAACTTGGCCGGGTTGGTGGTCACAAGGAAGCGAAGCGAATCGAACGGGTAGCGTGTGATAATGAGATTCCGATCTGGTGCGGCGGCATGCTCGAGTCGGGAATCGGGCGCGCGCACAATATCGCGATGTCGACGCTTGCGAGTTTCACTTTACCCGGCGATGTTTCGGCAAGCGCGCGGTACTGGGAAGAGGACATCATCGATCCGCCGGTGACAGTCAGTTCACGCGGCACGATCAAGGTTCCTGACGCGCCGGGCATTGGCTTCGCGATCAACGTTCCTCGTATCGAAGCTCTGACAGTTCGTAAAGAGACGATCAAATGACGGACTCAAAGGCACGCGCGATCTTCAATGCCTTGCATGCGAGGCAAACGGAGGTCGAGGCGTTTATCAGATCGCTAGTGGAAGTTGAATCGCCGTCGGGTGACATAGAAGGCAGTCGTGGTGTGGTTGATCTACTGGCCCAGGCCGCGAGCCGGCTCGCGTGCGTCGATTCAATTGAGCGCATAGATGTGCCCGGGTTTGGCCAGCATATCGTTATAAAAGCCTTTCAAAAACGTCAGGCTGAACAAATTTTGCTGGTCGGTCATACGGACACTGTTCACTCGCTCGGTTCGTTAAACGAACGTCCCTGGCGTGTCGATAATGGCAGGATTTACGGCCCAGGCATTTTTGACATGAAAGCCAACTGCGCACTCGCGATCGATGTGTTACGAACGTTGACTGAGTTGAATACTGTTCCGGCCCTCGGGGTAACAATCGCTCTGACATGTGATGAAGAAGTGGGAAGTATGTCGGGCTGGCCGTTGCTCGAGCGAGTCGCGAAATCCAGTCCCACGCGTTGCGCGTTTGTGATGGAACCGCCCGCATCCGGCGGACGAGTTAAAACAAGCCGCAAGGGAACCGGAATCTTCGCGATCAAAGTTGAAGGAAAAGCGGCACACGCGGGACTCGAACCCGAAAAAGGTGCGAGCGCCATTCTCGAACTGGCACGACAAACAGAACAACTACATGCGCTAAATCTTTCCGGATCCGGAATCACTCTTAACGTCGGTGTGGTCCACGGCGGCACGCGCTCGAACGTCGTGGCGGCAGAAGCGCAAGGTGAGATCGACGTTCGCTTTTCAACGGAAGCTGAGTCGCTCGAGATCGAACGCATCCTTTCGAATCTGAAACCGATTGATGAACGAACGAAGGTGTTTGTCTCGGGCGGTATTAATCGACCGCCGATGGAACGTACGCCTGCCGTTATCGAACTATTTGAGAAAGCCCGTGCAATCGCGGCCGATCTCGATTTTGAACTCGGTGAAGCGCAAGTCGGTGGCGCCTCTGACGGAAACTTCCTCGCGGCGTTGGGAATCCCGGTGCTCGATGGACTCGGAATCAGCGGTGATGGCGCTCACGCTGTTCACGAACACATTGAAGTGGACGATATACCACGCCGCGGCGCTCTCATCGCCGGTCTTCTCTTATCTGTGTAATCTGTGGATAAATGCTCATCGCAACCTGGAACGTAAACTCAATCCTTGTACGCACGCCGAATGTTCTCCGCTGGCTCGACGCAGTAAAGCCGGACGTCCTCTGTATGCAGGAAACAAAATGCACCGACGACAAGTTCCCGACGCTGTTGTTCCAGGAACGTGGTTATCAGTGCCAACTGTTTGGCCAGCAGGCATACAACGGCGTCGCAATCCTCACGCGTGAAGCATGCGACACCAGCCATCGTGGGTATCCCGATGATGATGAGTCGGCGCAGTCGCGACTGATCACGACGTGTGTCAACGGAATCAATATCGTCAATGTTTACATTCCGAATGGACAGGCAGTCGGGACTGAGAAATTTGCGTTCAAGCTCGCCTGGATGGGACGGCTGCGTGAGTTCTTCGATAGCAACTACGATCCGAAAACGCCGGTGTTGTTGTGTGGCGATTTCAACGTCGCACCGGAAGACCGCGATGTGCACGATATACGATTATGGCAGGGACGCGTGATGTTCAGCGAACAGGAACATGCCGCGTTGGACCATATCAAATCCTGGGGCTTCACCGATAGCTTTCGTTTGCACACGCAGGATGGTGGACACTTCACGTGGTGGGATTATCGTGCGGGCGCTTTTCGACGCAATCTTGGTCTGAGGATCGATCACATCTGGGTAACTGAGCCACTGGTGGGAAGAGACGTGCGCACGTGGATCGACCCGGAACCGCGGAAGTGGGAGAAGCCCTCTGACCACGCGCCCGTGATTACAGAGATCATTTAGACGCGGATGAACGCGGATTTAGTTCGACGTCAACTCTGCGGTCTTTTCGGTAATGTCTTTCTGAGCCCACTCGTTGTCGCGACTCGCTTCGCCCGCCTTGGAGCGTTTCGCGGCTTTCATGCGTTGAACGAGATCCATGTGCGTTGAGAAATAGGGAAGGCTCTTGCCGACAATCTCCTGAACGGAGTTGAAGCCCTTGTCGACCATGAACTTCTCCACACCTTCCTTCAGCTCGTCAACCATCTTCACGCCTTGCAGCATGACGCCGGTGCAGATCTGAACCGTCGATGATCCGAGTAACAGGAACTCGAGCGCGTCGTGGGAATTCTCGATGCCGCCGATGCCGCTGATCGTAATGTTCTCCGGAATTGCGAGTGCGAGTTGACTGACCATGCGCAATGCAATCGGCCGCACCGCCTGTGCTGAATAACCACCGGGAACGCAGTGTCCTTCAACCGTCGGCATCGGTCGCAACGTGTCGAGATCCACACCAATCACTGACAGGATCGTGTTGATTGCCGAAATCCCAACGGCCCCGCCGCTGATCGCCGCCTGTGCAGGTTCACGAATGTTGGTGATGTTGGGCGTCATCTTGGCCCACACCGGAATCTTTGCGACTTCAGTCACCCAGCTCGTCACTTCTTCAGTGAGATCAGGATGTTCACCCATCTCCGAACCCATCTTTCGTTCCGTCATACCGTGCGGACATGAGAAGTTGAGCTCGAATCCGTCGACGCCCGTGTCCTGGACCATGCGCGTCAATTCCTGCCAGCGACTCTTCTCGTACTCCTCCATGATCGACGCAATCAGAATGTGGTTTGGATACTCTTTCTTGACCTGACGAAACTCATCCAGCCAGACGTCGATCGGTCGATCCGAGATCAGCTCGATATTTTCAAAACCGATTACTTCGCCGGTACTTCTCGAGCGCAGTTTCCCGTAACGGGGAACGACATTCACGACCTTCGCCGACTCGAGACTCACAGTCTTCGCGACGGCGCCGCCCCAACCGGCGTCGAACGATTTCGCCAGCACGCGAGCATTTGTTCCCGGCGGGCCCGAACCGAGGACGAACGGATTGGGAAACTTCATGCCGTTGACAGTGATTGATAAATCCATGAGTTGACTCCTTAGTCGGCAACGAGGGAACCGTACGTGTCCGGTCTGCGATCGCGGAAGAACTGCCACGTGTTGCGCACTTCGCGAATCTTATCGAGATCGAGATCCGCAACGACGAGCGCATCCTTATCTCGTGGCGCCTCCGCGACAAACTGTCCACGCGGATCGCAGAAGTAGCTCTGACCGTAAAACTCGCCGATGTCCCACGGCTGCTCGTGACCGATGCGATTGATCGCGCCGATGAAGTAGCCATTCGCAACTGCGTGTGCCGGCTGCTCCAAACGCCACAGGTACTCGGAAAGTCCTGCCACCGTCGCCGACGGATTGAAAACGATCTCAGCCCCGTTTAGTCCAAGCGCGCGCGCGCCTTCAGGGAAGTGACGGTCGTAACAGATGTAAACTCCGATGCGAGCGAACGCGGTATCGAAACAGGGATAACCGAGATTGCCGGGACGGAAGTAGAACTTTTCCCAGAAGCCTGGATTCACGTGTGGGATGTGGTTCTTGCGATACTTGCCGAGATACTTGCCGTCCGCATCGATGACTGCGGCAGTGTTGTAGTAAATGCCCGTAAGCTCTTCTTCATAAATCGGGACGACGATAACCATGCCGTGCTCTTTCGCGACTTCCTGCATCAACCGCACGGTTGGACCATCAGGAATTCTTTCGACTGCTTCGTACCAGCGCGTCTGTTGTTCCGCGCAGAAATACGGCGTCGTGAAGATCTCCTGCATGCAGACTATCTGCACGCCCTGCTTCGCAGCCTCTTCGATGTAGGTCAGGTGTTTCTCAATGTTCAGCCGCTTGATCTCTTCGATCGGAAGATCGGTCGGTGCTGCGTTGGAACATTGAATCAGGGCGCATTTAACGGTGCGTGGCATTAATCTGACTCTCCCTTCGAGGTCTTAGTCAAAACGTAGTATATGCCGAATCCCAAGGCAAAAGTCACGAACCAAGCATAAGTGTACAGGCTGTCGAAGAAGTTTGGATTGCTAACTTGGCCGCCAGGCGTGGTGGCCGCTCGCAAAAAGCCTGGGATGACAGGAATTATCGCGATGCACAGCGCAACAATCGCGAGCCAGTTGAAACCGCTGCCATAAGAATACTGTCCCTTTGGATCAAAAAGGCCGGCGAGGTCCAAACGTTGTTTACGGATCACCCAATAATCGCAAATCAAAATACCTGCAATGGCCCCCATTAAACCCGAATAACCGATCAGCCACGTGAAGATGTAAGCGCCCATCGACCCCATCAACTTCCACGGCATCATCAGTATGCCGATCACTGCCGTGATCAAGCCGCCGGTTACGTACGAGATGAGGCGTGGATTCAGATTCGAAAAATCGTTCGAAGGGGAGACGACGTTCGCAGCCATGTTAGTCGTAAGCTGCGCCGCAAAAATCACCGCAGTAGCGAACAGTATGATTGCCACATTGTCGAAACGGGACATCAAGTCGACTGGATTTGGGATTGCAACACCGTAGATCAGCAAAGTCGCACTGGTTACGGAAACACCGATGAACGCGAAGGCAGTCATCGTGAGTGGTAGACCCATAGCCTGGCCGAGCATCTGCGATTTCTGCGAACGGGCGTAACGAGTGAAGTCAGGAATATTCAAACTTAACGTCGCCCAGTAACCGACGGAGGCAGTCAGTGCACCCGGAAAAATATGCCAGAACTCTCCGTGTTGTTTTTGCAGCGCTGCGGATTGCGTCAACACATGGCCCAATCCTCCGGCGCGCCAGGATGCCCAGATCAATAAAACCAAACCCCCGCCAAGCAGCAACGGCGCTGACCACGTTTCCAGATACTTAATTCCTTCGACACCCTTCAGAATGATAAAGACCTGAATTCCCCAAAACAGGAAGAATGCAATCCACGTGTGAAGCGCAACTCCGAGGATCGTCGTCGACAGGGAGTTCCAGGCGGGAAACATCACGCCGAAGAGTGCATCGATCGCAGTGCCACCAATCCAGGTTTGAATTCCGAACCAGCCACACGCGACGATAGCGCGCAGCATCGCCGGAACATTCGCGCCCCTTGTCCCGAAAGCCGCCCGGCTAAGAACCGGAAACGATACGCCGTACTTTGTGCCTGCGTGGGCATTGAGGATCATGGGAATGAGCACGATCGTGTTGCCCATCAGGATCGTAATCATTGCCTGCCACCAGTTCATACCAGCCTCGATAAATCCGCCGGCGAGTGTGTAGGTGGTGATGACGACGCTCATGCCGATCCACAAGGCCGCGATGTTCCAGGTGGACCACGTTCTCTCTTTGATTGTTGTTGGTGCGAGATCGCGGTTCCAAAGAGGACTGTGTGAGACGTCAGTTTTGAGCTCCACAAAATCGCGTTGAGTGGCGGGGGATTCGGTTGTCATATGATTTAGCGTCGCATCGAGTCGTCCATGAATTTGGTAACGTCGCCGTGTAGTTTCGAGAGAGACTTTTCGTCGATGTACATCATGTGTCCGGCTTCGTAGTAGCTGGTCGAGAAGTTTTTCAGTAATAAAGGATCGATGCTGATGTGGCCGAGGGTGTACTCCACCGCGTAGTACGGCGTCGCCATGTCGTAATAACCCATCGCCACGAAGACCTTCAGGTAAGGATTCTTCGCGAGAGCGTTGCGCAGCGCGGTGCTGGTGTCGACGTAGGTGTTATTCGTGCCCCAGTTCCATGGACCGATGCCGCCGCCGAGAATGTAGTACTCGAGGTCCGTTTTGTATCCCAACTCTGTGCGAACGTAGTTGTTGAAGGTGGACGTGTATGGCGGACGAATCGCGGCTTCACTGGCGTCGTATTCGGTACTGTCGGTCGCGATGCTTGAATCGTAGCCTTTGAAACGACTGTCCAGACGTCCTATCGAGCGCCTTTCCGTGCGCAGCAATTCCTTGCGAAACAGATTCAGGTTAACGCGCAGATTCGCGTAATCGAGAAACTTCGAGTCAAGGCCCGTGAAGCGCGAAAGCTTCGTGATCGCTTCCTGACGTTCCTGGGGTGTCAGACGCGAACCTTTCTCTAGTGCCATCATGTATTCGCCAGATGCAAAACTTTCGGCGTCGGCGACTACGCGCGCGACGGGCTTCGACTGGAGGTCCGATGGAAGTTTCTTGTGATACCACGCCGTTGCCGCGTAAGACGGAAGAAACAACGCGTACGGCAGATCGTTTCCGGATGCGAATGCCGTCGTTTCGAAGTTCATGATCGTCGAGATCAGCATGATGCCGTTGAAGGCAATGCCGCGATCGATCAGGTAACCCGAGAGCGCTGAAGCGCGTGTCGTGCCGTAACTCTCGCCCGCAAGAAATAGCGGCGACGTCCAACGCTCGTAGCGCGTGAGGTACATGCGAATGAACTCGCCGACTGACTCGATATCACCCTGCAAGCCGAAGAACTTCGTGCCGAGATCCGGACGCGCGGGCCGGCTGTAACCAGTGCCCACCGGATCGATGAAGACGAGATCGGATTTCGTGAGCCACGTGCCTTCGTTATCGACCAGTTCAAATGGTGGCGAGGGCATGCCGCCGTCCGCGTTCATCTTCACACGCTTCGGACCAATGGCGCCCATGTGCAGCCACACCGAAGCCGAACCTGGTCCACCATTGAAGGAGAATGTGAGTGGTCGTGTCGCGCTACCTTCAGGTCGATCGACTACATAACTCGTGAAGAACATGCGTGCTTCGACTTCGCCTTCACGATTCTTGATCGGCATCATTCCGGCGATCGCCGTGTATTTGATGGTCGTACCACCGACACGTATTTCATGCTTCGTGACGACCGGAGGTTCTTCCGGTGGTGGCGATGGTTGTTGTCTCGCTTGTTGATTTCCGCCTTGAGTTGGCGAAGGGCTTGGTTGTTGTCCGGGAAACTGTCCCTGTCGTCCTTGGCCTTGTCCTTGTCCGGGTCCCTGGAAAATCAGAAGCAATAGAACGATCGCTGGAAGCATGTTGTCGTGGTCTCCGTCTGGGGATTTTCATTACGGCTTACATCGCGACACACGTGCCGCGTTTCAGAAACTGCCCGTTGCCCGATTTGCCTTTGAACTCGCCTTTATCGATCACCACATTACCGCGCGAGAGAACCGTCTCGACGACGCCCTTGATTTTCTTACCTTCGTAGGCGTTGTAGTCGCAGTTCATGTGCTGTGTCTTCAGGCTCAGCGTCTGTTCCTTTTCCGGATCGAAGATCACGATGTCGGCGTCCGAACCGACCGCAATCGTTCCTTTCTTTGGGAACAGTCCAAACATCTTGGCCGCCGCGGTTGAAGTTAACTCTACGAAACGATTGAGGCTGATACGATTCTCGATCACGCCGCCGTTGTAAATCAGCGGCACCCGATTCTCGACACCGGGCGCGCCGTTCGGAATCTTCGTGAAGTCGTCGCGGCCGAGCTCTTTCTGTTCTTTCATACAGAAGGGACAATGATCGGTTGAAATGACCTGGAGATCATCCATCTTCAAACCCTTCCAAAGCTCCGCCTGGTTTGACTTCTCACGCAACGGCGGTGTCATCACATACTTTGCGCCGTCGAAACCCGGCTCGTCGTAGTTGTCGATAGAAAGAAAGAGATACTGCGGACACGTTTCCGCGAAGGCTGGGATGCCACGATCTCGCGCCTGTCGCACCTGATTGAGCGCGTCGGCGCAGGAGAGGTGGACGATGTATACGGGCGACTCCGCCATCTCAGCAATTGCGATCGCTCGATGGACGCCTTCAGCCTCGGCGATTGTTGGTCTCGTTAAGGCGTGATACTTCGGCGCGGTGCGGCCTTGCTCCAGAGCGCGTTTGATGATCTCGTTGATGACGATTCCGTTTTCCGCGTGCATGCAGATGAGACCACCGCGCTGTCCTGCGGCTGACATCGCGCGAAAGATCGTCGCGTCGTCGACCAGAAACACACCGGGATAGGCCATGAACATTTTGAAGCTGGTCACGCCTTCATCCATTGCGGTGTAGAGCTCCTCGATTTGTTTGTCTTCGAGTTCGGTCGTGATCAGGTGAAAGCCATAATCGATCGCCGTTTTCCCTTCGGCTTTCTTGTGCCAGTTGTCGATCCCTTCAATCAGAGATTGACCTTTGTACTGCACGGCGAAGTCGATGATGCTGGTCGTGCCGCCGTGCGCGGCCGCGATCGTTCCGGTGCGAAAGTCGTCAGACGACTCAGTACCACCAAACGGCAACTCCATATGCGTATGCGGATCGATGCCGCCCGGAATCACGAGCTTTCCGTTGGCATCGATAATCTGATCGGCCTCCATCTTTAGCTCAGCCCCAATCACCGACACCTTCTCATTCTCGATCAGCACATCAGCGCGGTAATCATCAACCGCAGTCACAACGCGACCATTCTTGATAAGAGTTTTCATGAGTTTCTATCCACAGATTACGCAGACTGGACTACTGTTTCAGACAGGGTTTGGTTGAGGCGGCGTCGGCGGCGCGACGGGCGTCCTCGTTTGCGTTCGGGCCGGGCGAAATTTTGTCGGTGACGCAGATTTCACTCAGGGTGATCTTTGCCACGGCCAGGTACGACATTATTTTGTTTGGCGACTCCGGATCTTCGCTCGCGTTGTAGCGAATGATCAAAGCTACCGGTGCGAGCTTTCCTTTTTGCGAGGCCAGGCGCCACTCGGCTTTTGGGCCTACACTCGAGAAGCCACCGCTAATAACACTCCAAAGATCGAGCGAATGCTGCGAGCCTTTTGGCGTAATGACTGTGATGTTCTGACGGAGATCACCTTCACTAAGCAGTAAACTGTATCCGGCGGTGCCGGGACAGCGGCCTTCGTAGCCGTCGTCACCTGCCTCGGCCGATTTGATCTTGCGACAGTCTTTGTCTCCAAGCGGTGTGTAAACGCTGCTGTTCGGCTGCGCTGCAGCCGTCGCAGCGCATGACAGAATCGCCATCAAACAGACAAGCACCTTCATCCGTTAATAAAGATTGCCCTCGCGTTTGCGACCGGTGTAATCGACATAGACCACCTTCAACTCGGTGTAGAAATCGAGCGCGGTGGAACCCTGTTCGCGATCGCCGATGCCGGTGCCTTTGCTGCCGCCAAATGGAATGTGCGCTTCACCACCCGTCGTCGGTGAGTTGATGTGCGTCATGCCCGTTTCGATATCGTCAACAAAACGGAAAATGCGCGACGCATCGTTGCTGAAGATCGACGATGACAGGCCGTACTCGCAATCATTCGCGACTTCCATCGCCTTCTCAAAATCTTTTACACGTAGGACCGATAAGACTGGTCCGAAGATCTCTTCGCGGGCGATGCGCATGTCAGGTGTAACGTGATCGAAGATCGTAGGACGAACAAAGTATCCCCTATCCAGTCCGTCGCCCGTTGCGCGCTCGCCGCCGCACACCAATGTCGCTCCATCTTCACGACCGACGTCGATGTACTTTAGAACTGTATTGAACTGGCTCTCATCCACACTCGGACCCATTTCCGTTGCCGGATCTGCTCCGGGGCCAATCCGCATCGACTCAGCACGTTTCGCGAGACGCTCGACGAACTCGTCTGCAACCTGGTCCACCACCACCGCACGGCTCGTCGCCGTGCAACGCTGGCCGGAAGATCCGAAAGCGCCCTGTGCAGTTGATTCCACCGCGAGGTCCATGTCAGCGTCTTCGAGGATCACGACCGGATTCTTTCCACCCATCTCGCATTGAACCTTGGCGCCGCGTCTCGACGCCTGTTCGTAAAGACGAATGCCGACGCCGTTCGATCCGGTGAACGAGATTGCTTTAACGGCCGGGTGATTGATGATCTCGTCGCCTGCTTCAGATCCGGAGCCAATCACGAGGTTCAAAACGCCCGGCGGTATCCCTGCGGCTTCGAAGAGCGTTGTGATGCGCACTGCGGTCGCTGGCGTGATCGATGCGGGTTTGAAGACGACCGTGTTGCCTGCGACCAAAGCCGGCGCGATCTTCCAGATGGGTATCGCGACGGGAAAATTCCAAGGCGTTACACAAGCGACGACGCCGAGCGGTTGCTTGATGGTGTACGCAAAGTTTAAAGGCAGCTCGGACGGAATCGTCTCGCCGTTCATGCGTCGCGACTCGCCCGCGCAAAACTCAGCGACGTTGATCGAACGCTGCAACTCGCCGCGTGACTCCGCAATCGTCTTGCCTTCTTCCTGCGTGAGAAGTTGGGCCAACTCCTCCTTATTCTCTTCGAGCAGGCGTGCGGCTTTCGCGACGATGCGACCGCGCGCAGGCGCCGGAGTCGCGCGCCAGCCGCGAAAGGCTTCGGCAGCCGCTTCGACAGCCTCTCGAGCCTCGTCGCGGGTCGCCAGACGGATGGTGCCGAGTATCTCGTCAGTATTGGCCGGATTGATGTTTTGAGCAGTGCGAGTGGAGATGGATTTGTACCATTTGCCACCGATGAAATTGCAGTAAGTATTTATCATACGAGTGCTGGAATATATCATGCTGCAACGTCTTTTTTAATCCGCCTTCAACTTGTGGCTTAATAACACCATGACGACCGTGGAATCCCGCAGCATCCCTGAACTCCTGAAACAGCGTGTCGACGCCGCGCCTGATAAGCCATTTCTCTTCTCAGAAGCTGACAAACGTCGGTTTACCTACAAACAATTCGAGGCCGCGGTCGGTCGGACTGCGCGCATGCTGGCGGCGCAGGGAGTCGGGAAAGGCGATGTAGTCAGCCTGCTGTTGCCGAACAGCGTCGAGTATGTGATTGCGTATTTTGCGTGCTGGCAGATCGGGGCTCTCGCGGGGCCGATCAATTCGATGTTGAAGTCGCAGGAGACTGCGTACGTGATCTCGAACTCGGAAGCGAAAGCTCTTCTCGTGAATTCGGAGTTTCTGCCAGTTATCGAAACGATTCGGAGTGAGTTGCCGAGTCTCCAGGCTGTTATTAACTTCGATAACGAAGCTGAAGCAACCAGAGGCTATTCGGAAGGCGCGGTGCCAGCCGCTGATATCGACTGCGATCACGAAGCAATTATCATCTACACCTCCGGCACCACCGGCAAACCGAAGGGCTGTTTGCTCACACACGGAAACGTAAACGCGAATGCACGCCAGATCACTAGTTGGCTAGGCTTCGCGGAAAACGACAGGCTGCTGACGATCATGCCCTTGTTTCACATGAACGCCGTTTCAGTGACTACGATGTCAGCACTGTACGCCGGCGGGTCGAGCGTTGTGTCTCCGAAGTTTTCGGCGTCGCGGTTCTGGCAAATCATCTCGGATTACCAGATCACTTCGTTCGGTTCCGTGGCGACGATGCTCTCGATGTTGTTGAGCACGTATCCGGATGGCGTTCCAGCGGGTTTCAAAACCGATCAGTTGCGTTTTGCGATGTGTGGGTCCGCGCCAGTGCCAGCAGAAGTATTGCGGCGGTTTGAAGAACAATTCAACTGTCTCGTCGTTGAAGGTTATGGTCTATCTGAGTCGACTTGTCGTTCGACTTTTAATCCGCCCGATCAGCGCCGGCGCCCGGGCTCGTGTGGAGTTCCGATCGGAAACGAGATGCGCGTTGTTGATGAAGAAGATCGCGAAGTGCCGGACGGCGAATTGGGCGAGATCGTCCTTCGTGGAGAAAACATTCTAAAGGGTTACTACAAAAACGACGCCGCCAACGCGACAGCGTTTCGCAATGGTTGGTTTCACACCGGCGACATCGGTTATCGCGACAAGGACGGCTTTTACTTCATCGTCGACCGCAAGTCAGACATGATCATTCGCGGTGGAGAAAACATCTATCCACGAGAAATTGATGAAGTGTTGTATCAGCACCCCGCGATTGCGGCGGCGGCTGCGGTGGGCGTTCCCGATGCGCTTTACGGCGAAGAAGTCGCTGCAGTTGTGGTGTTAAAGCCCGGAGCGAATGCTACCGAGCAGGAAGTTATCGATTACTGTAAGTCGCGGCTGGCAGATTTCAAATGCCCGAAGTCGGTGCACTTCGTTGAGGATATTCCGAAAGGTCCGACAGGGAAGTTGTTGAAGCGTGAGCTGGCGAAGATGTTAAGCGCGTAACCTGTGGCTTGGTCCTTCTATCGATCAGCCAGGCACCTAACAACCACAAGGCGCAGATCCCGATCATGATTGGTGAAAACCATTTACCGTAAAGTCCGTCAGGTGAAAACTTCTCGGTAGCTTCGTGAAGGAATTCGCTGTTGGGTAATAGACCCGCCTCTGCAAACTCATGGAACGAATAGATGCTCACCTGGACCATGAACAGCAGCAGAAAAATTCCGGTGACCTGAAAGAACCGTCTCACATTGATCAGATGACTAAACTTGGCCCAACCAATCGCAAAGGCGATCGCGGCGGCTAGTCCCAGTAAGGCTCCATTGATCAGATTCGGATCCTTCACCTGCATCAGCATCAACGCTGTTTCCATTCCCTCGCGAGTAATCATCAGAAAAGTAAACAGGAAGATGCCCAACACTGCTGCAACGCTCGAGCTCTTCGACGAAACAGCTTCCAATTTCTCGCGCATGCGTTGCTGAACTTTGGGACCGTGACGCCACATGTGGATCACGAGTGTACCCACCATTACCACCGCAATCGCCCCGAGAACCGCTTCACGCAGAGCCTCGTTGGCGAAGAACTGGTTGACGTAAGCGCCAAGAGTAGCGCCAAACATGTTCGTGACCGTCGTCTCCTCGACGCCCACATTGAGCACATAAGCTAGACCGGCGCTTGCAGCCAGGGCGGAGGCAATGGCGACGTAGACCGAAGAATTAAGCCACTTTTGTTCGGATTTCTTAAGGTAAGCGAGAATTACGGCTACCAGTAAGAACGACTCAAAGCCTTCGCGCATGACGATGATGAATGAGTTCAGCATGATGACGCCGGAGTATATCCTAGTTGAAAATAGATTTCAATTTCGGTTATGCGGATTAGACGGATTGGTAAAACGGATAAACGCGGATCAGCGGTGATCGGTGTTACTGGGGGGTTGTGGGGAGGATGGCGAGGTCGGCGCGCAGGGGGCCGAGCTTTGTGGAGCAGGTGATTCGCAGTGGCATGCGCTGATGATCGTCGCTGACCCACATGCGTAGTTGATATTTATCGGGCTGGGGATCGTCGGTTGTTATTGAGAGCGCTATCGCAGGAACTCGGCGGTCGCCCAGTTGGATCATGTCGCGCTGCAGCGACTCCACAAAGATTGTCTTTGGTTTGTTTTCGACGAGGACCGCGATTGCGTTTCGTTTCTTGGGAGTCAGGTTGAACGTACGCAGGATATAGAAGAACGAAACGTAGTCGTGAGTGCCGATGGGGATCTCGATCCGGGCTCCTTTGTCAGTCGTAACGAGACCGTTGTCCTGGTTCACCGTGAGAGTTTGGCTGAGACGTCGTTGTCCTTCAGCCAGATTCATGACCGTGCGATAGGGTAAAAATCCTTTCGGATCGACGTACGAGTCGACCTGATCGCGCGCGACGAACAGTTTGGCGGCCGCGCCCGTCGTTTGCGCCGTAACACTGAAGAAGACGCCGTCACGATCGAAGTAACGTGCGCGTCCCTTCACCTGAAAAGTCGCGAGACCGAGTGGAGTGTTGTTGCTGCCGATGAACACCTGATAATTGAGTTGCTCGCCGATCTTGAATGGCAAACTCTCACTCAACGCGGGCGGTGCCGCCGGTGTCGGAGCGGGCGCGGCGACGATCGGGGGTGTCGGTGTTGGAGTAGCGTCGGGTGGCTCGATGAGCTCAGAGCCGGCGAGTTCGGCGCTTAAATCGCCTGAACTTACACGAGCAGTCATCAACACGGGCACGTGTCGTTCATCGTCGCTGAAATAAACTCTTATGTTCTTTATCGGTGCGTTAGCGACTTTGACTTGCGTGACAATCGTCGAGAACGAACCAACGTTTGTTCTGATCGTGTCTTTGCCGACCACTTTTAATTCCGCCTGGTACTCGCCCGAGTCACCACGCACGGTAAAGTTGTAAACCTCACCAACAGCGAGGGGCAGTGCACGTGCGCGATAGAAAGCGGAGATATAGTCGTACGTTCCCGGAAAACCTCTTTGCTTCGGTGGTATGGCCTCATTCCCGGCGGGTTGATTGTAATCGTGAGTGAAGTCGACTGATTTGATGGCGTCGCGCGGCCGGTCTTCCGAGCGAAAAGGCAGTCCTGTGTGCGGATCGATGTAAGTGGTGTAGTCGTTATTTATGGCATAAAGAGCGACGTTGATTACGCCGTTCGTTTCCACGTGAGCTCGCAACTGTATCGCTTCGCGGCCAAAATGAACGCCACGAGAGACGACTTCGACCTCCGCATGCGCGGCGTCGGGAAAGTTTGCAAACGAGATGTTGTAGGTCAGCCTTTCGCCCACGAGATAAGGCGCCTGCGAGAGGGCAGGCGGCGCTACTCCACCA
>JBKPPU010000369.1:0-3478 GCA_046733695.1 Acidobacteriota bacterium
AGACACCACTTCCGACTACGATCGCGAGAAACTTCAGGAGCGACTCGCCAAGCTCGTCGGCGGTGTTGCAGTGATCAAAGTCGGTGCTGCAACTGAGACCGAGATGAAAGAGAAGAAGGCGCGCGTTGAGGATGCGATGCACGCGACCCGCGCGGCTGTCGAGGAAGGAATCGTTCCTGGCGGCGGCGTCGCCCTCGTGAGAGCGGCGAAGGCCCTCGAGAAATTCGAGATCAGCAAGGACGGCGAAGGCGATCCCGATGAACAGATCGGCGTCAACATCGTTCGTCGTGCGTTGGAAGAGCCCCTGCGTCAGATCGTGCAGAATGCAGGCAAGGAAGGCGCAGTGGTTGTCGACCGAGTTCGTTCCGAGAAGAACGAGAACGTTGGCTTCAATGCGGCGACCGAGACGTTCGAGGACCTGGTGAAGGCCGGTGTTATCGACCCGGCGAAGGTCACTCGCACAGCTCTGCAGAACGCAGCTTCAATCGCAGGGTTGATGTTGACGACTGAAGCGATGGTCTCGGAGATTCCCGAAGACGATAAGGGCAGTCCCGCAATGCCGGGCGGTATGGGCGGCATGAGCGGCATGGGCATGTAAGCTCAATCATCCACAGATTACGCAGATTACATTATCTGCGTAATCTGTGGTTTTAGTTCGAGTTCGTCATCCTCTGGCATCACGTCCAAAAGAATTTCCTCAATCAGCTTCGCAGACATATCGAGCGCGTGCAGCACCGGATTCAACGACGAGTGCTCGCTGACGTATCCTTTGGCGACGTCCTGCGCAAAAGCCAGCGCGACATAAGCACGCGCGAGGCGACGACTATCGACGTTTCGAAAAACCACTGTACTCATTTTAGTTTTCAGACGTTCAGAAAAGCTCGCACCATCACAGCCAGCCCGATTGCTCCACCACCGAGCGTGAAGACCCATTCGACGAGCGGACTCGGTCGTCCAAAGATTCGGCGGCAGATCACCATCCCGCTTTTCCATCCGTCGAGCTGATAGAGTGGAATCAGATTTCCCATCGCGAGTGCGAGATTGAGGGCGCTAAAAAGCGAGCCCCACGTGAAGACGCAGAGGACAAGATTCACTCCGATCCCAGCGCCGAGTACAAATAACTGTTGCAGCAGCGGTCGACTCTGCAACGCCTTCATATCCATCTGCACGTAAGCGCCAACCGGCAGCAGGTGCACCTGATAATCCACCTGCTGCAGTCGTACTCCAATTAGTTTCGGTCCCCAACCAAGGCCTGCCCGCCTGACGGGGACCGCACATACGCGCGCCGCAATGTAATGGCCCAACTCGTGCAGAACGAGTGCGGCAAAAAAGGACACTGTGGCTGTAATGATTAAACCGTTCATGTTTATGAATTCAAACTCAGCAGTTTGGATATGTGTTGTTCGAGTTCCACCAACATCCTCAACTCAGACTTCAACTCGTGTAGTTCAGTTCTGACATCGAGAATCAAGTAGACAATCGCGCACGTTATAACAATCCCCTCCAGAATTCCGAGCCCGCGGTTTACGAGCACCACAAGCAGAAAGACAAGCGTTAACGCAGAGATATACAGCCTGATAGCCAGCATGTTTTCACTTTTCGCGACAACTGAGTTAAAGGAGTAATGCGCGAGACGTTCCCAAATCCGCGATGATCCGGATTTCAAAATCCGTTCGATCCGCGTTTCCGAATTCTAGAATCGAGTGTCCAGATGCTGGACAAACAGTCTATGAACAACAAGTTTTACTCCGTTTTCCGCAAGAATTTTGCAAGAAACGAGCATGTGTAATTGATGGCCTCGGTTTTGCACAGGGACGCACGGATACACGCGTCTTAAGAATATTTTGCTACAAGGGAACTGCTCGAGTTTTAGCGACCTAAGCTTTACCCAAAACCCGCAAGGTCTCGCCAGTTCGCTTTATTTAATTCGCCCAAGAAAGAACATAACGCGTCTTTTTAGCCCCCTGGGCCAAAGTGTCGCTATCTGAAATAGAACCAACGGTCCGTTGTTTGAGATATCGGTTCGGGATTCGGAACACCGAGACGTTTAGGTGTTTTGTTAATCAAGTCTCCCAAGGACGGCTCCCACGCTTTAAATCCTTAGAGACAGATTGAGCCGTAGTTTTGACAAAGGACTTCACCCGAAGGAGTTAGTTACTTAATGCCCCTAGCAACTCCCACGGCTATCGATGGCTGGTCTACCAATAACCACGCCAGAACGACGGCGATAGCCACTGACAAGCAGGACAGTCTTAGAACCACCAATTCCAAAACGCCCACTCTCATTGGCCAATCGCCGGTGATGAGAAAACTGTTCTCCGTTATCGAACGCGTTGCACCAACTGATGCTTCGGTTCTGATTACTGGCGCAACCGGAACCGGAAAAGAACTTGCCGCTCGCGCCATCCACAATCTGAGCCCGAGACGCGATCACGCTTTCGTCGACATCAACTGTTCCGCCATTCCCGAAACATTAATTGAAGCAGAACTCTTCGGACATCAGCGCGGCACCTTCACTGGCGCACACGAGAATCGCAGTGGTCTCTTTGAAAAAGCTTCGGGTGGCACGCTCTTTCTCGATGAAGTCGACGCGTTGAACCTTTCCGCCCAGGCAAAGTTACTGCGCGTCCTGCAGGAACGAACGGTACGAAGAATTGGCGCGCGCGCAAATATCGCGATCGACGTTCGCATTATCTCGGCGACCAATTGCGATCTCGCCCAGGCGGTCGCTGAAGGTCGTTTTCGGCCGGACCTTTATTACCGGTTGCGAGTTTTGCCTTTGCAAGTGCCGGAGCTGTGCACGCGTGGTGAAGATGTGAGTTTGCTGGTCGACCACTTCCTCCGTGTGAAGTCGGAAAGAAATGGCCAGCCACTCAGAAAGTTCACGCCTGAAGCGATGCGGGCTCTTTGCGAGTATCCGTGGCCCGGCAACGTCCGCGAACTGGAAAACACAATCGAATACGCGTTGGCAATCGGTCTTGAAGACGACTTAGGTGTGGCGGATTTGCCGCCCGAGATTTTGACAGCGGCTCCGCAACCCAGTGCCGACGATTTCAGGCAAGTGCTTCAGGCTTACATGAACGACACCGTTCCACTCGCTGAAATTGAGAAGCGTTACATCCTTTCGGTCCTGCAACAGTTTGGTGGCAACCAGGTGCGAGCCGCAGCCGCACTTGGAATCGATCGCAGCAAGCTCTATCGCCGTCTCAAGCAATATGGAGTGATGGCGGTGCGATTCATTCAGGAAGAAGACCTGGACGGGCACCAACTCCGCTCAATGCATTAAACCGCAGCCCCGCCACAGAAAGGCGCATAAAACACAGTTGTGTTTTATGCGCCTTTTGTGTTCTCCATAAATCTCGGAACGTACTGTAGGGGCGGCCCTCCGTGGCCGCCCGGCGTGGAACTCGATCTCTTTGCAACACAATCGATCAGTCATTTCTCAAAGAGATCAATTCGACGCCGGGCGGCCACGGAG
>JBKPPU010000370.1:0-11627 GCA_046733695.1 Acidobacteriota bacterium
CCCGCTGGCAATATCGCAAGGATATAACAGACATAAGAAAAGCGAACTCTGAACTTGCTTCCAAGGTACTGATGAAGGCGAAATCCGGCAGTCTTCACCACATCGCTAACATGAAGAGGTCTCAGCATAATTCTTAGTTATCTAAACCTCTATCATAAAGGTCCAACCCTAAAGCTATCCAAAATTGCGAGGCTACGCATAGACGAGATGCAAGGCTCTTAGAGGGGCAACCTCAGGCTAAGTTCTCACGCAAGATAGGTCTGGTAACTGCAAAATCACTGATTTCGAAGGGATATGATTTCGGAGGGAGATATTCGAATACTCAACAACAAGGTGTAATCGCGGGGAGACTTACACGAGAAAGGTTCAGCGTGGCGTGAAGTTTTGGCTCCGCGGAGGAAAAGCTAGCGGATCCGGACTCGAAACATGTAGTCGTTGAAGTTTTCTGTTTGACCGGAAGTGGTTACACCATCTACATGGACGATATAGAGACCATCGGTTAAGGCACCGCGCTGGACTTCCAGCCGGATATGCTTGCGACCTCGGTGTAAAAAAGATTTCAGATTGTTCTCTTTAGCAATTACGCGGTTATCGTTCGTATTTTCAAGAGAGGTGTTATACAGAGAGTAGGCGCGGTCGTCCTCACGTTCCACGTCTAAATTTAACTGTACTGAAGCAGCTTTCCGTGGAATAGTTAATGTGCGGTACTGTGGACCTCCTATATTGCGAGTCGCGCTCGCGGGAGACACGAAAAAAACGAAACTCTGACTCTGCGGTTGACGACCAAGCGGCGTCTGCCTCGGCTGTTGCACTTCCGGGACCACGTCCTTTTGCGGCTCGTTCCCCCGCTGCGCTTGGTTCGACTCAGCGGGCCGGTTTTCGTTACTGCCTGGGTGACTACTTCTCTCTCCATCTCTTTGCTGCCGCTGCTGTTGTTCCTGTGCTAACCTCTGAGACTCCGCTTGCCATCTCATCCAAATAAATATAAGTACTGCACTTGCTATCAACATCAAGATAACGGAGGCTGAAAGAGCGAAGCGGAGGGCGGGCGCCATTCCCGTTGTCGTACCCCAAAATCCTCCCCACTGGAGGAACCCTCCACCCTTTTTCTTTCGCGGTTTCGAACCACCCGCGGAACCAGGAGTCTCAGCTTGCAGAGGGGACTCTGAAGAAACTCGTTTGACCAGAATTTTTGCGAAATCGACGCGCTCTCGCAAACGAGAAGAACTCAGCAGCATCTTCTCAAAACGACTGGAGTCCTTTGCGGGTAATTCGTTCCGAACATAACGATCGATCAACTCGTCTTCGGCAATCTCGAATTCCTCAGACGACTTACTGTCAGACAAATACTCGTGCCCAATGGCCTTCTCTTCTTCCTCAGACAGATCTCCGAGCAGGTAACGTATTGCCAATTCCTGTCGATCCATATTCTCCACCAAGGAAGAACCTCCTAAAGAGAATGCGGAAGCACCCCTATTTGTTACTTACCTGCTGGGTTTCCATGCACTCTTTGATGCACTTTTCCAGGGTCAATCTGATTCGGTGCGCCCGAATTCTCAATGCATTCAGCGGGATATGCAGTCGTTCGGCCATCCGTTGCCGGATTTGAATTTTGGCTCTTCGCTCTTCCTGGTAGTACTCCAGAATCAGGTTGCGGTTTTCAGGAAGAAGTTTTTCCATACACCGATCAAAGCAATCCTCCCGCTCATCAGGTTCGACTGAATCCGGCGCGGGCGCGTACTGGCTCTCGTGCGTTTCATCCAAGGGAGCGGGCTCTTTGTCACGATCTCTGATGGCTTCCTGGCAAAGATGTCGCGCGACGCCGAAAATAAAGCCTATCACGTCGTCGATGACTTTACCCTCGTCGAGGCGCCGCGCTACTCGATTGAAAGTCTCGTCCGCCCAATCGTCGCCCGGCACGACCGTACGCCACTCAAAGTAACGAATGAGTTTTATGCGAAGACGTTGGTATTCTCTCCCTGCTTCTTCTCGATCCGGCGCTAATGCCGCCAACAGTTTCTCGAATGCCTGGGAGTCGGATGGCTGGGAGTCGAAAGAACTCAATGGATGCTCCGAAGATGTGGGTGGGATAGCGCCCAACGGAGCGGATTATAATAGAGTTATGTTGGTAATGCTCACTGCAAATCACTTCCACTCGCCTTGTATGAAGAAGCCGGCCCAGAAACTCGGTGATTCCCAGCGCTTCTGTTTGCGCATGTGAAGCTGTGCAGCCTGTAACGCCTCCGCTGGGCGCTTATTATTGGCAAATAGTTCTTTGTAGAACTCCGCCATTAGTTCAGCGGTAGCGACGTCATCTACATCCCAATAGCTGGCTACCAAGCGAGCAGCGCCTGCATACATGAAACCTCTGGTAAGAGCGATCAATCCTTCACCCCTGACTTGCTTGCCGACCCCCGTCTGACACGCACTCAGAACGACAAGTTCGACAGGAAGATTTAAGTTGTAGATGTCGTGCAAGAAAAGATAACCATCCTGAGCCCTGCCGTTTTCGTCTACGAGTGAAAGAATGATGCGAGACAGCGCAGGCCGTTCAAGATCAACGACGCTGTGCGTGGCAAAATGAATGTAACCGAATCGGGCCATCTCGGGGCTGAGAGCCCGCTTCCGGTTCGCGTCGAAATTGAGGAAGGCGGTGCCTTGTCCCTTTGGGGCCACTTGTAAGATGCGTTGTGCTTCTCGCTGCGAAAACGGCAATTCCGGGATCGTCGCAATTCCGATGTTTTCCAGCGCTCCAGACCGCGTGCTCGATTGGCTCGATTCAGGTACCTGCGAAACTGGCGCGTTCGATCTTTTTGCAGCACGACTCGATCCCAAACGCTTGACACGAAAATCATCCGCGCTAAAAACGGGATTAGCCATGACAATAATTCCTCGCGGCATGGGTTTCCGCGACGCGATCTCTTGCCGCAGCACGCCAATAACCGACGCTGAGGGAAGGACCACGATTTCATGCTTTGCGATCAGATGAGTATCTGCCTCGGAGTCTGTGGTGGGCAATGAAGCAAAAGATACATTCTGTAACGCTCCTTCAGGAACCAGCACCAGGCGTTTCTTTCGCAACTCCGAAGCAATCGGATCCGTCACCAAATGGCTCAGGTTACGCGCTGCCTCGGCATAGTCTTTGTCAGCTTGAGTTTCGCGTGCTTCTCGCTGCGCTGCGGTTTCGTTTTTAACCAGGAGATTCCGCGAGTTTATTGCCTGGCCTAATCGAGTGGCCGCGCTCTCGATCTGCGTTTTGTCTGGCAACTCAAAGCCCCGAATAGAATTAGTGGTAACGGTCCACGCATAACTTTGCTGGTCGGCAAGCGAGTATTCAAGCAATAGCGTGTCCTGGTCCAACTCTTGTTGAATCTCTTTCAGATTCGCAGGCTGGGGTCTCGCGAGCGAAGCAAAGCGCGGGCTAAGAGTTCGAATTTGTGTGTCAAGGGAGTCGCTCTTCTCGGTTAATGCGTCGATCTCTTTGTCGAGGGCGGCGAGTTCGATGGCTTTACGATTTGTATTTAGCAGTTTTGTTCGCGCTTCAGCTTTCGCCGCTAACCTGTTAGTCAGAGTGGAGCGCTGCTCGATTAGATCGGCCAGTTGTTTGTCAGACGTTTGGGAGTCTTCCGCACTCCCGATTCCGGCTTCTGTTAACGCTTCCAGCAACACCCGTGCTCGCGATTTCTCGTTGGTCTCAAACGCTCGTACGAGGTATTCAGTATCACCCGTTATTTTGTTCAGTTGCATGTTGAGCTGAATATTCAGCTCGAAGTAATTCTCCTGCGTTGCGAAATAAGCTGTCCTTAGCTCACGACTGGCGAGCGTCAGGCGTTGAGATTCGACGACTTTAATTGCTTCGCTACTGTAGCGCACGGCCTCAACGAGATGCGCTCTGCCTTGTTCAGCTCGTGCAAGACTGTTGAGAGTGGCGGCTATTCCCCTGACGTTTTTAACTGATCGCCAGAACGAAAGCGCTTTGTTCAGGTCATCAAGAGCCTGAGGTTTCTTTAGCAGGTCGTTTGCCTCGCCACGCCTTTGGAGTGTCAGCGCCTGACCACGAAGGTCCTTTAACTCCTCTTGAATCGCCAGCGCCTTCTCATAAGCGTCGACTGCGGCCTCGAATTTTCGCTGCGCGGCCAGGGCTACTCCGAGGTTCGTCAGCACGTCAGCAAGCCTGCGGGGCGGTGGCTTGAGCGCGCGAGCTTCTTCGAACGCGTTCACTGCTGCAGACGGGTTTTGCTGCATGACAAACAGTTGGCCCAGGTGAACAAGGATTCCAGCCTTTGTATTGGGGTTGAACTTTTCGCGCGGCAATAGTCTGAGCGCCTCTTCGAAGAACGCGCGCGCTTCTTTCAGCTTACCGAATGATGCGTACAAGTCTCCCTTGCTATCCAGAATGGCAATGCGACCGGAATCTGCTTCACCTAGTGTGGCCAGGCCTTTGTCGTAGAAGTCGCGGGCTTGTTCCCAGTGGCCCAGCTTGTCGTACATCGTAGCCAGATTAATCAGGGTCCCGACCCTTCTCAGATCATTTGCTGGGATCTCGGGAAGTTTCTCCCATTCCTGTTGGACCTGGGAAAAGTATTGCAGCGCCTTCTCAGACTCACCTAATGCATCAGCAATACCGCCCTGATTATTTATTAAATTTAGTGCGCCCGGCCGGTCGTTTTCCGCATAGCGCAACGGTACGGCTCTTCCGAGCAGCTCGAGCGCAAGCGAATAGTTGCCGAGGATTTGTCCATGCACAATCGACAAGTTGCTAAGTGAACTGGCCTGTCCTCGACGATCGTGATTTTCTGAATAAATGTTGAGAGCTTCATTCAGCAAATTGACGCCGCGCTGAACGTCGTCCGTATATGTATAGTGAGATCCGAGGTCATTCAGCATTGACGCTTTGAGCCGCCAATCGTAAGACGCCATTCCGGCATTGAGAATTTGCAGGCCAGCTTCCAGTTCTTTGATTGCGTTTGGACGTTCTAGCGCGTTTCCTCCGTATGCCTGAGCGATAGCAAAATGAGTGAGTGCTTGCCAACGCGCATTCTTCGTGGCCTGCCAAAATCTCATAGAATCCTGATAGGAGGTCATAGCAGCGGCGATATTGTTGTTCACTGCGTGTTTTCGACCGTCCGCGAAAGCCTCATACGCGGCCACAAGACGTTGGTCGTCGGGGTTGGAGGTTCTCAGTTCCTCAACGACAATCTCGAGGTCTGTCAGGTTGGTCCATTTGCTTTTCGTCGCCACCTCCAGACGGTAGTCACCCGAAACGGAGGCAATCGTCGAAAAAATTATTGGACCGTGGCCTCCGGCTGGGTTGTCCATCTGGATGACAGGCTTGCGGGCCGGATCGAACAGTGAGGCCAGCAAACTACTGCCGTGTTGTTCGATACGGAAAGCAGCGAATTGATTCGGGTTGAGTGTGATTGAAAAGACTTTAGGTTCGCCGCCGTTGATCTGTCCCTTGTACGTCTCGCCAGGTTTAAGAACAGTAACCGTGAGGTCCTGTTTAGGAGTGCGCAGACTCGTCCACGCAGAATGCTCCCTGGAATGCGCGATTGCGGGATAACCTCCGCTAAACGCAAACAGAAGCATAACCGTTCCGATTAAACGGTCACGGTTTTGATATAACCCACGTACCTTCAATTTGGTCGGTTAGCTTTGAGTGGTCGACGTCTACAAAGTGGCCAACAATCACGATGTGGTCCACGTCGCCACACCTTTGATCGAACACTACGGTGCCGGTGAGAGTTCTAATGTTGTTACCGGGTCCAAATCTTTGCAGATCTGCCCTAGTATTAGTAACCTCCCCATCCACTTTGAATCCAGAATGACTGCTCTCATTTTCGTCTACACTGCCGCTCTGATCATCCGGTATAGCAAGTTTCATCTGCCTTCCCGGAGTCGGTACGTCCTCACCCTCAGGCATTTCAGAATAGTTCCACCTACCGTCAAACCTGTGTTTCGCCATATTAAATCCTCCTTCTGGGTTTGTCTGTCTTATTGGATTAAGCTATCTATGAACTTCGCCAAACGTTCTGCCGGAATGGCCTTCCGGCCCGTATTTCGCACCATGAACACAAACTCCTTACGTACAAACAAAATGGTAAATCGGCCTTCCGAAGCATAGGCTTCGCCGAATCCGGCACCCTCTATTTTTTCCGGCTGAAGATGAAAGCGACTGAGAATATTTTCCACCAGTGGTGCAGTGCTCTTATCGGCCGCGACCTCATACATATCTATGCCGAACGCAATACCAGGCTCGCTACTTCGCCAAAACGATTGTAGGAGATATTCGGCGACTGTTATGTCGATGAACCGAAAATCGACTAACTCCAATTCCGGAATTTTGAAGCCGAAGTGCTTCAACTTAACAAGGCCGTCAAGCGGCAAACGCCGCGCTCCGAGGCCGATCCTTCGCACTGGGAACTTCTTACGAGGACGGATACTGCCGGTTGTCAATTGTGGCTTGTAATCACGAAAGGCAATGTTGACGGGTACTGCAAATTTCGCTGTCCTGACATCAGAATCTAACTGCACGCAGGCATCTAAGACTAGACCGTTCGCAGTGAGGTTGCCCAACCAGCCAACGTTGTGGCGACTGAAGAAGCCATTCGGAACCGGTTTCCTGCCTATTTTCATATTTGGATTCAGTAGAAAACTAAACTGTCCACCAAGATCGACTTCCCGCAGCCGGCAGCCGAGAATATTTGAAAAACTCGTGACGATGGCCGCGCAGTCGTCACAGTTAACCAGCGGCCCTTGTGTGTTCGTTCCGCCGTTAAGCAACAACAGGAACTCGCTACAATCAAACCTCGGAGGATGTTCAAACGTGAATCCTTGCCAGCCGCCGCCGGGATTGTCGTATTGCACAAACTGCGGTCCAAGGCTGTTGGTCCAGAGAGTGATCCTGGTCGCGGCGTCAGTCACATTCGTTGTCGAAACCGCGACGGCACAGGCAAACTCGAGGACTTCGGTCCAGGGGAGTTGCGTGTTGTTGATGTTTGTGCTTGTAGGTTCCCAAGGATCTCCGGGCAAATCAACTACTGTGTAGATTTTGTGGGTAGTCGTCGTAATATCAACCCACCTCTTTCCATCCAGAGAGTATTGCCATTTCCAAATAATAGTGCTCACACCAACGCCAACATCCGGGATTCTCACGTTGTCGAGACACAGCTCAGCCTCTGCCCTGCCTTGCAAGAATGTCACTTCGGTTTCAGCGACGGTTCCCAACACATTGTTAGGTCGGGGGTGTCCGTCTTGAGCTTTCACTAAGACTTTGGTCGTTTCCGAATCTGTGCAGCTAAGCTGTGCCTTGATTTGCACCCGCATCTTCTTCGTTACGATCAGGTCCTTCACCAGGTTGTACGCATACGCCGCCGGAGCATCGTCGGGCCTGAAGCTCGCTTTGTTTCGCCATTCCGGCAGTACGACGGGAATTGTTTCGTTCTTGCGGATGCTGAACGCTCCCGTAGTTCTGGAGGTTGGATCATGATTGAGGCGTATCGTTTCGAGAGTTATTGTCATATGGCGGAATAAGCTTAGGTAATATGAGAGGACGGCTGGCGAGCAGCATCTATATTCGTCCTCTCTGGATAAGTCAAGAAAATTCTTGGCCGGTGTCACTGCTCAGTGACAGAAAATTCTTGGCCGGCTCCGATTTTTTTGACATCTTGAGATGCCGTTCTTCCTGACCTCACTCGATCCCTCCTGCTATGAGTGCAAAAAACTGCGATCCATTTCATCGACTTCGGGATGACCTGTAACGCCCCACACGAGACAACCTCCGCTCCTGTACGTGACGTAATTGTACGAGTAGTCGAATGTCAAGAAGAAAACCGAAGGCACTTTGGACCTGCCTCTGAAGGATGGCGCGAAGCTGAACGTGGCGCTCTCAGGTTACAACACATCGATCCGGTTATTTACTTCGGTTGACCCTCGCTTCGGTACAAATGAAACGTTTTTGTCTCTGTTCACACCTTGATTGGACACGTGCTGAAGTGCGAGCCGCTTCACCGTCACCAACAGCAATCTAATTTTGGCGAGAGGAGAAGAATAACGATGAACCGAGGTCGAAGTGTTCTTTTGGTCCTGTACATTGTCTTAGCTCTTGCGACGACGATCACGGCGAGGGCTCAGGAAGCCAGCCAGGAGTTTGCCTTGCCGAATGTTCGCCAAGGTGAGGCTTACAGAGTTGAGCTTGAAAGTGTTCTACGCGACAACTATCGATTGCGACTTGAATCCAGCCCCAACGCGATAATCTTGTGGTCCCTCGCATCAGGTGAATTGCCGGCCGGATTAACTATACAGACTAATGGCACCATCAACGGTCTGTTGAAGGACGCTTCAGTCAAAACTTACCGATTTCGACTTAAAGCAATAGATGCAAATGTTCGGGACGAAGCTCTCGAGTTACAGTTCTCAATTGAGGTGCGAACTGGCCGACTAAGATTGAGCAGTATCGAGGGTCCACGACTGGTGCCAGTCTGCATGAACAACGCCAATAGCGAAACAGAATCCCCGTCAAACTATAGATCACCAATCAGAGCGTCAACGCCATCAGAAGCGAAGAATGAGATTGAGCCGAGCACAACCGTGCCCCCTCCCTCGCCTGAGGTCGAGACTAAACGCGGTGCCGATGAGCAGGATTTCAAGAACCCTTTCAGTAGTTTGAACAAGCGATTCATTGTTGGCTTTGAACAGAGCGGCGGAGCGTCAGCAGACAGCAAAGGCCAGCCGTTCATGGACCTCTTTATCAACACACCCCTGGGAAGCGCGAACGATAAGAAGCCCGCACGGTTCTCAGTGTGGGGCGATGTCCGCTTGACCAGTACGCCTGAGCAACTCAGCGCGTTTTCGACAATCGGCGCCGACGCTATTGGCGCACTGACCGGTAAGGAAACAAATAAGTTTGTGAGTGGCTTCGACTTTGTTGTTGGTCCGGAAATCCGTATCTCACAATTCAAGAATACTGACCTCAGTTTCATTGCTGCGTTCGGAGCGGTAAGTCCGTTGAACCCTCAACAATCGGCGCAGATTTTTCAGGTACCGAAAGCTGGGTCTGCACAACGAGACGAGTTTCTTGAAGCATTTCCTGGAGCGAAAGATAAGGAGTTCATCGCTTTCATCAGTCCTGATCGTGATCGTTTCTTGCGGCAATATTTCGGCGGTTTCAGATTTAAGACCTACACTTACGACAAGCTCGACGAGAAGAGACAAGCTACGACCGAAGACAAGATTCAGAATGTCTTTCCGTCAATGCTAGATGTGACATTTGGTCAAAGCGAGGTTGTTACAGGAGGAAAACTCACCAAGTTTGTCGTGACTATCGACGGGTTTTATCCCCTTCCCTTTCCTGACAAGTACCGTTTCCTCTATCTATTCGGCACAGCAAAATTCAAAGCAGGGGGACCGAAGACGATAACAAAACCGTTCATTCTCGACACTGCGGCTTCATCGGTTCATATTACGGATCCGGCGGTCTTCATAGCCGATCCCACACCGAGTAATCGCGATTATTACCGGATCGGCTTTGGTGTTGATTTATTTGAATTGTTTCGAAAAAAGAAACAATAGTGTGGACGTGAAGCGCGCTCATTAACGAAAAGAACGGCAGGCTGAGCCTGCCGTTCTTTTCGTTATGTATTGAATCCTTTGGGTATAGATTTTCTTAGTCGGAAAGACGAACCCGCCAATGCCGCTGCGTGGGTTAAGTTCTGCCGTCCTTAGCCCGGAGAGTGTGGGGAAAATTGTGTCGGTCTTCGATGGAAATAGATGATATTAGACCTAAACCGGTGCACTCCGAACAGGCTGCGATCCGCGAAAAATGTTAGTAAATGTCGCCAAAACGCATTTGGCGCACTGTTTCGAGGCCGGATTCATAACCCCAAGGTCGGCGGTTCGATCCCGCCCCCCGCTACCAATAAAATCAATAGTTTACATCTGATATCTCCAAAGAACGTGGGAGTCCGAACCCCACGTTTCGAGTGTAAAGGGCCTTATCTCATCAGTTAGGAGCATTGAGAATTACAGCAACTTTACAACAACTTAGCATGTCTTCACTGCGATCAAGCAGAATACTCAGACAGTTCAGAACGGAACCATCACGTGATCTACATCATTAAAGCACTCTGGCGTAATTCTTTAATATTTTAGATTTCAGAAAATGCGCCAAACTCGTAATCAAGCCTAGCCTTCAAGTTGTAAGACACTCACGCCCTGTTTAAAACGTAGTGCGCCTTTGAGCATCAATGAACTTTGATTGTGCAACAAGTGCTGCGACCACTTGGCAGGAACAAATTCCGGCAGCCGTACCGTTGCCAGGAGGGTTTCATTTTTGCGTAATTCTCTACATGTTCTAGCTTAAAAACAAAACATCAGAGCCGCGCTCGCGCGGATCGTAAAGCGTGATAACCTACAAGGAAACCGTGCGAAGTTGTTTCTGGGAACTCACATGCGAGCGGTCCCTCTCATAGTGAACAGGGGATGCTGGTCCAGCCCGTGGTCCAGAGAAGGATGCGAATCCTGATATCCATGACTGTTCTTGCTCTAATTGAAAGGAAGCCGCCTCTTGTTATATTTTTGTCGCATTGGCCATCGACCAAGAGGAAATGAACGAACTCTAGCAGAGCCAGCCACCCCGCTATCTCCCGGACTTGATCTGAAGACGGAATACAATTGACGAACGCGCACCAACATCTCCACCAAGAACGAAGCTGTGCAGTGGACAAGAACCATGAACGCACCCAAACGGCGCCAGCGACCCTAGGCGACGTGCTGTATGCCAAGTGCGAGCCTCCGGTGTCGGAGCAGGACTGGGCTACCCTCGTCCACTCGATTGCCGCCGGCGACCAGCTCGCGCTGCATGCACTCTACGAAAGGTCGCATCGCATCGTCTTCACTTTAATAATGCGAATCACGGCCAATCGGGAAACCAGTGAAGAGCTCACGATCGACGTCTTTCATGATGTCTGGCGGCGCGCATCGCATTACGATCCCGCGAATGGCACGGTGCTCGGCTGGATCATGAATCAAGCGCGGTCGCGGGCGATCGACCGCCTGCGCTTTGAGAGTCGAAAAAAGCGCAGATACAGCGGCGATATGCAGACACTGGCTGAGGTCGCTGTAGATCCGGGCGATGTGCTCGAATTGCGTGAGCAGGGCGAATCACTGCGCGCGGCGTTGGCGGCGCTCACGCCTGGCGAACGTCAGGCAATCGAAACGACATTCTTCGCCGGACTTACGTACGCCGAAGCGGCGGCGCGACTGAATCAGCCGCTTGGTACTATCAAGACGCGCATTCGTTCAGGACTGCACAAGCTGCGAGCAACGCTGACTGCGAAAGGGGCGAAGCCATGAGTACGTTCGATCAGAACAGCTGCGAGCACAGCGAGGTAACCTGCGCCTACGCAGCTCAGGCGTTAGCGTCGAGCGAGGTTGCTGCGGCCGAAGCCCATATCAGCTTGTGCCCAGATTGCCAGCGCGAAGTGGAGAGCCTCCGCCCAGTAGTCAACCAGTTCGTCTCCTGGCCCACCGATGTGCTGCGTCCGACTACATCGCTGCAGATACGCCTGTCGCTTCGCATCGCCGAGGAGACCGGCAAGCCACCAGTGCTACCAACGGTGCGACAGTGG
>JBKPPU010000371.1:0-15034 GCA_046733695.1 Acidobacteriota bacterium
GGGCCGTCCTAATGAAAAGGAAGTCCTCACCAGCCGCCTAATCGATCGTCCCTGCCGTCCACTCTTTGCCGAAGGTTACCGAAATGAAACTCAAGTCATTGCGAGTGTTATTTCAGCCGACCCCGACAACAATCCGGATGTGATTGCGATCACGGGTGCGTCATGCGCGCTCTATCTGTCAGATATTCCGTTTTTGAATCCCATCGCGGGCGTGCGCATCGGCCTGATCGAAGGACGTTACATCGTCAACCCGACTTACGATGAAGTGCGTGAGTCGCGCTTGAATTTGATCGTGGCCGGAACCGAAGAAGCCATCGTGATGGTCGAAGCCGGAGCCAACGAGGTTTCGGAAGAGATCATGGTCGAAGCGCTGATGTTGGCCCACAAAGAGATCAACCGGCTGTGCCGTTGGCAAAAGGAACTTTACAAAGCACTCGAGATTCAAAAACGCGAAGTGCCAACAGTAGAGCTGAATGCTGAGATGGTGCGCGAGATCACCGAAAGGTTCAGCGAGCGACTGCAGGTCGCACTCGACACGTCAACGCAAGAGAAGCGTGCGAGCTATGCTGCGGTTGACGCGTTGAAGAAGGAAGCCGGCGAGATGTATCCGGAAGATCAGCCCGAGCAGAGAGCGATGGCGAAAACGATCTTCGATCAACTGAAAGAGACCGTCTTCCGTGATGACATTCTCAACAAACGCCGCCGTCCCGATGGCCGAAGGTTTTCTGAGATTCGACCGATCACTTCAGAAGTTGGTTGGTTACCGCGCGTACACGGTTCGGCGCTTTTCACGAGAGGCGAAACACAAGCTCTGGTCGCGACTACGCTGGGCACGAAAGAGGACGAGCAGTTTATCGACGACCTCGAGAAGGGTGAAGTGAAACGTCGCTTCTTGCTGCACTACAACTTTCCGCAGTACTCCGTTGGCGAAGTCGGCCGTTTTGGATCGTCAAGCCGCCGCGAGATCGGGCACGGCGCCCTGGCGCGCCGCGCACTCGAAACAGTCCTGCCTGATGATGCAGATTTTCCTTACACAGTTCGCATAGTTTCAGACATCACCGAATCAAACGGTTCGTCCTCGATGGCGACTGTTTGCGGTGGAACCCTGTCCATGATGGATGCAGGCGTGCCTTTGAAAGCGCCGGTGGCCGGAGTCGCGATGGGACTCGTGATGGAAGGAAACAAGTACGCGATTTTGACGGACATCGCCGGCGCGGAAGATCACTACGGCGACATGGATTTCAAAGTCGCGGGTACGCGCAACGGTATCACTGCGCTGCAGATGGACATCAAGATTGCGGGTATCAATGCGCAGATCATGGCTGAGGCGCTGGAGCAGGCGAAGAAAGGCCGACTCTACATTCTCGGCGCGATGGAAAAGACTCTCGCAGAACCGCGCGAACAGATTTCCGCGCACGCACCGCGCATCATCCAGATCCGGATCAATCCGGACAAGATCCGCGACGTGATTGGACCAGGCGGCAAAGTCATTCGCTCGCTCGTGGAAGAGACTGGCGCGAAGATCGACGTGTCTGACGACGGCACGATTTCGATCGCTACCGCGAGTGGTGAAGCGGCGGACGCTGCAGTGAATCGTATTCGTGGTCTAACTGCTGAAGCAGAGGTGGGCCAGACGTACCTCGGTACCGTCAACCGGATCGTCGACTTCGGCGCATTTGTCGAAATCTTTCCGGGCACAGACGGACTGCTTCACATCTCGGAAATTGCCGATCGTCGGGTTAAGGACGTTCGCGACGAGCTAAAAGAAGGACAACAGATCCTCGTGAAGTGCATCGGACGCGAAGGCAATAAGATCAAGCTCTCGCGGAAGGCTGTACTGAAGGAAGAGAATCGTAAAGCCGAAGCCGCCAGCCAGAGTGATGGGGGCGGCAGCCACAACGGCAACGAGATGTAAGGCGCCCTCGATTTGGGCGTCTCTCCAAAGAGACGCCCTATTTGTTTGTCGTCCAGCTCTCAGACCGCTGGTCCAAGATTCAGACGAAAATCCCTCCGTTAAACGTCGAAACACTCCGTTTTCCTCATCTTTTCTGAAGGCCCTGAAATTGCACTATAGGTGGCACATTTATGTCCTGATTGGCGAGAGACTGAACAAGGTCGGTTGGCGACCTAGACCTCCAAGATATTCCCCGCAGTCTCCGGGTTGCCAGAGCACAATCGAAATGCCCCCCGCTGGAGTTTCCAGGGCATTAGCAATGTCTTTGTATTGGATAAGACAACCCGAACAGGCGGGACTATCGAACAGCCCGGTTCGTTAGTAAGGTCAGTCAAAAGTATGAAGTTACTTTTTCTCAAGGTCTTCAGTAAAAAACTCCCGCAAAGTGGCTTGCGCGTCGCTCGCGTACTCCCAGCCGTGCTTTGCCTGCTGCTTTTCTCCGCGGTGCCCGCGTTTGCCGATCCGGTAAGAATGAATCAGGTCATCCAGAGGCTCAGCAATTCAGCTGGTGCTCCCGATCTGACACTCAGCCCGCTGGTGTCACAACAAGACCCAGCGACGTCGAAGAGTTCAACTGGACCAGGTAAAGATGGAACAGTAGTTCCCAAGACAGATTCAGTAATTTCTGGCGTGACGGTTAAAGGTCAGAACCAGCAGCTTGGCGTCGAGATCATTGAAGAAGCCGAAGTTGAAGGCACGATTTGCGACTGCGGTGAGATCTTCATCGCTGGTGGTGGCATTCCAAAGTGGCCGTTCCTGTTTCTCGCAGCAGTACCCATTGTCTTCATACATGATTGCTGTGATGACAATTCAACACCGACGCCGACACCCACGCCAACTCCGCCGTCAACGCCGACGCCTACGCCAACACCGACTCCACAAGTTCCTGAGCCGGCATCGTTGCTGTTGCTTGGAACCGGTCTGGCAGCGTGTGGCGCAGGTTTGAGACGACGCTATGCAAAGTCGAAAACAGCCGAGCTGACAGAGGAGGAAGAATAAGAAAGTGTCAACGCGTAAATTCATCCTCAATAGCAGTCTGAAGTTCGGCTTTGCGATTTTGCTTGCGTTCGGATTCTTTGCGATTCAAACAGCGACCGTTTCGGCGAAACCAAAGAAAGCAAAGAACGCCACGATCAAGATTCTGACGAACCCGGGTGGTCTCTTACTGACGATTGATGGAAAACCTCACGGCGAAACTCTGACGGAGTATCGCGCTATCGATCTCGAACCTGGCGTACACAGTGTGCAGTTGACACTGCCTAACGGCCAGTACTGGATTCGCGAAATCGAGTTACCCGCGGGGCGCGTAAAATGCGTGGTGGTGAATTACAAGCCATTGCCGCCACTGCCGAAATCTCCATGCCCTTTCCCGTTGAGTATCTCTGCGCCGAAGCAGGTGACTGAAGGCGAGATCATTACTTACACGGCTGACGTTTCATACACTGGCAATTCTCCATTGAAGTACACGTGGAAGGTGACGCCGTCCAGTGCCAAAGTCATTAGCGGGTTGGGTACAGCGACGCTGAACGTCGACTCGACCGGTCTTGGCGGACAGCGAATCACTGCGACTCTGACGGCTGACGATGGTTCGGCGGACCCGGCGTGTGCGCAGACTGTCCAGGCAGTAGCTGTCATCGCGCCGATCGAGAAGAAGGTGATTGTTGCGCGTGAGTTTGACGAGTGTAACAACTGCACCTTTGACGATCAGAAAGCGCGGCTCGACAATCTCGCGGTCGAATTGCAGAACGATCCGTCGACTCGTGGTTACATCCTGGCGTACGGCGGGCGCATGAGTCCCATTGGCCAAGTCGAGAAGCTCATGAGTCGCGCGCGCGATTATCTCGTCACGCAACGTGGCATTGATGCTTCGCGTCTCGTGGTTGTTAACGGTGGTTTCCGCGAAGAAGACAGTGTCGAGCTCTGGATCGTTCCCAGTGGTGCAGCAGCGCCGCAACCTACACCGACGGTGCAGGCTGGGGAAGTCAATCCAGGCAAAGGCCGTCGCAAACCTTAAGCTGGTAAATAGGTCGTATAAGTCCGATTGGACCTATACGACCTATTTGGTTTACAGTTATCTCTCCCCACCCCCTGAGCCCCTCGATTTAATCTCGTTTCAAACAATAAGGAGGCACCTTCATGGCCGAAGAAGGTGGAGGCAGCGGCAGCGTCGGGGTTGTCGCGATACTGGTGATATTTGTGCTCGTGATTCTAGTCGGGTTGTATATGTTTAGAGGACGCATATTTGGAGGTGGCGGAACGCAGAAGATCGACGTCAACGTTTCAACACCAGGCAAGTAAAAGAAGCCACAAAGAAGCACAAAAAGCACAAATTGATTTTGAATTAATCTCTTTGTGCTTTTTGTGCTTCTTTGTGGCTTAATGTATTTCGTGGCAGCACCAAACATCGACACCATCGTTTCTCTCGCCAAGCGGCGAGGTTTTGTTTTTCCCTCTTCTGAAGTTTACGGCGGGCTCGGCAGCGCCTGGGACTATGGCCCACTCGGCGTTGAGCTTTGCAACAACGTAAAGCAATCCTGGTGGCGCTGGCTTGTTTACGAACGCGACGACATCGAGGGAATCGACTCTTCCATCATCCTCAATCGCCTCGTCTGGAAGTATTCGGGTCACGAAGCAACTTTCAACGATTCGCTGATTGATTGCCGCAAGTGTAAGGGTCGATTTCGAGCCGACAAGATCACCGACAACAAATGCCCTTCGTGTGGCGCCAGCGACTGGACGGAAGCCCGCCCGTTCAACACGATGCTGCAAACCAAGTTGGGCGCAGTCGCCGACGACGATCCGACGGCGCTCGCCTATCTCAGACCCGAAACAGCTCAGGGCATATTTATTAACTTTTTGAATGTGCAGACGGCGATGCGGCGGAAGCTGCCGTTTGGTATCGCGCAGGTCGGTAAGTCGTTTCGTAACGAAGTAACTCCGGGTAACTTCATCTTGAGGACGCGTGAGTTCGAGCAGATGGAGATGGAGTACTTCGTTTCACCGTCTGCCGAGCACTCGAAGTTAGTGGACTACTGGGTAGAACAATACCTCGAGTGGTTTGGCTCGCTTGGAATCCTTCGCGACAACCTTTATCTGTACGAGGTTCCGGGAGAAGAGCTGGCGCACTACTCCAAACGCACGGTCGACATCATGTACAGATATTTTCCCGAACGCGAAAAGCCCTGGGAAGAATTGATGGGAATTGCGTGGCGAACCGACTTCGATTTGAGTACTCACTCGAAGAACAGGCTCGACGCTGAAGGGAAACGAATCAACCCTGACTCGACTGAGGATCTTTCATACTTTGACGAACCGACAAAGCAGCGCTTTTATCCGCATGTAATCGAGCCCGCGGCGGGAGTTAACCGCACTGTGCTGGCGGTGTTGATGGATGCCTATACGGAACGAACCAACGATAAGGGTGAGAGCAGAGTCATTCTGAAACTGAGCCCGCAACTCGCGCCGATCAAAGCTGCGATCCTGCCGCTCGCGAAGAACAAGCCGGAAATCGTGGGGATGGCGAAGGCGATCAAGCGTTCGCTGCAGCCGTTGCTGCGAGCTGTTTACGACGATACGGGCGGCATCGGAAAGCTTTATGCACGACAGGATGAGATTGGGACCCCGTTCTGTATCACCGTCGATCACCAGTCGCTCGAGGACGAGGCTGTTACAGTGCGCGACCGTGATACGTGGGAGCAGGAAAGAATCAAAGTCACCGATCTGGCGGAGCACCTGCAGAAGCGGTTGAAGCCGTATCCGATTCCTCCTCCGCCGGAGCCAATCTAATTTGTTATGCCAGTAGTTAAGAAACGAAATCAGCAAACTGAAACGAGGCTCTTGCTGGAGTCGGAAGATCCGGTTGAACTGCCGCCGGCTGAGATCGACGACGCCTCAGTGCTGGTGCAGTTTGAGAAGTTTAAGCCGTTCATCCCGGAGCTGCTCGAAACGCTGCGAGCAGGAACGGTGGCGGAACCCGTTCCCGTGATGATCGATGGCTCTACGTTTGCGATTCATGGTCCAACGCGAACTTTTTGGGTGAAGCTCTGGCACGCAGCCGGCACCGAGCTGACGAAGATCGATCGCGCGCAGGTGATCAGCTGTTTGCCATCCACTCGCGGCGTTCAGGTTGTAGTGGAATCCCCCGAGGAAGATCCGTTATAAAATCCGTGTTCATCTGTGGCTAATTAATTGTATGGTCGAGCTACCGGCCGCGGTTTCATCTCTCGCCCGCGCTTTTAATGAAGCGGGTGGTCGTGCGCTCCTCGTCGGCGGTTGTGTGCGCGACGAGCTGATGGGCGCGCAACCAAAAGACTGGGATCTCGAAGTTTACAACCTCGATGCGGTTCGACTTCGCGAGGTGTTGGACCAGTTTGGTCCGGTCAACGTCGTCGGTGAATCGTTCACGGTTTACAAACTGGGCCCACATCTCGACGTTTCAATCCCGCGCCGTGAGCGTAAAACGGGACAGGGACACAAGGGATTTGTGATCGAAGGCGACCCGTCGATGGGTGTCGAAGAGGCTGCACAACGCCGCGACTTCACGATCAACGCCATCATGCAAGATCCGCTCACCGGCGAGTTGATCGATCCATATGATGGCCGTCGTGATATTGAGAAACGAATCTTGCGTGCTGTTTCAGCGCACACGTTTGCGGAAGATAGCCTGCGCGTGTTGCGTGCAGCGCAGTTTGCCGCTCGTTTTCAATTCGACATCGATGCCGGCACAGTTGAAATTTGCCGAGGTATTGATCTCACCGATCTTCCTGCGGAGCGAATCTGGGGAGAGCTGGAAAAATTGCTGCTTAGGGCACAGCGCCCGTCGGTCGGGCTGGAGTGGTTAAGAAAGCTCGGTGCGATTGAACAGATCTTTCCGGAGATCCAGAGCTTGATCGGAGTGCCGCAGGATCCGGAATGGCATCCTGAAGGTGATGTTTTTGTGCACACGCAACTCGTGATCGATCGGGCGCGCGAGTTGATCGACGATCTTTCATATCCGCGTAAGGTGACGGTGATGATGGCTGCTCTGGCCCATGACTTCGGTAAGCCTCCGACTACCGAGTTTATTGACGGCAGATGGCGTTCGCGTGGACACGAAGAAGCGGGAGTGGCTCCGACGGAGAGTTTTCTCAGCCGCACCAATATCCATACGATCGACGGTTACAACGTGCGTGGGCAGGTGATTGCGCTGGTGCGCGAACATCTGAAGCCGGGGGAGTTTTACAAGAAGCGCGACGAAGTCGGTGAAGGAGCATTTCGACGTCTCGCACGGCGGTGTGAACCCGATCTCCTGTACCGCGTTGCGAAGGCGGATTCGCTCGGGCGGAATGCCGAATGGGTACCGCGAGAGAAATGGTACGGAGCTGAAGCGCAGGAATGGTTTATCCAACGGTCGCGAGAGTTACAGGTTGAGCAGCGGCCACCCGATCCGCTATTGCTGGGCCGGCATTTGCTCGAGCTCGGTCTCAAGCCCGGGCCGGAAATGGGTGAGATCACGCGCGCGGTTTATGAGATGCAGTTGGATGGACGCGTGAGAACGCTCGACGAGGCGATTGCTGAGGCAAAGAGATTTATTAGCCGCGGATAAACGGGGATGGTTGCTGCTGCGTGACGCAGTGGATCGTCCCCATGCCCCAGACTAGTGGTTCGCAATTGATCGGAACAACCTGACGAGTGGGAAACACTTTCTGTAGCGTTTCGACCGCACGCTCATCGTTAGTGTGACCAAATACAGGCGCCAGAACTACGTTGTTGGCGATGTAAAAGTTTGCATAGCTTGCAGGGAGACGATCGAGATCGCGAGTGCTGGTGCTTGTGCCGCCAACAATACCAGGCATTGGGAGTGTGACGATTTCGAAAGGTCTTTCTTTGTGGTCAGTCATCGCTCTGAGCCGCTTGAGATTGTCCTGTAATATTTCATAGTTTGCATCCTCTGGATCGTCTTCCACAGCGCAGACAATCACATCGGGTGCGACGAACCGGGCGATGTCGTCTATATGCCCGTCGGTGTCGTCTCCGACAATGCCCTCACCGAGCCAGAGAACCTTGAGCACGCCAAGATACTCCTTCAGGTACATCTCGATCTGTCCACGCGACAATTCGGGATTACGATTTGGATTCAGCAAACACTGCTCTGTGGTCAGCACGCAGGCGCGGCCATTCACCTCAATTGAACCGCCTTCCATTACGATTCCGGGTGAGAATCTTTTCAACTTGAGAAACGGTTCCAGGCGACGCGGTACGCTGTCGTCTTCCTTCAGCGCTTCATACTTGTTTCCCCAGGCATTGAAGATCCAGTCGTTGAACGCGACCTCGCCATATCCGGCAAGAAAATTTGGGCCATAGTCACGAATCCAAGAGTCTACCGTTTGAATGTGATGAAAATGAATTTGCGCGGCAGTCGCAGAGCTTATTCTTGCGCGAATCGACGCTTCGGTCTCCTCGTCGTCAACAAGCAGGTTCACTTTCTCGTGCGGCGTGAGTGCCGCGATCATGTTGAGGTAGATCTCTTCTACCTGCGTCACGCGGTCGGGCCACGTTTCGGGATCCTTGGGCCACGTTAGCCATGTCGCCTGGTGCGGATGCCACTCAGCGGGCATGACAAAACCAGAACGCACCGGAGTCTTTGCCTGTGATTTATCCATCGAGAGTTTCAGATCTGAGAGCCTTGAGTCGAAAGTATCTGTAGATACCGACAAAACTGATTAATACCCAGAACACTTCCATCAACAGGGCGGAAAGATTGAAGTCGAAGAGCAATGAAACGACGATCAGGCTGGCACCGACTGCATTCAGAACCGAGTAAGCCAGTCCGTCACTGGGCAGTTTATTCAATTGCAGCATCAGAAAGGTGATGATAAGTATCACCACGCCGATGTTGCCGATGAGGTCCACGACGCCATAACTCATGCTTGTCCACCGAATCTGAATCGGAGCCCTTCATAAGCATCGATGCGGCGGTCGCGGAGGAAGGGCCAGTTTTGGCGGGTCTCTTCAATCTTGGAAAGATCACAGTCTACGACCAGCACCTCTTCCTGATCCGCCGAAGCCTTAGCAATGATCCGGCCGAATGGATCGGCGACAAACGATTGACCCCAGAAGGTCAGCTTTCCTTCATGGCCGACGCGATTCACGACCACGACAAAAATTCCATTCGCAATCGCATGACCGCGCTGAATAGTTTCCCAGGCCGAGTGTTGCGCCGCGTTCATTTCCGGTTCTTCATCAGGAAGCCAGCCAATCGCGGTTGGATAAAACAGAAACTGGGCGCCACCTAAGGCAGTCAACCGAGCAGCTTCAGGGAACCACTGATCCCAGCAAACGAGCGTGCCGATTTTGCCGTAGGTTGTGTCGTGAGTTTGAAAACCGAGATCGCCCGGAGTGAAATAAAACTTCTCGTAGTAAAGCGGATCGTCGGGGATGTGCATCTTGCGATACTTGCCGGCAATTTTGCCGGAAGCATCGATCATCACGGCGGTGTTGTGATAGACGCCCGCTGCGCGCTTTTCAAAAAGCGAGGCCACAATGACGACTTTATTTTGACGTGCCACTTTTGCGAGGGCTTCTGTTGATGGACCCGGAATCGTTTCAGCCAGTTTGAAGAGCTGGATATCTTCCGTTTGACAGAAGTACTGCGATCGAAAGAGCTCCTGCAAACAAACGATCTGAGCGCCTCGCTTTGCGGCGTCGTTGATACCGGCAATGGCTTTCTTCAGGTTGGTTTCCGGCTTGGGATCACAAGTCATCTGCACCAAACCCACCGTGGTTACGTCACCGGCTCGCTTTTTCTTCGGCATTTTCGAAGTATAGCCACAAACAGTCAGAAGGCCTATGGCGTACCCATCCGCTACCGCGGACGGTACTGACCGTGTCCACGTGTGACGCCCAACTTGACGTTGTGGGGTATTAGTGTGTTGCTGGTTCCTTTTCAACCAGCGGGGGCAAGCCCCTCTTCCTGACTTGTTTTATTTTCTGATTCAAGTTCCATTCGACGTTTGCGCAACTGAGAATAGAACAAGTCAGGAAGAGGGGCTTGCCCCCGCTCTAACGATCGCTGCGTGAATCCGCTGCAATACACTAATACCCCACTGCCCAACTTGAGCGGTTTTTGTGCTTTTTTGTGGGGTCCGGTAAGATGTCCGGTCATTTTTATCAGCTTACTGGAAAGAGTAATGAAATGATTGATTTCGAACTGACCGAAGATCACAAGGCACTCTTGCAAACAGTGCGCGAGTTTGCGCAAAAAGAGGTCGCGCCTCACATCAAAGAATGGGATGAAAAACAATATTTTGAGCCTTCAGTTCTGAAGAAGATGGCCGAGTTAAATCTGCTGGGCGTTTGCATTCCCGAAGAGTATGGCGGCGCCGGCTTTGATTACATCTCACTCGGACTCGTTTGTGAGGAGCTCGAGGCTGTCGATACGTTCCTGCGGGTCGTGATGTCTGTTCATACCGGTCTGAATTGCCTGACACTTTATACATGGGGAAGTGAAGAGCAGAAGCAGAAATACCTTGTGCCACAGGCGAAAGGTGAAAAGATCGCCACCTACGGTTTGACAGAGCCCGGCGCGGGTTCCGACGTGGTGGGAGCGCGCTCCACTGCTCGTCGCGAAGGAAACGAGTGGGTTTTGAACGGCGAAAAGATGTGGATCAGTTTGGCTGACGTCGCAGACAACTTTCTTTTCTTTTGCTGGACGGATGAAGAAAAGCGACGCCAGCGCGATCACACCGGAATGTCGTGTTTCATTGTCGAGCGCAGCATGAAAGGCTTCTCTTCAGGGACGATTCACGGAAAGCTCGGTATTCGTGCCGGCAACACCGGCTACTTCTCGTTGCAGGACGTACGCGTGCCCCACGAGAACATGGTGGGCGAAGAAGGTGAGGGCTTCAAGATCGCGATGTTTGCGCTCGAGCAGGGACGTTACACGGTTGCGTCGGGAGCTACAGGGGTAATTCGTGCCGCACGCGACGCATCGATTGCATATGCAAACACGCGCGAGACATTTGGCACACGCATCGCGAATCACCAGCTCGTGAAGCAGAAGATTGCTGAGATGGAAGCCGATTACCAGATGAGCCACTTGCTGTGGCTGCGCGCCGGCTGGTTAAAGAACGAGGGCAAGGCTAACGCCAAAGCGACGAGTCTGGCGAAGTGGCAAGCCACCACACGAAGTGAAAAGGCCGCCTCGATGGCCATCGAGGTTCACGGCGCGAATGGCTATTCCAACGACTACCCCGTAGAACGTTACCTGCGAAACTGCAAAGCCGCGATCATCTACGAGGGCACACGCGATATCCACACCCTGATGCAGGCTGATTGGGCTCTCGGATTGAAGAAAGAGAAACCAGCCCGGAAGATCTTGCCACCATCGAAGAAATAGAATCCGTGTTATCGGTGGTCAGCATTGGCCACGGATAACACGGATCGGGAACGGATTTTAATGGGATAGGAATACATCCCATGCCCAGCGACCGACGTTTGCGTTCACGTCTCGCACTTTCGCGCGGTATTTGAATTCGTTTCCATACTCGTCCACGCGTTTCGACTCCTTGAAATCCAGTTCAAGTGCCTTCACGTTCAACGACGCGAGCGTGTGAAGCTCTTCAATCTCGGAGATACCATTATGGTTTTTGTCCTGCCATAGACGAAGCTTCTCGAAGACCGTATCGCGACTATCAATCAATCCGTCGCCATTCCCGCCGTTCACAGGTTTATCAAACTCTGCGAGTGCCAGAAAGCCGTTCTTGTTACTCGATGGCGGCTGCGGAGTGAAGTCGCCAAACAGCTCGGCTCCTTTGTCGATGGTTCCATTGCCGTCACGGTCCAGCGCGAGCCAGGCATCGTCTGAATCAGGTTGAGTCCAGCCAAGACGATCTCTGGTGCCGTTACCATTGAGATCGAAATCAACACCGCCCGCAGGATTTGTCATCACAATGCCATCCCCGGCAACGTCGATCACGATCGGAGATCCGCCACAGGTGTCACAACCGAGACACGTGCAACTGAGGAAATCGTAATCGCCGCCATACATCATGCATTTGTTGGCAAAGGTTACGCCGCAATTGCCTGTTCCGGTTCCACTGGTGCAACAAAGCCCCGAGCCGTTTGGCGTGGTACCAATCGGACAAGTCCCATTGAAAGAAGGTGTCGTGCACGAGCCGCCGGCGGTTGATGAAAGGTTGCATTTGAACTGTTCGGCATGTGCATCACGCCAGAGGTTGCCACCATTTACTGTCGCCGAAACGGACGCAATCAAAATACTTAGCGACACGGTAGCGTTACCACCGCAGTTCGTTGCAAACAGACACGACGAGAAAGCTACACCTGTGCCTGAGGCACATGACACCGAACTGCCGGTTGGTCCGGTACTATCCTCCGTTTTCTGATCCTTTGAGCCGACGTGAAAGAACAAAGGCGTCACGTTGCTCAAGGTCCCGGTTTCAAACGAGGCAAAGTTGCCGATCTTTACCGAGCAACGCTGAAGAGTCGACGTCAACATCTCGCAAACACCGGTGAATTGGGCGGTGCCTCCATGCCAGCCTGATGCGTGTTCCTGATCGTCCCCGCTGAGCCATAGAGGCAATGTAGTCTGGCTGGAGGTTTGGGCGTTCGTTCCACCGTCGAGAAGTTGCGCATTGGCGTTAAGGCCACTCGGCGACCACAGTTCATCACCTGAGGACAACAGCGTGTCCTGGCTCGCCGATACGGTTGACGTTGAGCTCTCGACCGGTACGTTTGTCTTTGCCTTGTATGCAGGGCGCTTCTCATCCCAGACGCTACCAATTCCATTCACAATCGTGTCCCAAAACTCCGGATCCGAATCGCCTGGTCCATCGCGAAACAGTGCCACCGCACGGTAGCTCCGAGATCTTCCCTCGAGCGTTACCGTCACCTGGTATGAGGTGTAGGTCTTTACGTTGTAGTACCTGGCGGCTTCGACATGGAAAACGTCGGCCACGGTCCAAACGGGATCGAAGACCGATGCATACTGACCGGGTTCCCAGGCCGCATCGAACGTCGCTTCCTGCGGCCCGCCATTCAAAGAGTGACCTCCGCGCGTCAGCGACACAATATCGCCACTGGGCAACGTAACGAGATCGCAGTACGGTGTGTAGAGTATTTCCTGGATGTTTCCTACCCTGAACTCACCAACTACAAACTTCAAGTTCGCTTCCGAACGAAGAGGCTTTCGCGTGAATTCATTCTGAAAAATTTGAGCGGCGGCGTTGAAAGTTTCCAGCTTCCCGTAGGTATCACGTACGATCTTTTCGTATCGGGAGGGTTTCTGAGCGAGCGCTGTAACAACCATTAGCGCAGAAAGCACAGCAATGTTTAAGACGAAGCAAACAATTCGTTTCATGTGAGGTCTCCTAATTCTTCGAGGACTGTTTTTGATTGATGGTCCCGCTTAGCTCCTGCTCGATTACCTTCTGGAAATCGGCAAAGCTGAGCGCGCCTTTAATTAGTTTTCCGTTAACGATGAAGCTGGGCGTACTGTCGATCCGATACCGCTTCGCAGCTTCAAGATCTTTGACTACGGCTGCACGCGACTGCTCCGAGGTGAGGCACGTCTTGAACCTTTCGGGCGCCAGCCCGAGATCGGATGCGATCTGCTCGAGCGCAGGCGGCGAGAGATCCTGTGCTGAGAACAGCGCATCATGGAACTGCCAGAAGCGATCCTGCTCGGCAGCGCAGTATGCCGCACGCGCCGCCGGGAACGAGTTTCGATGTCCCTCCAACGGCAGATGTTTGAAGACCAGACGCACATCCCGGCCATAATTATCGACAATTTGTTTCAGCGTGCTCTGAACCTGTTTACAAAACGGGCACTCGAAATCGGAAAACTCCACAATCGTGACTCGCGGATTCGCAGACCCTCGTGCCGGCGAGATTCCATCGTCCAACTCTGAAACAAACACGGGTGGCGAAAAGTCGATACTGACATTCCATTTCTTTCGCAACGCTTCGAGCCCTACACGATAGTTTTTCATGCGCGCCTGATTTTCGAGGTCCAGTCGCAAACGCTCGCGCGCTTCGTCAGGACTCATCGACGCGAAGTACGAAGCATTCTGTTTGTAAGCCTCTTCAACCTGCGCATCAGTCACCTTGATCTCGCCTTGCGTAAGTTGTTTACGAAGCTCTTCTACGCGCATGCCTCTTGCCGCTGCTTCGTTTTCCAGAATTCGGCGAGTAACAAGGTTCTCGAGCGCTGCCTTACGGATTGCGTAGAGTTGTTGTTGTAGTGGATAGATTTGAGCGGCGATCGAATCATCCACCTGCCTTTGCGTGATCGCTTTGTCGTCGACCCGAGCCAGCACCGTTTCAGGCGTTTGGCCCGGCACCGGCGCAGCCAGTAAAAGAATCAACAGACACATTCCACGTGAGGACTGGAAAAACATTTTTCAAGACTCCATTTGGTGATTTATCGAATTCGGTGGGTAGACGGCAATCTAAGCTCGATCCAGGTGGCAGTCAACGACTGTTTGTTGTCCAAATCGGCTAAATTTTGCCCCGACTGGCTACTCGTTTCTTTTTTCGCCGGCGATGTCGTTGGGCGGTGCGGCCGTTGAGGCGGCGATAGGCTGTCGGTGTGATTCCGTAGAGCTTCCGAAAATCTCGTACGAAGTGCGCATTCGAACCTAAGCCGGCGATTTCAACTATCTGCTTGATGTTCAGAAAGGTTGTGCGCAATAGCTTCGCCGCCCGGCGGAGCCGAACTTCCTTTAAATACTGGGCCGGAGTTGTTCCTGTTTCCTGTTTGAAGAGATGTCGAAAACGCGAAGGCGAGAGATTGACCTGCACTGCGAGCGCAGCGAAATCCCATGCGGATGCTGGTTCGGTTTTTAGTCTTGCGATGACGAGTTCTATTCTTCGATCCATCGTGAGGTCCTGAAACGAAGAGGCGGCGTGAGAGTACTCGCTAAAAATTTCTTTGTCTACCGGAAAATTACAAAATTGTAGGATGCTCTGCTAGTATGAACGAGCATTTTGGCCTGATTACTTCCTTAACCAGGAGAAACAGATGGGTGACGATCTCAGAACAGAGCGCGAGCTGTCGCTGGATTTCTTGCGCGTAACCGAAGC
>JBKPPU010000372.1:0-14691 GCA_046733695.1 Acidobacteriota bacterium
GCTGTGGAAACCGTGGAAAAACAAACTACAGTTTTCCCACCGTTCCCACAGCCCCTACTACTACTGGATAAAAAGTGTAAAGGATGTCGTGATAACAAACTGTAAAGGATGTCTTGACAATCAACACCTCCGTGGCCGCCCGGCGTGGAACTCGATCTTTTGTAACACAATCGGTTCAGGCGTTTGACAAAGAGATCGATTCGACGCCGGGCGGCCACGGAGGGCCGCCCCTACAGGGTAACCCAAGTGCCTCGACCTTCCGAGAGCGCCTTTTGATAGAGATACTCCGCGCAGGCGACGTCTTCGATTGCAAGACCGAGTGATTTAAAGAGCGTGATCTCGTTTGCTGAAGTGCGTCCGGACTTCGATCCGATCAAGAGTTCGCCAATCTCAGCGATGATGCTGTCCGGGTTTATTAGCCCTTCTTTAGCCGCTAGTAAATAGTCGCCGGATTCGTTTAACGCCGATTCGCGTCGGTCGACGAAGATTCGCGACGCAGCCATCGTGGCACTGTCGATCTCACGCGAGTTGGGCGAGTGTGTGCCGATCGCATTAACGTGAGCGCCCGGTGAGATCCAGTCTTTACTAATAACAGGTTCTTGCGACGAAGTGGCAGTGACAATCAAATCGGCGCCGAGCACAGCCTCCTCGTTATTTTCGACCACCTCAACGGGAAACGAAAAGCCCGGCTGCATTTCACGCACGAGTTCCCGAGCATGTCCGATGTTTCTGCAAGCTATTCGCGCCCGCGTGATTTCTCGCACAGCATCGAGCGCTACGAGATGTGTGCGAGCCTGCACGCCCGCGCCAATGATTCCCAACTGATGCGCATCCTCGCGAGCCAGTAAACGAGTTGCCACTGCCGATACAGCTGCCGTACGAATCGCTGTGATCTCCGAAGCGTTCATCAACGCGATCAACTCGCCCGTCTCACGACTGAACAACATCACGGCGCCCTGATGAGCATCTTTACCAATGGCGGGATTTCCCGGGAAGACGCAAATCGCTTTCATTCCAAACGCCCCGTGCTCACCCGTACGATAGGCCGGCATCAATCCGAGTAAACCAATCGCTTCGGGCGGACGAATTATCGTGCGCAGCGGCTGAAAAACCTCACCGCGCGCCAGGGACGATAGCGCATCCGCCATCAACTCGATGCAATCACGCATCGGAAGCATCTCACGGATCTGTTTGCTGTCGAGAATTAGTATTTTCATTTGATCTGCTCGTGTCTGCTGATGAGATTACCCCAAAAGGTTACCCATCCAACAGATTGCGCACCGTATCGTTAACGTCTCCCCGAGATATATATCCTGAGCCTCGAGAAAACTGCAAAAAAGGACTGTTATCTCGCAAACCAGATGTTGGCACACACCTTGCCAAAGGAGTGCCTGAGATTAACGGTTCGGTCACACATCGCAAGGTGAGTGGCCTTGTAAGGGCCCGGATGCGAAGGGGAGAGCGCGTCCGGGTCCTAACATTTTAAAGCCACAATCCTTAGCCACAAAAAGGCACACAGGCGCAAGACTGATTTTGTTTTTCTGTTTTGTGCTTTTTGTGCCTCTTTGTGGCTAACCTCTTTTGTGCTTTTTTGGGGCGGTCTGCTATATAAGATTCTATGGAATTCCAGGAAGACATTCTCGGTTTGATCGGAAATACGCCCTTGGTCAGGCTAAATCGCCTCGCGCGCAACACGAAGGCACAAATATTCGCCAAAATGGAGAATCTCAATCCCGGTTATTCGGTAAAAGACCGGATCGGCGTGTCGATGATTGAGGCGGCCGAACGCGAAGGGATCTTGAAGCCGGGCGGAACCGTCATCGAGGCGACTTCGGGTAACACCGGAATTGGTTTAGCCATTGCTGCAGCGGTCAAAGGTTACAAGTGCATTTTTGTGATGACGGATAAAGCCTCCGTCGAGAAGTCGCGTTATTTAAAAGCACTCGGAGCGGACGTCGTCATCACTCCGGTTTCTGCAAAACCAGGCACTCCGGATCACTACGTTTCGACAGCCAGACGAATCGCGTCAGAAACTCCCAATTCGTTTTATCCCGACCAGTACTCCAACCCGGCAAACCCGGAAGCACATTACCGGACCACTGGACCAGAACTGTGGCGACAGACTGAAGGCAAAATCACACATTTCGTCGCCGGACTCGGAACCGGTGGCACGATCTCGGGAACCGGTCGTTTTCTAAAAGAGAAAGATCCGAACATCAGAATCATCGGCGCCGATCCGTATGGTTCGATTTTCAAGACTTACAAAGAGACTGGAAAGATCGTCGAAGCGACTCCTTATCTCGTCGAGGGAATCGGGCAAGAGATCGTGCCGCCCAACGTTCACATCAAGTACGTCGACGAAGTAATCAACGTAACAGATCGAGAATCATTTGAAATGTCGCGTTTGCTGGGACGCATGGAGGGAATCTTCTGCGGCGGATCAACCGGGACGAATCTCGCCGCCGCACTGCGTGTTGCCAACAACCTCGATGAGAACGCGATTGTCGTCTTTATTGTTTGCGACACCGGCGAGCATTATCTAACGAAGCATCATTCAGATGAATGGCTTAAAGAAAAGCGCTTGTTGGAGCCGCAGAAGATCACTGCAGGTCTGATCACCGGAACCAAGAAACCGCATGCTCCCAAGGCTATAGTTTCCGTAGCGCCATCAGATATCGTTTCCGTAGCGCTGGAAAAAATGGACGAGCTGGGCGTAACGCAGATGCCGGTTTTGGAAGAAGGACGTGCGGTGGGTTCACTGCGTGAGAATCGAGTGCTCGCGAAAGTGGTACGCAACAGAGAACTGCTGAACTCGCCTGTCAGCGAAGTGATGGAAGCGAGTTTTCCAAGTCTTGACGTCGATGCCAGTTCCTCTGAAGTCGCGCGTCGCCTGCAAACGAGCCAGGCAGTACTCGTGGAAGAGTACGGCCGGATTGTCGGCATTATCACGCGGCACGATGTGCTCGACCTGAAGAATGTGCTGCAGTGAAAGAAGAAAAAGTATTGGCGGCCAACCGTGCGGCCTTTCACAATTATCATATTTCGGATAAATACGAAGCGGGTCTCGTATTGACAGGCACCGAAGTGAAGAGTGCCATGGATGGTCGCGTACAACTGAAAGAGGCATACATTTCAGTGCGCGAAGGCGAAGCGTGGTTGTTCAATGCACACATTTCGCCGTATTCTCATGGCAATCGCGAGAACCACGATCCGCTCAGGACTCGCAAGCTGCTGCTTCACAAACGTGAGATTTCCCGACTCGACGAAGCCACAGCCAAACAGGGGATGACTCTCGTTCCCACGCAGCTCTACTTAAAAAACGGCAGAATCAAGATCGAAGTTGGAGTCGCTCGCGGTAAGAAAATGTATGACAAGAGAGAGGCCGAGCTGAAACGGACAGTAGAGCGCGAGACGCGAGCGCAACTGAAAGAACGCAATAAATAGCCAGGCGCAGCAACCGTTAACAGGTGCAGGATTCGATTTCCTGCCCGTGCATGTTGCTCCTGCAAACTTATTCCGAATTCCAGGAGAACTTACTCACCATGCAAGTTGAATCCAGCCGAGGACCGATTGAAGAGCTTGATGCACAAGCTTTGGCGGTTGCCGTTTTCAAGAATGAAACAGCCGGCGACGGCTTTATAAAGAAACTGGATGAACTTTCCGGCGGACTCGTGAGCTCCGCGCTCGACGCCGAAGAGTTCAGCGGTAAAGAAGGTGAAACCGCCTACTTCCACCTCGTTGGAAACAACAAACTCAAGGCACGCCGGTTACTTCTAGTCGGTGCAGGCGAGGCGAGCGATTACAAAGGCGCACAGGTCTCGCAGTTGGCGGGAACCGCGGTTCGCTCGTTGCGCAGCAAGAATGTGAAGTCGATTGCCGTCGTTCCGCGTCCTTCGGTTGATGCGAGCGAAGCAGCTCGAACTGCAGTAGAGGGAGCATACATCGCACTGTTTGATCCGAATAAATATCACACCGTGGATAGAGAGGATAAGAAGGTCGACCGTTTGGTGGTTGTAATTGAGGGCGCCGATGACGATGCGTTGCGCCGCGGCGTTAAGGCCGGCGCGATAGTCGGCGAGTCAGTGAACTTTACTCGCGACCTTGCAAACGAGCCGGGGGCCTACATGACGCCGACCGACATGGCTGAACGAGCTCGCGACATCGCGAACGAGTTTGGCTTGAGTATCGACGTGCTCGACGAAGCACGAATGGAACAAGAGGGCATGGGCTCGTTGTTAAGCGTGGCGCGTGGCTCGGACCAGCCTGCGAAACTGATCATTCTGAAGTACACGCCGCCAAATCCACCGGCCAACGATGACGAGTTACTCGCGTTTGTGGGCAAAGGCGTGACCTTCGATTCGGGCGGCATTTCGCTGAAGCCCGGCGAGAACATGGAGTTGATGAAGTATGACATGACGGGCGGCGCGACCGTCATGGGAGCTATGCGTGCGATCGCGCAGTTGAAACCACCGATTCCGATTTTGGGTGTAGCGCCATGTACTGAAAACCTGCCTTCTGGAAAAGCCACCAAGCCCGGCGACGTCGTGAAAGCGATGACGGGGAAGACTATCGAGATCATCAACACTGACGCTGAAGGTCGTCTGATTCTCGCGGACGCAATTGCATACGCCAAAAAGCTTGGCGCCACAAAAGTAATAGATATGGCGACTTTGACGGGCGCCGTCTCAATAGCTCTCGGCGACGTGAATACAGCAGTGCTGGGAACCGATCAGGAGCTGATCGATGAGATCATTACGGCCGGCAGGGAAGTGGGCGAGAAGTACTGGCAATTGCCGCTCGACAAGGAGTATTCGAGGCAGATCAAGTCAGACATCGCAGATATTAAGAACGTTGGCGGTCGAAAAGCGGGAACAATTACGGCTGCCGCGTTTCTAAAAGAATTTGCAGATGGACTTTCGTGGGCACACCTGGATATAGCAGGAACGGCCTGGAGCGACGACGCCAAGCCTTATCGGTCGAAGGGACCGACAGGAATCGCAGTGAGAACGCTTTTGAGAATCGTGGACCGGGCGAGCCGGAGATAATAGGAGCCGGCCGCAGGAGCAAGCAGCAGGAGCAGCTAGCAGAAGCAGGACTTCGGTCGGCATCCCTGCACCTGCAAGCTGCTCCTTAAACCTGCTCCTGCTTCGAACGCAGGGTGTCGTCGGCCGTAGACAGCCACTGTCTTCTACCGTACACACTTTCGATGTATGTATTAAGAAATGGCCTATTTTTGCTGGGGTTTTTGAAAACGGGAGACATGGCATGGCGGTTGTAAAGCAAAGGACAACTAGCCAAAGGGTGCGAGTCGCCTTATTCATACGTCCTCGCCCCCTCGAATGCCGCTCGAGGTATTTTGCCCGGCTCCCCTTTGGCACCCCCCAACGCAAAAATCAACATCTCAGTAAGTACTGAAAGGGACCGTAAAAATTACTTGCGCACGGTGGTATACTTCTCAGGCGAGTGAGGCGGTGTCCTCACGCAGCCCTGGCATCCATCGCTGGCTTTCGGAGTTCAGACAAGCACAGTGATCGACTACTACAGAATCTTGGGCGTTAAGCCGAATGCGTCTCAGACCGAAATCAAATCGGCCTATCGGAAACTCGCGCGTAAAAGTCATCCCGATCTGAATCCCAACTCCGAAGCAGGAAAGCAGTTTGCACTACTCTCCAAGGCCTATCACACGCTCAACGATCCACAGGAGCGGGCCTACTACGACGATCAGTTGAAAGCACAGAAGAATCGCAGCTATTCCATTCTCGACTCGAATAATCCCCACGCCAAACGAGCCCGGAATCTGGCCGTGCAGGCCAAATGGGATCGTCTGGTTGACGAGGTTTTGGAACGGGATCGACTGGAGAACCGTGAGCGTCAGCGCGCAGTCTTCACGACTGTCTCATTATTCCTGTCGACTTTCTTTCTCGCGATGATGCGGCCTCAGTTATGGCATGTGTTTTCGACGATGGGCCGGGTAATTGTGCTGACGTTGTTTGTGATCGGCGTCTGGCACCTTGCCAATCGCTTGCGGGAATACATTACGCACTACACTTACAAACCCAAGCTGATTCAGGGATCGATTATTCGTCAGGAGTCGGTGCCTGAGCAGCCGTTTACACGTTTCTCAGCGTACACATTTCTGCTTGTTGGTTACGCGCTCAGCGTCGGTATCGGGTTGTACATCGGTTGGCATACCCAGGATTTTTTCAATGATTTGACCTTGCTGTTCAGGCATCGTGTAGCTTCGGTGCAGTCGAGCATGGTCCTCGATCTGATTTTCTACCCGCCTATTGCCGTATTGATTGTTGATACAGTCTCCGGGCTCGCTTCTCGAATCGATTAGTACACAGGATTGCCCGATTTCATGATTTGCGGGAATAGATTCCCGGGTCGTGGTGCGTGGCGTGTGTGTGCAGAGTTCGTATAATCCAGCCACGAAGGACGTCCTATCCCCAGGAGGGCTCATGAAATCACCAGAACCCAAACAAGAAGCTACGGGCCAACAGCCTCCCCACGCTTTTGATATCTTCCTGAGCTACTCGCGTAAGGATAAAGATTTCGTGGCCCGGCTGGAGAGTGCGCTCGAAAGTTACAAGTTCCCCAAAGGCCTGGAGGTTGGCAAGCGAAATCTCAATGTCTTCCGCGACGAGTCTGACATTGAGGCCGCGGAGGATTACCACCGCACCATCGAGCAACACCTCACTGCCTCGACGAAGCTCGTCGTTGTTTGTTCACCGGATGCGCGCAAGAGTAAGTACGTCGCCGACGAAATCAAACGATTCATGCAGAATCACGGCGATCACGACATTATCCCGGTGCTGATCCGAGGCAAGGCTAACAATGAAGCAGCTGATGAAAGCGAAATGGCTTTTCCGGAAGTGATGTGTGAAAACCGCATGCCGCTCGCAGCTAACTTTCTTGGCTGGGATACGCACAAAGGGAAGTTGCACAAAGGTCCATTCCGGAGTCCGTTTTATTCGTTGGTCGCAGCGGTCAGTGCGATTGATCGGCGCACACTCGAGCAGATTGATGAGAGAGCGCGTTCGCGCCGGCGCGCTGTGACACTCAGCGTAGTCACCGCGATTATCGTGGTACTCTCAGTAGCGCTTGTGTTCGCTGTGATCTCACAACGTAAGGCCGTTGCCGCTACGATCGAAGCGACCAGAAGCGCCAAAGCTGAAGAAAAGGCAAAGAACGACGCACTCGCCGCCGCTGAAGCTGAGAAGATCGCGAAAGACAAGGCAATTGCTTCCGCCGCGGCGGAGGCAAAGGCAAAAGATGCGGCAGTCTTCGCTGCCAAAGCGGAGGAGAAGGCGAAGAACGAGGCGGTTGCGGCTGCGAAAGCTGAAGCGATAGCGAAGAACGAAGCCATCGCGCAGCGGAATGCTGCCGAGCATCTACTCTACGTATCCAACATGAATCTCGCTCAGCGTGCTAATCAGGGTCGCGACATGAAGCGAGTCGATGAGTTGCTGAAGTCTTATGTACCGAAATCCCGCACCGCAAAAGTAGACGACCTGCGCAGCTTTTATTGGTACTACTTGTGGCATCACAGCTACCCACAACTGGCCACATTCAAACCGCCATCAGGCTCGATCATTTCCGTTCTGTATGGACCCGATGGTAAGTCGCTCATTGCGGCGCGCGGCACGGATGATTCGGTTGAATTGTGGGACGCCGTGGCGCGGCACAAGCGGATTGCCCTCAAAGGAAACACATCTGAAATCAACTCGATAGTTCTAGCCCCGGATGGAAAGCTGTTCGCGTCCGCCGGCAGTGATTCGGTTGTGAGGCTTTGGGACAGCGACAGCGGAAAGGAGTTGGCGGCGTTCACCGAAGAGCCGGACGCTGGCGACGATTCCGCGCCGAGCAACGCATCGGCGCTCGCCTTCTCGCCGGATGCTAAGGTTCTTGCGTCAGCCACTGGCCGGGAAGTCATTAAGCTTTGGGACGTCGCGGCACGGAAGGAATTGACAACGCTCAGAGGTCACGAGGGGCCGATAACTGACGCAGCCTTCTCGCCTGACGGCAAGTTGTTCGGCTCCGGGAGTGGGGACCAGAAAGTAAAACTTTGGGACACCGCCACGTGGAAAGAAGTCGCAGTGCTCACCGACCCATCGTTGTGGACTGAACAACTTTCGGTCACCCTTACAGCGTCCGTCGCCTTCTCGCCGGATGGTAAGTTGGTCGCCACCGCCAATGGAGGTCACAACGTCCAACTGTGGGATGCGGCTACTCGACAGCCGCTGGCTATGCTCAAAGGTCACACGCAGGACGTTATTCGCGTGGTGTTTTCGCCGGATAGCAAGACGCTCGCATCGGTCAGTCCCATGGAGTCAAAACTCTGGGACACCGCTGCCAGAGAAGAACTCGTCACGCTCAAGGACGAGACAGACGAAGGCTGGCCTGCGTTCGCCGCGTTCGCTCCAGACAGCAAAACGATCACAGTGACGAGTAACCAGGCTGCAGCACTCTGGGATCTCAGTTCAAGGAAGGAACTGTCGTCGTTTTCAGGTCACGGCGATGACGTCTTCTCGGTCGCTTTCTCGCCGGATGGAAAGACGATTGCCTCGGGTAGTTTCACGCAGGACATCAAGCTCTGGGACGCTGATACGGGACAGGAATTAGCCACGCTGCGGGGCATAGTTGATAGTGGTGTCTTTTCATCCGCTCCGGTGCTTGCTTTAAGCTTTTCGCCGAACGGGAAGACGCTTGCCTCGGGTGGGACCGATCGCATCGTCCGGCTGTGGGACACCGCGACGCATCAAGAAGTGATCAGCCTTACAAACCACACGCAGCCAGTCTACGCAGTTGCATTCTCGCCCGACGGAAAAATACTTGCCTCGGGCGGCATGGACCAGACCGTGAGGCTTTGGGATACCGCAACGTGGAAGGAACTAAAGACGCTCGATGGACAAGCGAAGGGTGTCCGTTCCGTAGCTTTCTCGCCCGACGGCAAGACGCTCGCTTCGGGTCACGAAAACGGAACAATTAAGCTGTGGAATGTCCGAACGGGGCAGCAGTTGGCAACACTCGAACGACCAACAGTCGAAGTTTCCCGCTCTTCTTTCCGTGAAGTCTGTGCCGTTGCTTTCTCGCCCGATGGCAGACTGCTCGCATCGGCCGGCCGAAATCAGATTGTCAGTCTGTGGGATTTGCACACAAGAAGTGAGTTGGTGGCGCTCAAAGGGCATACGGATCAGGTGAGCAGCGTAGCGTTCTCGCCCGACAGCAAAATGCTTGCTTCGTCTAGCTGGGACAATAATGTAAAGCTGTGGGACATCAGCACGCGCTCCGAACTGGCAACCCTGAAAGGGCACTCGAACAGGATCTATTCAATCGCTTTCTCGCCTGACGGCAACAGACTCGCTTCGGCCGGTGGGGATCACACGGTGCGTTTGTGGATTGCCGCTACGAAAGACGAAGTGGCCGCCGTGCAAAGCAATCACCGCTAAAGAAACTCTAACGATTTGCCGTAAATCATGTTAATTCCGTCTGACTTCGTGTATATTGTCCCCCCGCGAATAGCCCCAAGTCTACAGGCATAGGAGCACGAAAATGGCCAATAACGTGAACCCACGCCAGTTTCTTGCCTTGAAACTCGAGGCCTTGAGTGAGGCTGAAGTCGGCGAGGTTTTGGATTACATCTCGACAATGGAATCCAAAAAACGAGCGAGGACGGCGCCTTTGATTTTGGAAGACGAACTTTTGACAAGCCTCGCTGATGCACAGGAAAATCGGCGCGCCCGTCAGGCCTACGAGTGGGAAGCGGTGCGACGCAAAGCGGAAAGACGAGCCGCGGCAAGAGTAGGCACCTACGTTTGAAGCGCACTGAAACCGAAAGCATTTCTGCCCTCTTCGCTATTTTGTTGTCTTGCTGCGCCCTGGTAGCGGCGCAGGAAAGTCGTAACCTCACGCCCGTTCAACTTGAAATCGAAAAACAGCAGCGACGTTTGAGTTCAAGCGACGTTGAGGAACGCCGTGACGCGGTAATGCGACTCGGTTCGCTCCGTCTGGCTGCTGCATCCCGCGCAGTCGTGCCGGCGCTCCAGGACGCGGAACCAATGATCCGTGCGACCGCCGCGAAGGCAATCCTCTCAGTCGGAAATGAAGAGAGCGCCGGTCTCCTACTTCCGCTTCTTAATGATAAAGACGAATTTGTGCGTCGCGAGACGGCGTATGCGCTAGGCCTCACTCACAGCAGAGCGGCAACTGCAGCCCTGAGTGATCGGCTGTTGAATGACAAGGAAGACGGGGTACGAGGTGCGGCAGCAGTTGCGCTGGGCCACATCCAGGATGAAGCGGCCGTTATCGCTCTGGTTGGAACACTCGCTCCGGAACTCTCAGCGCCTGCAAATAAGAAACGAAAGCGGGAAGCGAATGTCTTTGTGCTTCGCTCGGCAGCAGTTGCGCTCGGCCAAATCAGGAGTCGTGCGGGAACCGCGGCCCTCGTCTCCGCTCTGACTAACGAAAAACTTCCTTCAGACGTGCGACGCGAGGCAGCGCGCTCCCTCGGTTTAATCGGCGATCCATCGGCCTCTTCGGCTTTGAAAACCGCAACAACCGCATCTGATCCCTTCTTATCTGAAATCGCTCACGCTTCCCTGAAGAAGATCGAACACCAATAAAAAACACGGACTGAAACATTCGTCTCAATCCGTGTTCTTAATCCGCAAGATCTGCGGCTAATTCTCGGCTTTCTCTCCGCGTCCGTGTCCCTTCTTGGCGGCCTTCGAAGCAGCCGGAATCGGCAACCCGACTCCACCCGATAGTGATTCAGTTGAATCTTCAGAACCCTCGGGGTTTTGCGCCATTTCATGAATGAGCGCGCCACCCGAGCTCTTCGAGAAAACCAGCCGATTGCGAATCCCATCGACATCGACGTGGACGAGATCTCCCAATCCAATCTGACCCGTGGCCACGAGGTTCGAAAGCGGATAGACGAGAAATCTCTCAACCGCTCTCTTCAGGTGACGTGCGCCGTATTTGTAATCAAGACCTTCCTTCATCAGCATGTCTTTCGCTGTTTCAGAGCACTGGAAAACGAACTTGGTGCCGGCTGACTGCATGATGCGATCCTGAACTGCCTGAAGCTCGAGATCGAGAATCTGACGCAGGTGATGTTCTTTCAACGAACGGAAAACGACCACCTTGTCGATCCGGTTCATAAACTCTGGCGAGAACTTGCGCCGTGCAGCTTCCACAGCCGTGCGATAAATCTTCTGGTCTACTTCAGTATCGTTTGGTGATTTCGAACCTTTGCCGGGCGCGAATCCGATACCGCCGGAAATCAGTTCCGACATCTCGCGCGCACCGAGGTTGGAAGTCATGATCACCATCGCCTTCGAGAAGTCGACACGGCGATTGTCACCCAACGTCAACGTGGCTTTGTCGAGAATTCCCAGCAGCAGTTGCCACAAACTATCAGAAGCCTTTTCGATCTCGTCGAACAGCACGAGGGAGACTTTCATGTCGTCCGTGTGCATGCGATCGAGATTCTCCTGCGTCAGCATCGGCGAAGTTTCACGGTGACCCAGGTATCCCGGCGGCGAGCCGATAAGTTTGGCAATCTCGTGCGAGTGCTGAAACTCCGCGCAGTCAATCTTAACGACAGCATTCGGATCGCCGTAAAGCACTTCGGCGGCAGCTTCGATAACGCGAGTCTTGCCGGATCCGGTCGGACCCAGAAAAAGCATGGTACCGATCGGGCGGTTTGGGGGATTCATGCCTGCCAGAAAAATCTGATACAGGCCACTCATTCGTCTCACAGCACGTTCCTGACCCACGATTCGCGACGTCAGGCGCTCCTCGAAGTCCTGAGCGCGCGGGCTCTTTTGATCGGGATCAAGAAAAACTGTACCTGTATTGTTCATGTTCGTTGTCTTTGTCACTTCACACTCAGCTAACATCGGCTCTTCTCCTTGCCAGTCAATCCGGCGACTGCGCAGGACCTAAATCCTCGGGCCCTGTTGCGTACTTGCAAGGAACGATCCGCACACCAAATTGATGCGTGCAGAAGAGTTTAAGGTTTCCCACCCGTCGTTTTCACGCCGGAAATGGCAGGCAACCCGAAGCTATATATACAAGTCCGCATAAATTGTCACCACATTTATAGTGTCGGAGAACGTGAAAACGTGACAGGTAAGTAGATGTTAGCCGCTGCATGACATTTCCTGTCAAGACTCGACTGACAATAATTGCACGTTTTGAGCCACGGATTATACGGATTGTGTAAGAGATCAGCGCTGATCCAAACAAAATCCGTTTAATCCGTGGCGTAAATTAATCGTAGTACTCGAGTCCGAGGTGAGTAATTAAATCTTCGCCGCGTAAATGACGAAGTGTGTTCTTGAGTTTCATCAACTGAATGAAAATGTCGTGCTCGGGATAAAGGCCTGGAGCAGTTTGCGGCGACTTGAAGTAGAAGGAGAGCCACTCCTGCACGCCTTTCATTCCCGCTCGCTGAGCGAGATCAAGGAACAACGCGAGGTCGAGAACAATGGGCGCTGCGAGGATCGAGTCACGACAGAGAAAGTCGATCTTGATCTGCATCGGATAACCGAGCCAGCCAAAAATGTCGATGTTGTCCCAACCTTCTTTGTTGTCGCCGCGCGGTGGGTAGTAGTTGATACGGACCACGTGTGAGAAGTCCTTATAAAGACTCGGATAAACCTCGGGCTGAAGAATGTATTCGAGGACTGACAGCTTCGACTCTTCTTTCGTCTTGAACGAATCCGGATCGTCGAGCACTTCACCGTCGCGGTTGCCGAGAATGTTGGTTGAGTACCAGCCGTGGAGACCAAGCATGCGCGACTTGAGGCCCGGTGCGATGATGGTCTTCATCAACGTTTGACCGGTCTTAAAGTCCTTACCGCAGATAGCGAGCTTATTCTTATCGGCGAGTGTCATAAGCGCGGGAACGTCGACTGTGAGATTCGGTGCGCCATTCGCGAAGGGAATGCCCGATTTAAGAGCTGCGTAGGCGTAGACCATCGACGGCGCGATCGCCTTGTGGTTATCGCGCATTGCCTGCTCGAACGAATCAATCGTTTTGTGGACTGCATGCGGCTTCAAGAAAATTTCAGTCGACGCCGCCCAGATCATCACGACTCGTGAACATCTATTTTTCTTCCTCCATTCAGCAATCTCGTCGATCAATTGCTGGGCGAGCTCAAACTTGTTCTTGCCTGTCTTGACGTTCGTACCGCTGAGGCGTTTCACGTACGACTGATCGAACACAGCTTTCATCGGTTTGATCTTGCGCAGCGGTTCTTTCAGTTGGCCCAGAAGTTCTTTTTCGAGGACGCCTGCATTCAAAGCGGCGTCGTAAGCGGAATCCGGAAAGATGTCCCAGGCTCCGAATACCAGATCCTTGAGTTGAGCGAGGGGAACGAAGTCTTTGATCAGCGGCACACGATTGTCGGTTCGTTTTCCGAGACGAATGGTGCCCATTTGCGTAAGGCTGCCGATCGGTTGCGCAAAACCTTTCTTGATGGCTTCAACACCGGCGATGAATGTGGTACTAACGGCGCCCAGGCCGACGAGTAAAACTCCGAGCTTACCTTCTGCTGGACTGATCTCTGCTTGTTTCTCGACTGGCATTCACTGTTCTCCTGAAAGTTTTACAGGAATGATAACGGGCGAGCAGGGATTTGAAGCGACGAATCTTGCGCATTATTGGCGACGCATTGCGCCGTCGTTGTTGCGCGTGACGAGTCCCTGGCGAAATTCACGCGGGGTTGCGCCTGTTGCAGTGCGGAAGGCTTTCGTGAAGTGGCTGCCGCTCAGATAGCCGACACGCGTGCCGATTTCAGCGATGGAGAGATCTGTTTCTGCGAGTAACAACTGCGCGCGCGTGGCGCGAATGCCGGCGAGGTAGTTGTGTGGAGATAAGCCGGTAAGTTTTTTGAAGAGTCGCGCGAAGTGAAAGGGAGAAAGATAAGACGCGGCTGCGAGTGCTTTCAGTGTGAGATCCTGATCGAGTTGCGTGTGCATCAGCTCAACTGAGCGACGAATGCGTCTGTCGACGAGGCCGACGCGAGAGAGTTCGAGCTCTTCTGAGAGTTTTGGTGTGGCGTAGTTTCGCAGGATGTGGACCAATGCTTGTTCGACAAGGGCTCTGAGTACGATCTCTTTGCCGGGTTTTTCCGTTGTAAGCTCTGAGGCGAAATCGGCGAGTATTGTTTCGAGCTTTTGATCGTTGCGCATGGCTTTGCGAGAGAACGTGACGATCGATTTTGGGGGGATCAATCGCATTGCCGTGGCGTGTTGAATCACGAGGGAAGCAGAGAAAGTGAGGAAGAGAAGTTCGACTTGCTGGCCCTTTGCGGTGACTGTTGCATTCGGCTCGAGCACTACGGATTCTGAGGTTGCGAGTGTTACTTGCTTCTCATCAATGGTGTACTCGAGTCTTCCTTTTAGGGTTGTTAGAAGTGAATAGCCGGACGTCGCTTGATTCTGCCAGGCGAGCTGTTTTGCGCTGCGGAAATATACGGAGAACTCCGGCGAGACGAAGAAGCGGTTAAGCATCAACTGAGATTAAACCACAAAGATCTCGGAACGTACTGTAGGGGCGGCCCTCCGTGGCCGCCCCTTCGTTGAATCGAAGCGGTCAATCGAACGAGTCGCTGCCTCTCATGTGGCACAGACCAATTTGGGAGATCTTGACGTCCGGCAAGGGGCGGCCACGAAGGG
>JBKPPU010000373.1:0-24009 GCA_046733695.1 Acidobacteriota bacterium
CGCCGGCAGCTGCGGAAAAGAAGAAACCGCAAATCACTTTGGTAAAACCGCGTGCAGCTAAGAAACGCAAGGTTGGTTAAGCAGTTTAGTATTGATGAAAGACCAGAGCACTAAGGTAATCTCGTTTCCCTCACCTGTCCCGTCGAAGGCAGATTACCAACGTGTCAAATCTTCCTATTCAGTCAAAGAGATCAAACAACTGTTCGGTCTGAGCGAGAAGACTATTCGCCGTTGGACCGAACAAGGCATCATTCAGGCAGCGCCGTCTTCAGCATCGCCCGACTTCGTTTACGATTTCAATGCGTTGACGCAGTTTCGTCGTGTGCGTGAATTACGCGCGCAAGGTCACAGCATTCGACAGATCGAAGCGGAGTTGCAGGGGCAGTTAAATCTCTTTCGCGTGGAGACTCCGCGTGTCACTCGTCTGCTCACGCCTTTCGAAGAAGCATTGCTTTTGCACGAGCAAGGCGACGCGGCGGCAGCCGAGCACTACGTTGAAGCAATTAAAGAGGGCTACAACGTTGCCGAGGCGTACTGCAATCTCGGCATTATCAATCTCGAACGCGGCCAGATTCCCAACGCACTCGACAACTTTACACTTTCGCTGAAGAACGATCCGCGGCACGTCGAGGCGCACTACAACCTGGCAAATCTCTACTACGATGCGGGAGATCTACAGCTCGCCAAGCTTCACTACGAAGCCGCAGCGCAGATCGAGCCCGGCTTCTCGTTAGTCTATTTCAACCTGTCGCTTGTCTATCACAAGCTGGGCGACCTGAACGCCGCCTCGACAACGCTTGAGAAGTATCTGCAGCTTGAACCGGAAGATGAAGATCTCGAAGTTCTAAATCGGCTCCTCAAAGCAATGAAGAGCCACAAACCTCCGAACGAAATTGTTAAATGATGATTTGTTGGTGGTGGGCAGGAGGGCTGCCCACCTGGCTACTATGGATCGCAAGAAAGGTGAACGATCCCGTTTGTAGGTAATCTAAAGAAACCGTCAATCGGGTTAAGGTTCCAGATCGGTGGTAGCACAAATGAGTTGTCCCGGCTATAATCGGGGGCGCTTCCACTGCTTTCTCCTGCTTTCAGTGGTTACTCGAACAGTCTGAGTTGTGTGTGAGGAGGTTTGTACCTGTGTCCAAATGCCGTGTGCTGTGTGTCGACGATCATCGCGACACCTCGGAGATGTTGCAGATACTGCTTTCGGAAGAAAACTACCAGGTTCACACTGCGGCAACGATGGAAGAAGCATGCCGCATGGCTGCAGACACCGAATATGATCTTTATGTGCTGGACAAGCGTCTACCGGACGGTACAGGCGTAGAGTTGTGCAACCGGTTGATGACAATCAGTCCGGCCGTACCGTGCATCTTCTACACGGGCGACGCCTACGAGATTCACCGGCGCGAAGCGCTGGCCGCGGGCGCCGCCGCCTTCGTAGCCAAGCCCGACGTCGAAGGTCTCATCAACGCCGTCCACCAACTTCTTTCGAACAGCGAATGCGCAACAGCAAATTAGCGTGACGCTTGCTTGACACTCCAAACCCCGCACGTATAATTTTCCGCGCGTCACATGAGGGCCGATAGCTCAGTTGGTAGAGCAGCTGACTCTTAATCAGCGGGTCGCAGGTTCGAGCCCTGCTCGGCTCACCAGATTTAGGAATGAAAACGGCAGGTTGCCAATGGAATGTTGGCCCTGCCGTTTTCCGTTCTGGCAGACTCGTCCTTCGTTTCCTGGCGATACTCGGGGCCGAACCAATCGTAACAGATGAACTTGCTAGCCCAATTACTCCGGGTTTGCCTCACTCAGTATCTGTTCCTCGCTACTCGTGCGGCGTCTTCTGAATAGTCTCTCAACAAACCCGTACAGGCGTTCCGATTCCTTTGCCAACAGCGGGGCAAAGGTGGCGAGGATTAGGACGTAGAGGGCGGCGAAGGGTTGGATTAGGGGTGCGAGGCTGCCGGCTTGGGCCAGTTTGGCGACGATGATTGAGAATTCGCCGCGACCCAGCAAAGTTAGACCAACGTTGAGCGAGGTCGCGCCTGAGTGTCCCGCAATTCTTCCGGCTAATTGTCCCGCCACGATCACCCCGATCAGCGACAACACTGCTGCGCCAATCGACAACCAAACCGCGCCACCGAGACCAAACGGATCAACCGTCAAGCCAAAGCCGAAAAAGAAAATGCCGCCAAAGAAATCACGAAACGGCACGACGAGACGTTCGAGACGCCCGCTGTGTTCTGTTTCGCCGAGAATTAACCCAAGCAGCAGGGCGCCGATCGCTTCGGCGACGTGAATTGTCTCGCCAAGGCCCGCAAAGATAAACAGCGCCGCGAAAACAACGATCACAAATACTTCGTTCGACGAAATACGCAACAACCAGTTGAGCAGCGGCGTTATCCAGCGACCAATAACAAGCAGCCCAACGATGAAACCGAGGGCGAGCCCTGCCGACTTCAAAACTCCACCGATCGAAGTCGCACCGCTCAAAACGATTCCGGAAAGTAACGATAAATAGACGGCGAGGAAGACGTCCTCGTACATCGTGATTCCGAGGACGAGCTCGGTTTCGGGATTCGCCGTGCGACGGTAATCGAAAAGGATCTTGGCTACGATCGCACTCGAGGAGATCGTAGTAATACCGGCTATCACGAGCATCTCCTTGACGGAAAATCCAGCAAGGTATGCATACCCAACACCAAAAGCAAAATTGAGTGCGATGTAGATCGTCCCACCGATGAAGATCGAACGCCCAGCCTGAATCAGACGACTAACATTCGATTCGAGTCCCAGGTAGAACAGCAGAAAAAGCACGCCGACACGTCCCATGAAATCAATCAACGCAGCACTCTCGATAAAACGAAAGTCAAACACTCCGATCTGTGGCGCATGTGGTCCTACGGCCATTCCAATCAAGATTAGAAACGGCACATTCGATAAGCGCAGCTTGGCCGCCAGCGACACTGCCAGCGCAATCAGCGCGAGGGCCAGGCCGAATTCCAGGACTAGATGCTGGTCCATCACTAATCCACCTTCCCTGAGACCAGCAGTCGTTTCAAGTTCGTGATGGTACGGCGATCACCCGCCAGGATTAGCGTTGCGCCTTCGTTCAGAACCGTATCCGCTTCAGGATTGATCCGTTTGATCCGGTCAGGCTCGATGATCGAAACGATCGAAGCTCCGCTTGCGGTACGCACTTGCAGATCGCGAATGCTTTTGCCGATGCAGATCGATTTCGGTTCGATCGTGTACCACTCGAGCACGAGATCATCCAACACGATCTCAGCCGAAGGCAGTGCCTTCGGAACGTAAGTGAGTCCGCCGATAATTCCCGCGATTTGCCTCGCTTCACTGTCGGCAAGCGTGACGACGGAAGCAACGCGATCCGGATTCTTTCGTGTAAAGTGATAGAGCTCGCGAGTGCCGTCATCGTGAATCACAATCACCAGGCGATCTCCATTCGTCGTTTCAATCTGAAACTTTCGCCCAACACCTGGAAGCGTTGTTTCTCTAATCGTCGACATGTGAATTACTATCCTTTCGTAGTCCGTCTACTGACAAACGGAATGGATACAATACGGCCCAAACATCTCGTCGAGATGGCGGCGCCTACTCTAATTCAGAGAGATTGCTTAAGCGAGAACAGGTGGAGCGCGACCGGCTGGGCGCGAGACAAACAGCGAGGATCTTAACTGGACAGACTTATCTTCAAAGCGGTGCCGGATTACTGCAAGAACGGGCGACCTATGCGCAAAAGGCTGAGGACCGAGATCGGTGGTTTGACGTTTGGTCCGCTTCTGAACCTGTGAAGGCACATCCAGCGGACCATACGTCCGTGTTACTCCGCCAGCGTCTTTCGCAACGGACAAACCATTTGATTCCAGATTTGCGACGGGAAAGGGCGTGAGTCGCAGTCCTTCTCCCACGGAGAAGCACAACGAGCAAACAATCACAACCAATGTTATCCGCGCAAATCGCTTCATTCGGAATCAATATAACAAACGCGCCAACGCTCACCAAAGGCGCTTACCAAAAGATGTATCCACAGATTACACAGATGAATCTGCGTAATCTGTGGATGAAAAGACTGAACTAAGCGGATGCCGCGAGCCCTTCACCGCCATCAGGACCGGAGTTGTCTTGAGACTGCGCAAAGTATGTTCTCTGAATGGATGACCAGCCTCCGTTTCCGGCAAAAAAGTCATTCTCACTTACAGCAAGAGTGGTGAACAAGTCCGTGAATAGAGTTGTTCCCCCAAACTGAGACGCCGTAATGTACCCATTTTGGTCTTTAAGGAAATACAGAAGGGTAGGGATCGGCGGCGTATAGGTTGGGTTGCTGTTCGGAAGTTGCGCGCCTGGCTGATATACCTCGATGGAGAAGTAAAACGGCAACAGTTGTTGATACATCCACAGGCGGTCGACCGATTGGAAGGGCTGCCTCATCGTGCTGGGCAGCGAGGTTTTCATCTTCCACTCGTTGTCGTGGAGTTTATCGAGAATCTTCAGCTTTATCGGATCCGTTAAGATGTCGGTGATATCGATACTCTCGCCGACGATTGTGTTGCTTGTCGTATCCACAATGTCCTGCTCCGCCTCTGCTTCCGCATAGGACTTGGATTGTGTGGGGTTGTAGCCGACAACGGCACCGGCAGCAGAAGCAGCCGTGGATAAAAACACTCCTAAGCCCACTAAACCCTCCACGAAACCCGTGCTGGCCGCAAGCGCGCACAGCAATGTGACAAAGATTTCCCCCAGCCAATAGTCGAGCTCGGATTTCGGATTAACCGCCTGCGCTTGTTTGATGTTGAGCCTGACTGTTCCCAGATCCTGTTTTTGGAAAAGCGCCAAATCGGCGGCCAGCTTTCCGATATCGGCGTACACTCGATACGTCGTATCGACCTGGTTACATTCATGCACGATAGGATCCTGTACCGCTAACCAGTCCGGGTCGGTCCAGTTGTTGCCGGCGGGCAAAGCGGGCCAATCGGCCGGAATCTCCGATAACTGTTTCACGGGCGCGAGAGCGCTGGCATAAGACTCAAATTTTCCACTATCGCCGGTACTATCATAGACCGAGCGAATAGAACTGGGACCGTCGCCCTTCGACTCCGAGGGTATAGGAAACAGTTGACTGATGTAGGTGTAAATTTGCGACTGGTTTCCCGCTGGGAATGGCGTAAATGCGGTGGCCGGCGCATTGGAAGCCAGAGTCGCCGGCGACCACGCCTGGATCGGAAGTTTTTCGCTGGACACGAGTTGGATCTGTCCAGTCGTTGGATTGAAATTTGCTCCTCCCAAAGTGAGGACGGGCGCTGACGAGGGACCCTGATTGGATAATGTGATCCACTGTGACGAAGCCGTATCCCACGCGGGACCGGCGTGGAACTTGTCAGTGGCAGTCACCGGCCACCCGTTATTCGGCAACAGCGATGAGCCGGCCCATGAACAACGGAATTCCTGGGTGGTGTTCTGGTTGAAGTAATACAGACGTGCGACCTTCGGAGTGTTTGAGGGCCCGCCGTTCGGGGAAAAAGCATAAATGTTACCGGGTGTGTTACCGAAACCACTCAGGCAACAGTAGTGGTCTTCCTGAATGGTATTCCCCGAGCCACTTTCTTTACCGGGGGTCCACTGATTCTGACCACTGCCGATTGCCGAGTTGGTAATAGCGTACGAGTGAAAGCTCCCGTTTATCCATTTCAGAATGCCGATGTAACCACCGTTGGGGGCGTACACGAACATTTCCGAGAAACCGTCTCCATCCAAGTCGGCAATGTGATGCTTATCCTCGGAACCAAAGGACCAGTCTCCCGCCTGATGGCCCTGACCGGGCGAGGAAGTGAATTGCTTTTGCTGCGGATCCCATTGCAATAAGGCCATATAGGCAGTGGTAGGACTATACACTGCGATCGAAGTTACTCCCTGAGTTGCGAAGTAACCGGGCATGAACTCGTTGATTGTCGGGCCTGAAGAGTTTGCGTTGAGTTTCCAGCCGCCTGGCAGCGTTGTCTGGTTGGTATTCCACGGTTCCGAAAAAGTGTTCGACGCATACGCGATCATTGCCAGCGCGTACGTCTGAGAATTGTAGACGAGAATTCCCGCTGCGTTCTGCGTCACACCCGTCATGATGCTGCTTAGGTTAGGAACGACGACGAACTGGTCCGCCGCGGAACCCTGCCAACTCACCGGCGAGCTCGCTGTCCCAGGCGCTACCGATTGTTTCGCGATAGTCTGTAACCCGTTTGACTGCCACTTCAGTATTCCCCAGGTCAAACTGGTCAGGTTGTAAATGAATAACTCGTCTCTACCATCACCGTCGAAATCGCCCACCTTGATCACGTCACCGAGTTCAACTTGCCACGGGCTGAACGACGCTCCTTGCGGTGTGGGAATTCCTAACGCGGGCGCTCCATAAGTTGTCATCCAGTTAAGCGAAGTGCTGTTGGGCCAAAGGGGTTGCGTCGAGGAGCTCCAGACGCTGCTGATGTTGCTGAGACTAATTTGGCTGTAGCTGAATTGATGGCAAATCGAGAGTTGCTTGAGGTTGCTGTCAAGCATGATTACTTCATTGTTCCCGTCTCCATCGATATCCGTCACGACTACCTGGGTGTTGGGAGTTACGATTGAGGGCATAAAAGTTTGCAGAGATATAGACATGGTTTTTTCTCCAAGGATGGGATCGATCGACGGTTCCTCGCAGAAACAGAGGATGTGGGCTAACGCAAATTTCTGGGATCCCCACGAGGGGTCAATCGATTGGTTTATTGGAAGGCGCCGACACTATACACCCATAGTGTGTTTTTGCAACATAAAATTTTTCAGCTGTTTGTCTGAGGTCAATCCGAGGCGATCACGACGCGTCGTAGGCGCGTTTGGCTTTGACGGTGACGAACTCGTCGCTGTCGATGATGTAGGCCGTAAGGTTGTAGCCGTAAACACAGCCGGTGTCCAGGCCGATGGCTTTGCGACCGCGACGAGGCTCGGGAGACGGCCAGTGTCCGAAGAGGACGATCTTTTCTCCGTGATAAACGTGATACCACGGGGTTCCGTCTTCGCTTTCACGATCCGCTCCGAGAGTTCGCAGGCGAGTCAGGTCGCCGGTTGTTTGGGAATAGAGTTCGACGTTGGGACGCAGACCGGCATGAACAACAAGATGCGTTTCCAGATCGATAGTGAACGGCATGCGGTTGAAGAAGCTGGCGTAGGCGTCTTTTTCGCCGCGCAGTTCTTTGTGTGCTTCTTTCTGTGCTGATTTTAGTTCGATGTCTTCGCCGTTCCACTTACGGCGCAACGCGAGATCATGATTGCCGATGACTGTGCTGAAGCGCGCGTCAGTCATAAACAGCTCAAGGACTTCTTTGCTCTTCGGACCTTTGGTGATCAAGTCTCCGACGCAGATCACACGGTCGTCTTCGCCGATACCGATCTTGTCAAGCAAAGCTATCAGTTCGTCATAACAACCATGAAGATCTCCGACTACGATTCTGCGACCAGCCATCAGTCCCTCCGACGTGATTTGCAATTCAATCGCAGTCTATCAAAGAATCCACAGATTACACAGATTACTTATAGATGTACGTCTTGCTGTCCTTCTGCTCCCACTCGACACTGTCGATATTGTCGCGATCTGCTGACATTATTTCTTCGCTCAATTTGCTTGTACTGACAACCGGATCGAGATTTACGAGGTAGACTACCTTGCCCATCGGTTCGTCTTCATCCTCGCGGTCGAGCTGGCGGAGCTCGTAATCAAACTGGTGGCGGTGGAAGAGATTTTTGAGAATCTCGTCAGTTCGATCGACCTTACGCGTCTGCACAGTAATTTCCATCGAGCGAAAGACCTGGAACTGTTCGAAGTATTCGAGCACCGTCAAGCTGATAAGTACAAACAAAGTTAGAATGACGGCCATGTCCCAGCGTCCGACGCCGGCTGCGAGACCCACGCCTAAACAAACCAGCAGCACCGTGGTCTCTTTTGGATCGCGAATGTTGGTGCGGAAACGCACGAGTGAGGCGGCGGCAAAAATTCCAAACGCACGCGCCGCACTGTCGCCAACCACCATCATCATTCCGCCCGCCACGACTGCCATGAGGATCTGAGTTTGAGCAACGTATGGATTACGCCGCGCGATAGATACGCCACGTCGCGGTCGGAATGCCAGCAATCCGGCGAGAAAAGCCGCGAGTGAAAAACGCAGCGCGATGCGCGCCGAGGTTGCTTCCCAACTCGAGACGCTGGCGGGCGTGAGACCCGTCGCGTCGGGTCCGAAGAGTTCTCCCAGGAGCGGAATTCTTGGCTGAGCTCCGGGCGACGGAGATGCAGTGGCCGCAGGAGTTGGTGCGGGCGGCTCGCGGAGGAAGTAAGTAAGAATACCGCTGGCCAGCAGAATGACGACAAACGTCCCCAACACCGCAACTGTTACACGGTTCATATCGAGATGTCCTTTCTCGGCTTCTAAGTAGTGACTTGGATACAGTCAGTACCCCCCGCTACCGCGAGGTGGTACTGACTGTATCCAAGCACGTACTGAATTTATTGCTTAGACCACAAACGCTTGCTCTTCAATGGATGAACGTTGCCGACGGGCGGTGAGCTGTTCTGGCCTTCGAAGAATAGCTGGCTGTTGAAGGGCTCTTCCCCTTCGGCCATCGGTGGATGCTCATAGATACCTGCCGAATTCATGACTCGGGCTTTCACGTTGTCACGCAGGTACGCAGCCAACACCGTGTCCTTCAGATAATCCTTCAACTGCTGATCGAGCACGGGCGTCACCACTTCAACGCGCCGGTCAAGATTGCGCGACATCCAGTCGGCCGACCCGATGTAAAGCTCTTCATCACCGCCGTTTGCGAAGTAGAAAATACGACTGTGTTCGAGGAATCGTCCAACGACGCTGCGGACGTGAATCGTTTCCGAGAGTCCCGGCTCGCCCGGACGAATCATGCACGCGCCACGGACGATGAGATCGATTTTCACGCCCGCTTGCGATGCCTTATAAAGCAGCTCGATGATCGCCAGGTCAGTTAGACGATTGATCTTGGCTTGTATGTGCGCGCGCCGTCCGGCCAACGCATGCTCCGTCTCACGCTTGATCAAACTCATCATGCGCTTGCGAAGGTTGAGCGGCGCAACCATTAGCCGGCTGTATTCCTTCTGGATCGAGAACCCGGTCAGAAAGTTGAACACGTCCGACGCGTCATCACCGATTACGGAATCGCTCGTCAGCAATCCGAGATCGGTGTACAACCTCGCCGTCGTGGGATTGTAGTTGCCCGTGGCAATGTGCGTGTACGTCTGCAGTCCATGCTCTTCGCGCCGCACCACGAGCGCGACTTTACTATGCGTCTTCAGACCTACCAAGCCATAGACCACGTGTACACCAGACTCCGCGAGTCGCTTGGCCCACTCGATGTTGTGCTCTTCGTCAAAGCGAGCTTTGATCTCGACGACGCAGGTGACTTGTTTGCCACGTTCGCTCGCTTCGATTAAGGCCTGCGGAATCGGAGACCTCTTCCCCGTTCGATAGAGACACATCTTGATAGCAACAACGTCCGGGTCCTTCGCTGCTGCATCGATAAAGTCAACAATGGTTCCGAACGACGAGTAAGGATGATGAAGCAACACATCCTGTTTCTTAATCGCCGAGAAAATAGATTCCTTATTTCGCAACGCCGGAGCTACGACTGTCTTTAGCGGTTTATCCTTCAGGTCGGGATCGTCGATGCCGTAAAGCTCCATCAAGTCGCCAACGTCGAGCAGTCCATCGATCCTGTAAACATCCTCCGGTTCAATCCGCAGCGATGTCGTCAGATACTCAACCATCTCGGCGGGCATCGTTGAGGAAACTTCAAGGCGCACCGCGAGACCAAAGCGACGCTCGCGCAGCGATTCCTTGATCAGTGCCAGAAGGTCCGCAGCTTTATCGTCGCGGATCTCGACGTCTGCATCGCGCGTGACGCGAAAGATATGTCCCTTGCTCAATCTCATCCGCGGAAACAACGAATAAAGATTCGCTTCGATCACCTCTTCGACGAGAGCGAACTTCGTCTGGTCTTTACCAACAGGAATCAGACGCGGCACCACCGGTGGAACTTTTATGCGAACAAATCTGACCTCGTTCCCTAACGGCACTCCGGCAAAAGTGTCTTCCGGAGAGGTTTCAACTGTGAGCCCGATGTTCAAGCTGAGATTCGAGATGTAAGGGAACGGGCGCGCGGGATCGACTGCCTGCGGAGTCAAAACCAGAAAGATGTTCTTCGTGAAATACTCGGCAAGATGCTTCTTTTCCTCTTCGGAAAGTGTTGCGTAACGAGCGATCACGACGCCGTGCGATTCGAGCTCGGGAAGCACGTCGTCGCGCAGACAACGCGTTTGCTCCTCCACCAGCGGAAGTACGCGTTCGCGAATTACTGTGAGTTGCTCAGGCGGCGTCAACTCACCGGGCATCGGTCCGATGTCGTCGATGTCCAGCATCTCCTTGATACCGGAGACGCGCACCATGAAGAACTCGTCCAGGTTTGAGGAGAAAACCGAGAGGAATTTCAGCTTCTCGAGCGCGGGGGTTGACTGGTCCGTTGCTTCTTCAAGCACACGCCTGAAGAACTCCAACTGACACAAGTCGCGATTGAGTACAGACCAGGAAAAAAAGCGTTTTGGTTTGAGTTCACCCGTGGGTTCTGATTGCTGACTCATCTGTTAATCTGTGGATCCTAGTTTGAACAACGCGCGTCGATGATCATCCGCGCCTTACGAACAAATTCAGTCGACCATTCTTCTGCAGGACGATCGCGCTCCGCATTTCGGGAGGCCCGGAAGACTTTCGTGATCGTCTTGTTTTGCTGCTCGGAATCGAGTAACCGCTGCAAGTTATCCGCGAGCAACTTCCTGCCTGCTTCGCTGACGCGAGTATCACCGACACTCTTCGCGTTCGCTGTGCAAGTTCCATCCTTCACGGCGATCGGATCTTTCTTGCGCCACGTCTCGAGTCGCGCTTTCTTCTCACTGGAAGTCGAGAAACCCCAGGTGGATCCCATGTCGCCGACGTAGAACACCGGCTCGTCGCAAACTCGCGTGTTATCAGCGGTCTTCCTTGACTTGAGACAAGCGAACTTGTGGTTATCCGTTTTCGTGTCGCCGTGATCGATGAAGGCGAGCCAGAGCTTGAAAGCGTCAACCTCCGCACGCGCGCCACTGGCGGATATTTTTTCCAGCGACTCGGCCAGCCCAGCAGCGTCTTTGCCGTTACAGTTCACGTCGATTCCACGGCCGAGCGACAACTCGATTCCCGCGGCCGGTTGAGTTCCCGAGAAACTCGCGCCCTGAAAACTCTTCGTCAAACTCTTCTCACAATCAGGACAATTAACATCCGCAACCCATTCATCATCGGCGAAGAAACCGAGCGCCTTCGAGAATCTCGACGACAGGAACTCACCGTAGATTTCACCATTACGTTTGTCAGTCGATTGTCCTTTGAAGTGGGGCTTGATCTTGTACCGGATGAGACTGCCGTCTTCGTCTGTCACGCCCGGCACGGAGCAGTGAAATTTCGGTGTCGTGCCGGCGCCCGGCTTTTCGTCTTTGTTCGCGACACAATTGACGGTCTTGGCAATACCGTTGGCATCGACGGGCGGCGCACCTCGTCGCGGCCCGCGAGCGGGGTTGTAGCCGCGCACCGGATCGTAGCCGGGGTCCGGCGCTCGATAAACCTTCGCCGCCTGCTCAGCGCGAGCGCGCTCCTGTGCTGTAAAACAGACTTGTTGAGCGTTGGCAAGGGACGGGAGACATAGTGCAGCGAGAAAGATCAGCAGAAGATTCTTGCGCATGGAGTAAAGATAGCATGAGTTAGCCACAGATTTTCACGGATCTGTGACTAACTAACTTTCGCGGGCTGTGGGCGGTTGATGCCGAGTTTGCGGAGACGATGATTCAGCGTTGTGCGATTCATGCCCAGACGCGCGGCGGCGCCTGTGGGACCGCCGATTACCCATTTGGCATCGTCGAGAACTCTCAGAATGTGATCGCGCTCGACTGTCTCGAGCGTGATTCCGTTCGCGGGTTGTGTCACAGCTCTCGGAGCTTGTTTCAGTTCAGTCAGCGGTACTTCCAGGGTCGCGCCCCGTGAAAGAATCACTGCACGCTCCACCAGATTCTGAAGCTCGCGAATGTTGCCGGGCCAGTGATAACCAACCAGCGCCGCCATCACGTCTTTGGGCACACTCTCGATCCGCTTTTTCATCTGCTGCGCAAACTTGTTCGCGAAGAAGTGCACCAGGAGCGGAATGTCTTCAGGTCGTTCGCGAAGTGGCGGCACATTGATCGGAAAAACATTCAACCGGTAGTAGAGATCGCTGCGAAACTTCTTTTCTTCAACGAGCTGCGCGAGATCGGCATTGGTCGCTGCGACCACACGCACATTCACCCGCATTGTGCGCGAACTGCCGAGACGCTCAAACTCGTGCTCCTGAAGCACGCGCAATAGTTTCGACTGCAGATCGAGGGGAATGTCTTCGACCTCGTCGAGAAAGATCGTGCCTTCGTGTGCGAGCTCGAACCGCCCGATACGCCGATCGATCGCTCCGGTGAACGCGCCCTTCTCGTGACCAAACAGTTCGCTTTCCAGCAGGCCCGTCGGAATTGCCGCACAATTCACTTTCACGAGCGTACGTTCACGCCGCTCACTCAAATTATGAATCGCGCGCGCGATTAGTTCTTTGCCCGTGCCCGTTTCGCCGTAGATCAGGACCGTTGAGTCCGTAGTTGCTACCGTCTGGACGTTCTGCAAGACACGTTTGAGAACCGGGCTGCTGCCGATGATCTCTTCGAAGTTGTACTCGCTGCGGATCTCTTCTTCCAGATACAACTTCTCTTTCTCGAGCTTGTTCTTCAGCGTCTCGATCTCGTTATATGAAAGTGCGTTCTCAACTGCGATCGCGACCTGGTTCGCAACCTGTTCGAACAACTCGCAATCTTCCCTCGAGAATGCGTGAGGACGAGTGCTCTTAATTGCCAGCACACCAAGCACACGGTCTCTAAAGATAAGAGGCGCGGCGCAACCAGTGGCCATACCATGAACCACCGGGTCATAGTCGATGAGCGCGGTTTTTCGAGTCGTGAACGCCTCGCCGATTGGATTGCCTTCGAACGGAATAACCTTGCCGGTCGCACACGGGCTTTCGTGGTCGGGGAAATCGAATGCCGCCACTTCCAACTGGTTCAACGACTCGTTGTAGAGCGTCAGTGCCGCTGCTTCGTGTGGCATCACCGTCGATAACGAACTCGAGATCGACTGCAGCAACTCACGCAGGTTCAGATTCGATACAAGGGTGTTGTTTACCTGTAAGAGCAGTTGCGAACGATCGCGCTCGCGTGCTAGCTGTTCGCGATAAAACTGGCTCTCGACCGCGACGGCGATTTGCGACGTCACGAGCTGCGCAAACTTCAGATCGAACGTGTCGTAGGCGCCCACCGCTTCGCTCCAAAGATTCAACGTGCCGAGTTTTTGATGAACTGTAGTCAGCGGCAGGCAACAGACCGATTTGATATTCCTGTCGCGCAGCTTTTGCACGAGGGGGAAACGATCGTCATGGAACAGATCGCGAATGACGAGCGGTTCCTGTGTCTTCCACACATGGCCGTTTATCGAATCGTCGATGGAAACTTCAGTCTGGCCCTGGTTGATCCACTGATCAGCGTTACAACCTTCGAAGAAGTACGATCGCATTACGTTCCGATCGTCGTCGTGCAACATGACGGCGAGATCGCGGAACGAAAAGAGATTCCGCAAACGACAAGCAATATCGTGGAAGAGTTCATTTAAATCGCGGTGAGATGCGATCGCTTTTGAGAGTTCAAGCAGTGTCAGGTATTTCGGCGTTTGAACATCGACGCTGGCGACTTGCATTGGCCTAGCATAAACGATGGCCACAAAAAAGCACAAAAGGCACAAAAGATGAAGACCAACAAACTTTCTATCGAATCTCTTTTGTGCCTTTGTGCTTTTTTGTGGCCAACAAATTGCACGGGGCTTCGGCGCATGGCTTATGAACTTATAAGAATCAGTTGTCACAGCGAGGCGGCAAACACGCGGCTGGTCCTGGAGGGAAAGCTGGTGGGCGCGTGTGTTGACGAGCTGGACAAATGCTGGCAAGAAGCGCCAGACAAGTGGTCTTCCCTTCTGATCGACCTCAGCAGCGTTAATTTCATCGACGAGCGCGGCAAACAGTTGTTGAAGAAGATGCATGACAACGGAGCAACGCTTGTCTCCTGCAGCCTCATGAGCAAATGCCTCATCGCCGATATATGTGGCGATATTAGTGACAAGACCGCGTGACAACATTTCGTCACCTGACCAAGTATCGTCATCACTCACCACTCCAATTGGTCCAATTCCTTTACAACACGCAATGGCAAAGCGGTTGCTTTAGTTGCCTCACGAAATGATTGACTTAAACAACTTTGAGTTGCACAGGCACGGCGCGGCCTGTGTGCGACAGCAGGTGAACTCGCGCCGTTATGTGGGCACGGCAGCGAGTTCACCTGCTCGGGGGGAACCGGAGAAAACAAATGACAAGATTTCGCATAGCGCGGTACTACACGATTCTAAGAAGACGCAAGTTGGGAATTTTCTTAACGCTCATCGCTGTGGCAGCGTTGGCTGTATTGCTGGGCTTCGCGCGTTCGAGCAAACCGGCACAGGCAGCACCGCCGGTGTTGGAAGTTGAAGTCGTCAAGGTCGAACAACAGAGCGTACCGATTTATAGCGAATGGATCGGAACCACAGAAGGCATGGTCAACGCCGAAATCAAGGCGCAAGTCACCGGTTATCTGCTCCGACAAGATTACAAAGAAGGCTCGTTTGTGAAGAAGGGCCAACTCCTGTTTGAGATCGACTCGAGACCATTCCAGGCCGCACTCGATCAGGCGAAAGGCCAGGTTGCCCAATACCAGGGACAATTGGCCCAGGCGAACTCGCAGATCACACAGGCTGAAGCCGAACTGGCCCAGGCCAACAGCCAACTCCTGCAAGCACAAGCACAACTCGAACAAGCACAGGCGAATCACGTCAAGACAGATCTCGACGTGAAGAAATACCGGCCGCTTGCGGAGCAGAAAGCGGTCACACAACAGGATCTCGATAATGCGCTTCAGGCAAACAGTGCTTCAAAGGCGCAAGTCGATGCTCAGGGAGCAGGCGTCGAAGTGGCCCGCGCGCAGATTGCTCACGCAAAGGCGCAAATCAACACTGCGAAAGCCGGAGTCGTCAGTGCAACAGGACAACTCGCGAATGCGCAGGCAGCAGTGAAGACTGCCGAACTGAATCTGGGCTTCACCAGAATCGTTTCGCCAATCGACGGTGTGGCAGGTCTGGCGCAGGCGCAGGTCGGCGATCTGGTGAGCACGACGAGCAATGCGCTGACAACTGTTTCGACCCTCGATCCGATCAAGGTCTATTTCACGCTCAGTGAGCAGGATTACCTGCGTTATACCAAGCCATTTCTCGGCGCAGCGGAGCAGAGCGGCAGTCTCGACAACCTGGAACTCGAGCTAATCCTTTCGGACGGATCGACTTATCCCGATAAAGGCAAATTCTATTTCGCAGATCGACAAGTTGATCCAAAGACTGGCTCTATTCGCATCGCTGGAATTTTTCCGAACCCAAACAACGGTTTGCGACCCGGACAGTATGGCAAGGTGCGAGCCGTTACGAGTCTCGAGCAGGACGCGTTGATGGTTCCGCAACGAGCAGTCTCGGAGTTGCAGGGCACGTATCAGGTCGCCGTCGTCGGTGCGGACAATAAGATCTCATTCCGTCCGGTGAAAGTCGGCGAACGCACCGGAGCAATGTGGCTGATAAAGGAAGGCGTATCGGCGGGTGACGTGATCGTTGCCGAAGGCACGACGAAGGTCCGGCCGGGAATGCTCGTCAAGCCAAAGCCGTATCCACAGATTACACAGATTAAAGAACAATGATCTCAAGTTTCTTCATTAAGCGACCGATCGTAGCGATTGTGATCGCCGTGCTCACAGTGATAGGTGGGCTGATAGCGATGTCGGGTCTGCCGCTGGCGCTGTTTCCCGAGATTCTGCCGCCGCAGATAATCGTTTCGACTAACTACACCGGGGCTGATGCCGTCACGATCGAACAGTCAGTGTCGACGCCAATCGAGCAACAGATGAATGGCGTCGACAACATGCTTTACATGCAGTCGGTCAACGCCAACGACGGCAGCCAGCAGTTGACGGTTACATTCGGCGTGGACACAGACGTCAACACCGATCAGGTCAACGTGCAGAATCGTCTCGCCCAGGCGCAGCCGAATCTGCCGGCTGACGTAAACCAGTTTGGTCTGACGACGCGGAAGTCTACGGGATTGCCGATGCTCGTCTTCTGTCTTTACTCGCCAAACAACACATACAACTCCCTCTTTCTCGCCAACTACGCAAACATCAACGTAAACGACGTGCTCTATCGCGTTCCCGGTGTCGGCGAAGTGAGAGTGTTTGGATCGAGCGACTATGCGATGCGCATCTGGGTGAAGCCCGACGTGCTCGCAAAACTCGGCTTGGGCGTTCCGGATCTGGTCAACGCGGTTCACGCGCAAAGTAACGTAAATCCGTCGGGACGCGTTGGCGCAGCGCCGGCGCCTGAGGGCATGGAAAAGACTTACACCGTCCGTGCAAAAGGACGCCTCGAGACTCCGGAAGAGTTTGGGCAGATCGTTGTGCGCGCAAACAACGATGGTTCAGTCGTGCGTCTGAGTGACGTCGCGCGAATCGAACTGGGCGCGCTCAATTATCAACAGAGCTCACGCATGAACGGTCAGCCGGGCGCGATCGTCGCCGTGTTTCAGGCGCCAGGATCGAACGCGCTCGCAACTGCCGAAGGTCTCAAGAAAACGATGGCTGAGTTGAAGGAACGTTTTCCAAACGATCTCGAATACGCTGTCGTGCTCGATACTACGCTGCCGGTGAGCGAGGGAATCAAGGAAACTGTTCGCACGTTGCTCGAAGCGATGGTGCTGGTGATCATCGTCGTGTTTCTCTTCCTGCAAAACTGGCGTGCGACGTTGATACCTGTGATCGCTGTGCCAGTATCACTTATCGGAACGTTCGCTGTCTTTCCGTTGCTCGGTTTCTCGATTAATACACTCTCGTTGTTTGCGTTCGTGCTCGCGATCGGACTCGTGGTTGACGACGCGATCATCGTTGTCGAGGCTGTCGAGCATCACATCGAGGAAGGAAAATCTCCGCGCGACGCGACGATTCAGGCGATGAAAGAAGTCGGAGGACCCGTAATCGCCATCGCTTTGATTCTCTCATCGGTGTTTCTGCCGGTCGCGTTCATGGGCGGCATTCAGGGACGGCTCAATCGTCAGTTCGCCATGACGATCGCGATCTCCATGCTGATCTCCGCGTTCAATGCGTTGACGCTTTCACCTGCACTCGCGGCGTTGCTATTGCGGCCGCGCAAAAAGTCGCCCGGGATACTCGGACGCTTCTTTGGCTGGTTCAATCGCGGCTTCGACAAGGTGATGCACGGTTATCTGAACTGGAGTCATGCATTGCTGCGGAAAGTCGTGATTGGCGTCCTGATCATCGCAGGATTCACCCTCGCCGACGCATTCATGGGACGAACTTTGCCGACGAGCTTCCTGCCTGAAGAAGACTACGGCTACGCGATGGTGCACGTGCAACTTCCGCCCGCCGCGTCACTCGAGCGCACCGACGAGGTGTTGAAGAAAGTGGAACAGATTCTCGGTCACACCGATGGCGTTCGTTATTACACGGGGATTGGCGGCTTTAGTTTGTTGAATCGAATTTCGGCGAGTTACCAGGGCTTTTTCTTCATGAGCTTTAAGCCGTGGGATGAACGCACATCACACGAGCTCCAGGCACAATCGATCGTCGCGAAGATCAACGGCGAGCTCGCTACTCAGATTCCCGAAGCACAGGCGTTTGCTTTCATGCCGCCGTCGATTCCGGGTCTTGGTAGCGCCGGTGGTTTTTCATTATGGCTACAGGATCGAAGCGGCGGATCGGTCGAGTTTCTCGATCAGAATCTGCAGGCGTTTCTCGCCGCCGCGCGCAAGCGGCCGGAGCTCGCGGGTGTGATGTCGCAATTCTCGGCAGACGTGCCGCAAATTTACGCCGACGTCGATCGCGACAAAGCGTTGAAGCAGGGCGTGGCTGTTGCCGACGTCTATCAAACGTTGCAGGCCTATCTCGGCGGGCTCTATTTGAATCAGTTCAATCGATTCGGACGGCAATGGCGTGTGTTTTTGCAGTCAGAAGGTGAGATGCGACGCACCGAGGAAGACATTGGGAATTACTACGTGCGGAATAACGAAGGGACGATGGTGCCCCTCTCGGCGTTAGTTTCAACCAAGAAGATAAGCGGCCCGGAGTATACGAATCGCTTCAATCTTTATCGCAGTGCGCAGGTACTTGGTGCGGCTGCGCCCGGATACAGTTCGGGCCAGGCGATGGATGCGCTCGAGCAAGTCGCTCGCGAGACACTACCACGTGAGATCGGATACGACTGGGCCGATCTTTCATACCAGGAGAAACAGACATCAGGTGCAGCAATCAAAGCATTGGCACTGTCAGTTGTTTTCGTGTTTCTGATCCTGGCTGCGCTTTATGAAAGCTGGTCGCTTCCTTTTTCGGTTTTGTTGACGGTGCCGATTGCATTGTTCGGCGCGTTCATGGGCATCTGGTTGCGAGGTTTCGATCTCGGTATTTATGCGCAGATCGGATTGATTGTCGTGATTGGTCTGGCGGCGAAGAACGCGATCCTGATTGTCGAGTTCGCGAAGATGGAATTGGAGAAAGGGCGAGGGTTGTTGGAGGCCGCGCTTGAGGGAGCACGCTTGCGACGTCGACCTTTGCTGATGACGTCGCTCGCCTTCATTGCCGGCTGTTTGCCGCTGTGGTTCTCGACGGGGTCGGGTGCCGCAGCACGACAGATACTGGGCACCGTGGTGATTGCAGGCATGCTTGCTGACACGTTGATTGCGAGCTTCCTGATACCGGTGAGTTTTTATGCAGTCGAGAAGATTTCGATGAGATTCCGGCGCAGAGAACCCGTGTTGGAGGCTGTGTCGGGAGACTAACTTGGACATGATTGCAGGATGAACTGAATTTACAAGATGAATCCTGTTCATCATGCAAATCCTGTCATCATGTTGAATATTGACCTATGAATCGGACACGCAAATTAATTATCTCTTTAACGTTGGTCTTGAGCCTTTTGCCCATCAACATTGCTGGGCAAGTTAAGACACCAGACAGCTTCCGAGGTAGTGAATCGATCGATCAAAACTCAATCGGCGATCTGAAGTGGTTCGAGGTTTTTAACGATCCCGCGCTGCAGAATTTGATCAAGACCGCAATGGTCCAGAATTACGATCTGCGCACCGCCGGGGCACGAATCAATGCAGCGCGTGCGAATCTCGGTCTGGCGCGGTCCGAACAGTTCCCGCAGTTTGACGCGACTGCCGATCTGACAACCAGCCGGCTTTCGCGAAATGGTCAACTGGCTGGCACAGGTCAGGGCGCACAACGTCGCAGTGTGGGCGGTGTGCTGTTGAATCTGCTGACGTTCGAGATCGACGTTTGGGGCCGTCTACGAAATCAGACCAAAGCCGCTCGCGCCGATTTGCGTGCGTCGGAAGAAGATCGCAAAGCAGTGATGACGACTGTCGTCGGCGATGTCGCCGCCGGGTACTTCACTCTGATCGCTCTCGACACCGAACTTGAAATCGGTAAGCGCACACTCGCGACGCGCGAAGAATCGCTTCGCATCATAGAACTGAAACAACAGGGCGGACTGGCAACAATGCTCGACGTTCGGCAGGCGGAAGAACTGGTCTACCAGGCATCGGAAACGATTCCCGGTACGGAACGCGCGATCGAACAGACCGAGAATCAAATCAGTCTCATTCTCGGCAACAACCCTGGATCGATCACACGAGGAAAACCGTTGGCCGAACAGGAAGAACCGCCAGCGGTGCCCGCCGGTCTGCCTTCTGCTTTACTCGAACGCCGGCCAGACATCAGAGCCGCGGAAGAGAATCTTGCTGCGCAACGTGCGCTGGTTTCGGCGGCGAAGGCCGCGTACTTCCCGCGAATCAGTTTGACTGGATTGTTAGGATTTCAAAGTAATCAGTTGTCGAGCCTGTTTACTGGACCAAGCCGGGCGTGGACGTTCGTGCCGCAGGTGACGCAGCCAATCTTCACCGCAGGGCGACTTAAGTCGGATGTTAAGTTCGCGAAGGCAAATCAGGAATTGGCTCTCGTCGCATATCAGCAGACGATTCAGAATGCGTTTCGTGAAGTTTCGGATGCGCTCGTGCAGTATAAGAAGGTTCGAGAAATCCGAATTCAGCAGGAGTTGCTCGTCAAGACGCTTCACGATCGTTCGCGGCTTGCGTACTTGCGATATCAGGGCGGCGTGGACACGCTGCTCAACGCACTCGATGCCGATCGTGATTTGTTTGAAGCGGAGTTGAACTTGACGCAGACGAAACGTGATGAGTTGGTTTCAGTAGTGCAACTCTACAAGGCGCTCGGTGGCGGCTGGCAATAGTGGACAGGATGAACAAGATGAAAACAGGATTTACAAGATTCAATCCTGTAAATCCTGTTCCTGTCTAACCGAAGTGGTGGATCTTGTGCTCGCCCGTCACACTCTCAACGGGCAATCCACCAGTCTTGTGCGGCACTTCGTCCGGGTTCAATAGAATCGTCGGCGCCTCGCAGGACGTAATATCAAGCAGACGCGATCCATCGAAGCGGCAAAACCGCAACAACTCATATCCGTAGATCTTTCCACACAAAGGACATCTTTTCATGGCGGCTCCTTTCATCCAGCTCTGAGCCGCAGTCAGAACACAAAGCCTACTCTTATACGCGAAAAAAGATGCCCTAAAGGTCACTTCAGACGGGCGTCGAGCGTGATCTCTGTCCCCGCGAGTGCTTTCGACACCGGACAATTCTGCTTTGCACCCTGCGCATACTCCTGAAATTTCGCATCGTCGATTCCCGGTATCTCCGCTTCAGTCTCGAGTGCAATGCCTGTGATCGAGAATGCCTCGCCGACCTTTTCGAGTTTGACGGTCGCGTTAGTATGAATACGCGTGGCCTTGATCCCCGCACGCGACAAAGCCGCCGTGAGTGCCATTGTGAAACAACCTGCATGCGCCGCCCCAATCAACTCCTCGGGATTGGTAGCCGACTCACCCTCCTCAAATCGCGACTTGAATGAATACGGTCCATCGAATGCACCACTTCCCACCTTCAACCGGCCACTTCCCTCTGCCAGATTACCTAACCATTCAGCTTCCGCTTTCCTTGATGGCATATACTTTTGTCCCTTCTTCTTCTTTATTCGTGCGGCGCGGGTGCGGGGGTTTTGGTTCTGAGTCCAGAACCGTGCGAAGTCTTCCGCTCAGATCTTTGGCTTCCCAGTCGCGCCAGAGGCTTAGCGCCTTCCGCAAATGCTTCGTGCGAAGCTTAACAAAATGACTCAACAACCACACAAAGCCATTGAGATTCTCGTCTCGTTTCTCTTTTCTTCCCTTATTGATCTCGTTGCCAAAACTCTCGATCCAGACGTCGCAGTCGTGAACGTCGCCGAGCGCCGTTTGCAATTGAGCCGCACGTTTCGCGTAGGTCGCAATCGACCTTCCCCAACACTGCTCAAACAACTCGATCGCGTAACGTAATCGCTTCGCGGCAATACGCATATCGTGAAGAGTCTCGACTTCGAATGGCCGGAACAATCCGTTACTCAGCTTTTCCAACTCCTTCAGGCGATCGAGAATCACCGCGCGAGACATTTTCCGAAAGCTGATCAGAAGGGGCGGCTGCGCTTTCGTAGTTCCTCCAACCGTTGCCTCATCAACAGCCGTGGTAAAACTCAGCTCCAGTTCTTTGAGCTGCTCCTCCGCCAACATCGTCAAGAGCTCTTCGCGCGCCTGATCGCGAATCGTCTTCCGCGCGTCGATGAACTGTTTGAGTGCCGGAGACACTTCATGCGGTGTGTGTGTTTGCAGTTTCTCCAGCGCCATAATCGCGACGTCCTGATCGCGCACTTCACCAAGCGCATCAGCGATGTCGCGCAACGACTTGAGAACAGAAGAGAGCCGGCGTTTGTGCAGGTAAGGTGTGAAATCTCGCAGCGCACTGCGCAAACGCCGCGAAGCGACGCGCATCGAGTGCACCCCTTCCGGATCGCTCCAATCAAGCGCCGCAGCACGGAAGTGATGTAACTCTCCGAACCTCGTCATGAGCACGAGCTTCATCCCGGCAGGAGCTTCGGAATTGCATTTGATTCCCTTGATTCGTTTTGCTTTGGCCATTTATCTGCGTAATCTGCGGATGCCGAAACTCAGATTTCGTTTGAACGACTCTTCAAAAAGATCTCGTTTTCGTTGCACTTCCGATAACTCATTCTCAACATCCTGCTCACTGAGCAGCTCCACACGCAAGCGGCCCGGTTGCAAGTTGAACTGTAGATCGTAAACACGACTATCGTGACTTCGGTCCAACGCATCGGCCAGTTTCACGATCGCAGCCAGCTTGCAGACAATCTCCCGGTCGGGAAAATTAAGCGCTGCAAAATCTGTGTGGCGTTTCTTCGGCAATGGCCCACGATGATAACGCGCGATGTTCGCGATTACCGCACGCTCAGCCTCGGAAAAGCCCGTCAACTCAGAATTCTTGATCAGGTAGAGTGCGTGCTTCTGGTGCGACTCATGCGCGATGTGATAGCCGATGTCGTGCAGCAACGCGCCTGCCATCATGAGCGTGCGCTGGTGCCTGGAAAGATTTTCTGTTGGCGCGAGACAGTCGAAGATCTTCTCAGCGAGTTTTGCGACCTGTCGCGCGTGACTCTCTTCATAACCAAACCGTCGGCCGACGGCGTGGACGGCTCTGAGTTTTTGATCCGCAAAATTCGGCGCCGGACGCGATTCATCCTCGACTTCGCGCAAGCTGTCGATAATCACGCCCTCGCGTAGTGACCAGTCGCACGTTCGTATGACATTGATCCCGAGTGCCCGCATCGCTCCTTCCAGAATGAGGCTCCCGGCAGCTATGATCTCAGACCTTTGCGAGGTAATTCCCGGCAGCGCGCGCCGCTGGGCCATGTCCATGTTCGCGAGCTGTGCAGTCAAGTCCGCCAGCTTGCTGAGCGGAATGTCAGTCTCTGTCGGTTGAACCGCCTGGTTCTTCCGATCACCATTATTTGAATCAGCGTCGCGGAGCACGCCGCCGATCGAGAGTATCGTTCCTGAAGTGCCTGAAGCTTGTTGCCAGCGAACGTTGCGAAGCTCGCGGCGCGGGCGTTCGAAAGCCGCGTGCACTTCGGCTTTGAGCGCAGCGATCTCCCTGGCTTTTGGCGGATCGGATTTTAGGTAGCGTTCTGTTAGTCTGACGGCTCCGAGCTTTAACGACAGTAGCGAGACCGAAGCGCCATTGCAGAAAACGGAAATCTCTGTCGAACCGCCGCCAATGTCGATGTTGAGGTTCGTCGCATCTTTGAGCGCACAACCATGAGACGCAGCCAGACCAATGAGACGCGCCTCTTCGATGCCTGAAAGAACCTCGACGCGCAGCCCGGTGTTCTGCTCGACAGCCTTGATAAAATGCGCGGCGTTGTTTGCTTCGCGCACGGATGCAGTCGCAACGGTGACGATGCTCTCCGCCTGATGAGTTTCGGCAATCGTTTTGAATCGCTGAATGCAGGCTACGGCGCGCTCGATCGCGTCGCGTGAGAGATGGCGCTTTTGGAGCGTCTCACGTCCGAGTCTGATGGCTTCCTTCTCGCGTGTGACGACCGCAAACGAATTGCTGCCGGTCGCGTCAACGACGGCGAGTTTGATGGAATTCGATCCGATGTCTATCGCTGCGAGTTTCAATTGCAGGCACTTTAGGTAAACTGTGTTACAGCAAAGTAAACCATATCTAAACTAAACGTGGATGAAAACACTTTTCCTTTT
>JBKPPU010000374.1:0-11821 GCA_046733695.1 Acidobacteriota bacterium
ATAAGTAACGCGCAAACTTTCTTCATACTCTTTTCCTCCAGTAAGTAAGGTTGGTGGGGGTGTGGGCGCCGCCCGCAACGGCCGCGATAACAAGCGGGAAAGACAACATTGCGGATTTCATAAATACGAAGCGCATAGATAGCAATTGGACTACGGGAGGAAAACGGATGACCTGGAGATAAAATCTGCCGCTTAGTTCGAGAGTTGTGTCTGGGACGGAGGGGACGCAGTATCGCATTAAATTTTTTAATGCGCAAGATACTATTTGCTACACTGAACCTGTAAATCTTGTCATCCTGAAATCCTGTCTAAACTGAATGAGCAAACATCTCCGTCTCCCCAAGACTCTGCTGCTGACTCTTGTGCTTGCGGTCAACGCACATGCACAAGATGGACTGAATGAATTTTCATTCGTGAGTTGGATCGATCTCGACGCTCCACCGGGCCGGGAGTATCTGGCGACTGATGAAATCATGCGGGCGTTGCCGGGTTGGAAGCGTGACAATTTAGGCAATCTCATCCTGCGCAAAGGCAGTGGGAGCCCGCGCCGCGTGGTGGCTTGTGCGCTCGATCATCCAGGCTTCGCCGTAACGGAAATCACTGACGACGGATACTTGCGTCTACGCGAAGCAGGCGCAGGCCGGCAGCATTCACTCTGGATCCAGTTTCACGAGGGACAGCGAATCAAAGTTTTGACACGCACAGGAACTGTTCCCGGAGTTGTCATCGTCAAGAGCACTCACTTGCAACGCGCCCGAGTGCCTAATGCGGCGGTTACGACGCTCGACGATTTGTGGGTTGATGTTGGAGCTACCTCCAGGACTGATGTGCAACGTCTCGGGATCGAAATGCTGGATCCCGTGGTGCGCGACTCTGCAGGCTGGCCGTACGCAGGTTTCGTCGCGGGGTCATTCGCCGGTATGCGGGTTGGTTGTGCGGCAGTAGCTCACGCAGCACAGGGCAAAGTCGATACGGGCGAAACGATCTTTCTACTTACCACGTTGCGCAGCTTCGGTCATGACGGATTGGAAGCAGTGTTGCGATCGCTGGGGCGTGTTGATGGAGTGACGCTGCTGGAGCAGTCGACGGAAGGTCCTAGTGGTGCCGAAGGCTTTACTCAAAGACTGGTTGAGAAGCCGGCCTATCTTCCGGAATCTACCGGACTCACTTCAGTCACGATACTCGCTCCGCGTGTTCGTTTCCCGGGAACGCTCGTTGAAACGGTGAAAGTTTCGGATGCTGAACAACTATTCACTGCAGTTGAAAAAATTGCCGGCGTCAGCTTTGAACCGGCACGTAGATTTGTCTCGTTTTCGCTTCATCCCTCTCCGGCTCAGCGCCAGGATGCGTTTTCAGTAACTGCAAACCTGCTGAAGTCGTTGGCTGATGTTCCCGCCGTGTCGGGCCACGAACGACCGGTTCGTGAAGCAATCATCGCTGCGCTTCCTGCCTGGGCGCGACCGCTCACTCGCACTGATAACGACGGAAATCTGATCCTGGAAGTTGGACCAGATCGAGACCCGTTGATGTTTATCGCACACCAGGATGAAGTCGGTTTTGAAGTGACGAACATTGCTTCCGACGGGACGGTGTCGTTGCGCACGCGCGGCGGACTCTTTCCGTCATTATGGGAAGGCCAACCTGCGCTACTTCATCTCGATCGTAAAGGAGACTCGCCACTGCCCGGCGTTTTCGTTCCGCGAGATACGGCTACGACGAAACAACCGGAAGCATTGACCGCATGGTTTGGAATGGATGCCGACGGTTTGAAGAAACGAGGGGTCACGAACGGTTCATCAGTAACCGCTTTCAAGAGTGCGACTCGTTTAGGTAGCACTCGTTTCACAGCACGCGCGCTTGACGATCGAGCCGGTTCTACCGCGCTCGTGCTGGCGGCCCGAAGAGTCACACCTGCAACTCTTAAACGCAAAGTTATCTTCGCGTGGTCTGTGCGTGAAGAGACGGGACTTGAAGGTGCGATAGCACTAGCGAAGCACTATGGGACGCTAGTCAAGAGAGTTTACAGCGTAGATACGTTTGTTTCTTCAGATTCGCCGGCGGAGAGTACTCGCTTCGCGTATGCGCCGCTCGGGCATGGTGCAGTCATTCGTGGGCTCGATAACTCCGCAGTCGCGCCGCTGCCGGAGTTGGACCGACTCCTGAGCATCGCGCGCGGGAATGCGATACCGATTCAGGTGGGCGCCACGAATGGTGGTACTGATGGTTCAGATTTTGTGCGCTACGGTGTGCTGCACGTTAGTTTGTCGTGGCCTGGTCGTTATAGTCACTCGCCGGTCGAGGTGCTCGATCTCCGAGATCTGCAGGCGCTCGAGAGGCTGATTTACTCGATCGCGATTGCTCCTTGAGGTAGTTGGAGACAGGATTACAGGATTTCCATGATTGACAGGATTGAATCTTGTAAATCATGCAAATCTTCGTAATCCTGTGAAACTAACGCTAAGCTCCATGCGACTCATAATTCTTCTCTGCCTTCTTATTCTCCCGCTGCAAGTCTCTGCACAACGCGATCTCACGCGCTACGTCAACCCTTTCGTCGGAACCGGTGGACACGGCCATACGTTCCCCGGCGCGATTGTTCCGTTCGGCATGGTCCAACTGAGTCCTGACACCAGACTCACCGGGTGGGACGGCTGCTCCGGCTATCATTATTCAGATTCAAAAATCTATGGCTTCAGTCACACACATCTCAGCGGTACAGGCATCTCCGACTACGGCGACATCCTGTTGTTACCCAGCCTTAAACTCGCCGACTCCGCAGCCTTCCAACACCGCAATGAGTTCGCCGCGCCTGGTTACTATTCAGTCAAACTCGACGACGACAACATTCTCGTCGAACTCACTGCCACAGCCCGCACCGGCCTGCATCGTTACACTTTCCCAAAGACTGAGAACGCCAACGTCATCATCGATCTTGCACACCGCGATAAGGTCATCGATTCGGACCTTCGCCGCATAAGCAAGACGACGATCGTCGGCTGGAGACGCTCGCAGGCTTGGGCCAAAGATCAGATTGTCTATTTCGCTGCGGAGTTTTCGCAGCCGTTCACCTCATACGACACGACGGGTCGCGAGTTAAGAACCTATTTCCGCTTCGATACGCGCAGCGGTGAGCCGCTACTGGTGAAAGTTGCAATCTCTTCAGTTGATGTGGACGGCGCGTTGAGGAATCTGCGCACAGAGTTGAATACCTGGAACTTCGACAAAGTCAGAGCCGATGTTGCTGCCGCATGGAACGCCGAGCTTAAGAAGATACAGGTGACAGGTGGAACAGAGGCGCAGTTAACCAATTTCTATACCGCGCTCTATCACGCGATGTCGGCGCCCAACCTCTTCATGGACGTCGATGGTCGTTACCGCGGGCGCGATTTTAAGATTCACAAAGCTGATGACTTCTCGAACTACACTGTGTTCTCGCTGTGGGACACGTTTCGCGCCGCACACCCGCTCTACAACATCATCGATCAAAAGCACACGCGCGATTTCATTCGCACGTTCCTTGTGCAGTACGAACAGGGTGGACGTCTGCCTGTTTGGGAACTGGCGGCGAATGAGACTGACACGATGATCGGTTACCACGCCGTTTCTGTTATTGCGGATGCGGCGGCTAAGGGAATCAGTGGCTTTGATCTGAATAAAGCTTTCGAGGCGATGAAGCATAGTGCCGAACTACGGCAACACCGTGGGCTGGGCGCTTACATCGATCAGGGCTTTATCTCGATGGAAGACGAACGCGAGTCAGTGTCGAAAGTGCTCGAATACGCCTATGACGATTGGTGCATCGCGGAGGTAGCGCGCAGGCTCGGCAAGACAGCCGATTACGAGCGCTATAACGCACGCGCACAGTCGTACAAAAACATGTTCGATGCTGCGTCAGGCTTTATGCGCCCGCGTAGTAACGGTAATTGGCTCGAACCTTTCGATCCGCGTGAGGTCTCGTTCGGATTCACGGAGGCAAATTCGTGGCAGTACACGTTCTTCGCGCCCCAGGATGTGAGTGGTTTGATTGCATTGATGGGTGGTCGTCGTCAGTTTGCTGAGAAACTCGATCAGTTGTTTGCCGCAGAGAGTCAGACGACTGGACGCGAGCAGGTCGACATAACCGGATTGATAGGTCAGTACGCGCACGGCAATGAGCCGAGTCATCACATGGCCTATCTCTACAATTATGTGGGCCAGCCGTGGAAGACGCAGTCGCGTGTTCGTCAGATCATGGATCAGTTTTACAAGCCCGATCCCGATGGTTTGATTGGCAATGAAGATTGTGGGCAGATGTCGGCGTGGTATGTGTTGAGTGCGGCTGGATTTTATCCGGTGACTCCGGGTTCGACGATTTATGTGATTGGCTCCCCGTTGTTTCCCGAGGTGCGCTTCAATCTGGAGAATGGCAAATCGTTTGTCGTTCGTGCCAGTGGCGTTTCTGAGCGCAATGTCTACATCCAATCGGCGACGCTGAATGGAAAGCCGTACACAAAGTCGTTTCTGGAACATAGCGATCTGATGGCCGGAGGCGAGCTCGTTTTGCGAATGGGATCTCAGCCGAATCTGAACTGGGGAACGGGAGCAGGGAACGAGCCTGTGTCGCACATTGCCGGTCCTGAGATCGTTCCTGTTCCCGTGATCAGAGCGGCAGGCCGAACGTTTCGAAGTCGCCAGGAGATCTCGTTCGCTTCGATTCAGGGGAAGCCAGTCGAGATTTACTACACCACCGATGGCTCAGAACCCACGGCTAAGTCGCAGAGATTTACGAAACCGTTTTTCATCAATGCCGATACGACGGTGAAAGCGTTTGCTGTTGATGGTGACAGGCGCAGTCTGGTGGTGACCGCGAAGTACCATCGCCTTCCACACGATTGGAAGATCACGTTGGAGTCAAAATACAGTTCGCAATACACGGGTGGTGGCGACCTTGCATTGATCGATGGCATCCGGGGAACGACCAACCATAGCGACGGTGCATGGCAAGGATATCAGGCTAAGGATCTGGTTGTTGTGGTGGACCTTGGAGAAGTGCAGCAGGTTTCGAAGGTTGCCCTGGGTGTCTTACACGACACCGGCTCGTGGATCTTCATGCCAAGGCACGTCGGCGTTGAGTTCTCGGTCGACGGCAAGACGTTCGGTGGAGGCTTTTCCTTTTATGGTGAAGGTTCAGACACACCAGAAGGTCAAGGTGTATCTAAAGACGAAATCGGAAGCAAGATCTTGCCGGTGAATGTGCGCTACGTAAGAATTCGAGCTCAAAACATCGGAAAGGTCCCCGCATGGCATCCCGGAAGCGGTGGCGATGCGTGGCTCTTCGTGGACGAGATCATTATTGAAAAATAGGTCCTATACAGCCAAGTATAGGACCTATGTGTTACTGCCACTCCAGTGTGAATTCGTAATTGTCTGCGCCGCCGCGTGTGTCCCTGATGCGGATAACGGCGGTGAAGTCGTTCTCGCGCGATGGCTGTTGCTCGATGAAGATTTCTCCGCGACCTTTTTTGTTTGTAATTCTCACCGTGACGCGTCGATTTGGCAGTGAATTCTCAAAGTTGGGTTGTGAGTCGTAATAAGGAGTGCCGCCGAGTGTCTCGACGTCGGCGGAACCGCCACGAATTCTGATGCGGACGTCATCGTCGACGCGGCCACGCCAAGTCATGCGACCACTACGATCACCGGTGCCTGGAGGAAATGGACCAGGATTTTGATTGGCGGAAACTTCACGCGAGATATCTGACAGTAATTGCCGGATGTTATACCAGGAGCTTTGCTGCAGATTGTTTTGTTCTACCGTCCGGGCCAGCCGTGACAGCACATCGAACGCGTCCCGGAGATCCTGATTACGACGCCTGTCGACCGTCATGCGGTAAAAAATTCGTGACGCACCTGCAAATTGTTGCGTGAGCATCACGGCTTCGATCTCGTTTCGATTGTTGCGCGACGAGTTTGTGTAACTACTGTAGTTCGCGTCCGCGAGGTTTTCGGCCTCGCGCGACAAGCGCGCCGCCATATCCACCAGTCTGTTTGACGGACCAAATTGGCTGAGCGCCGGGGTGGCAAACAGCCCGATAACCATCACCACCAAGAAGCTTCTAATGAACATATCTCCTCCTGAGTTTCATTCTCCACATGCTCACCAACGATAATTCCTTCCCGTTGGTCGACCTGTCAATAGTTTCCGGGGACGTGACTGAAGACCGGACGAGCGTTTTGGTATAATGGCGGCGTTGGAAATAGTTGGGAAGGCCCGACAAGGAGTTAAAAGATGAGTTGGAATCAATCGTCGTTTGTTTCCGCCGATGTTAGGGATGTTCGCGTTACAGCGTTTTTGGCCAAAGTTTACGGGTGGATGTTTCTGGGGCTGTTGCTGACAGCCGGGACCGCCGTGGTCGTCGCATCCTCGCCCGCGTTAATAGAAACTCTGATTCTTAATCGAATTCTGTTCTGGATTCTGCTGTTCGGACAGTTGGGACTGGTGTTCTACCTGTCGGCGCGAGTGGATAAGGTGTCGCCCGTGACGGCCGCGGTGCTTTTCATGGTGTACTCGGCGATGGTAGGTGTCACGTCCTCAGTCATATTCCTGATTTACACCGGCGCGTCGATTGTCTCGGCCTTCATGGTTGCCGGAGGAACGTTCGGCGCAATGGCCGTTTTCGGCAGCCTGACGAAGCGCAGCCTGGCGGGCGTGGGGCAGTTCATGTTCATGGGACTGATTGGTCTGATCATCGCATCGGTCGTGAGTATCTTCTGGTTCAACGACGTGCTGATGTTCGTGATCAACGTGGTCGGGGTGCTGGTATTTACCGGTCTAACTGCCTGGGATGCGCAGCGACTCAAACAGATGGCTGTGGCGCTGCCTGATGGACGCGTAGGAGCGTACGCCGTGGTCGGAGCCCTCTCGCTCTATCTCGACTTCATCAACCTCTTCTTCTTCATCCTCAGATTGATGGGCGGCCGCCGCAACTAGCCACAAAAACAAACAACAATAGGTCCTATATGTCCTATAGGACCTATTGCTTTGTTTGGCTTAGCTTTTTGTCGCGAACCCGCGCTTCTTCATCAACGCATCGATCTTCGGATCGCGCCCGCGGAACTGGCGATAGGCGTCAGCCGGATCGACGGTGTTGCCGACTGAGAAGACGTACTTGCGCAGACGTTCGGCGACAGTTTTATCGTACGGCCCCTTCCCCTCAACGAAAGCCCCGAAAGCGTCCGCCGTAATAACGTCAGACCACAGGTAACTGTAATAGCCCGCCGAGTACGAATCGCTTGAAAAGATGTGCAGGAATTGCGGCGTGCGATGACGCATCACGATCTCCTTCGGCATGCCGAGTTGTGCGAGAGTCTCGCGCTCGAATGCGTCCGGGTCGATCTTGCGATCGCCCGCAAGATGCAACTTCATGTCAACCAGCGCCGCCGACAGATATTCGACAGTTGCAAATCCCTGATTAAAGGTCGCCGAACGTTTGATCTTGTCGACGAGTTCTTGCGGGATCGGCTTTCCGGTTTGGTAGTGAAGCGCGAAGCGTTGCAGCACTTCGGGAGTGGAGAGCCAGTGCTCGAGTAGTTGCGATGGAAATTCGACGTAATCGCGTGCGACGGCGGTTCCCGACAACGATGGGTACGTCACGTCTGAGTTCAAGCCGTGCAGTGCGTGTCCAAACTCATGGAACATCGTAGTGGCATCGTCCCATGAAATGAGCACAGGCTCGCCGGGTTTGCCCTTCACGAAATTCGCATTGTTGGAAACGATCGTAGTGATGTTGCCGTTGACGCGTTCCTGCGTGCGATAGGCATTCATCCACGCACCAGAGCGTTTGCCCGCGCGTGCATAAGGATCAAAATACCAGAGACCGATGTGCTTCTTCGTTGTCTTGTCCGTGACTTCCCAAACGCGAATGTCGGGATGAGCAACCGGGACGTTTGTTACCGGCGTGAAGTTGAAATTGAAGAGCTCGCCTGCGACCCAGAAGATGCCTTCACGCAGTTTCTCGAGCTGGAGATAAGGCTTGATCTCGTTCTGGTCCAAATCGTATTTGGCTTTCCGTACCTTCTCCATGTAATACCGGTAATCCCACGGCTCGATCTTGATCTTCGCGCCTTCTTTGTCTGCGAGTGCCTGCATGTCAGCAACTTCCTCGTGCACGCGTGCTACGGCAGGCTTCCAGACCGCTTCCATCAATTCCATGGCGCGCTCAGGAGTTTTGGCCATCGAATTTTCCAGACGCCAGTGCGCGTGGGTGGGGAAGCCGAGGAGTTTTGCGCGCTCCGCACGCAGCTGCAGGATCTCGGTGATGATGGCGTTGTTGTCGTGTTCGTCGCCGTTGTCGCCGCGGTTGACGAACATGCGCCACGCCTTTTCGCGCAGGTCGCGACGATCGGAGTAAGTCAAAAACGGATCGATCGACGAACGCGTGTTCATGATGACCCAAGTACCGGGTTGTTTCTTAGTCTCGGCGGCTGCGGCGGCAGCATCGCGAAGTGACTGCGGAAGTCCCGCAAGTTCTTCCTCACTCTTCAACACCAGAAACTGATCGGTTTCTTCGGCGAGCACGTTCTGGCTGAACTTCGTATAGAGACCCGCGAGCTGTTGATTGATCTCCGAAAGACGTTTCTTGGCGTCAGCCTTCAGACGCGCGCCGGCGCGTACGAAGTTTGTGTAGTAGAGCCACGTCAGGCGTTGCTGTTCCGGATTCAGCTTTGCTTTCGCGGGTGAGTTGTAGACGGCCTCGATTCGTTTGAACAGTGGTTCATTCTGCGTGATTTGATCGGAGAACGCGGCGAGACGCGGCGCCATCTCTCGCTGCACCACCTGGAAGTCGGGGCTGGCCATCGTTGCCCCCCAAACTCCGTACAATGTGCTCACCCGGTCGAGGGTGTTGCCCGCGCGCTCGAGGGCGACGATTGTGTTCTCAAAATCGGGTGGAGCGGGATTGTTTGCAATTTTCTCGATCTCGGCGAGCTGTTCCGTCATACCAGCTTCGAGGGCTGGTTTGAAGAGCGGGATTTGCACCCGATCAAACGGCGGGACGCCGCCGTAAGGGCCTTCCCATTTAGCGAGCAACGGATTGTCTTCGGTGTTGGCAATCATCACGGTCGAAACGAGCAGCACAAGAGTGATCAAGGCACGCATTGTTCATATTCCATTCTGTATAAATTGTGCAGGTAGTATAGCCACAAAAAGGCACAAAAAGCACAAAGACTCAGCCTGAATCTTTGTGCTTTTTGTGCCTTTTTGTGGCGGTTTAGTAGCTAGGGTTCGCCGTCGCCCTTCTTGCCCTTTTTCTTGGCTGGTTCAGCTTCGCGTGGGCGTGTTGCGGGTGGCGGAGTGGCGTCAACCTTTGGTGAAGGAACTTCAGCCTTTGGTTGTGCCTTCGGTGAGTCCTCGTCAGCCTTCGGCGGTGGCGGCATTGTCACTTGTTCGAGCTTAGGTTCAGTGGGGCCCGGTGGCAACGCACTCTCGTCTTCAGTTTTCTCGGCTTCTGCGGCCAATTCCGCACGCTCGGCTGCCAGTTCTCTCTGGCGTTGGCGGAAGAGTTCTCGCATGTCTTCCGGCATCTCCGGAGCCTTCGGAAACTCCTCCTTGGGTTTGTCTTTGAGAAATGTCTTCATGAAGTCGATAAACATCGGGAGCGCGCCGTGGCCACCGGTCATGTCGTTGCCCAGCGGTTTCTTCTTGCCGGGATAACCCATCCAAACGCCTGTAACGTATGTCGGCGTGTAGCCGATAAACCAAACGTCCGTGTGGTCGTTGACCGTACCGGTCTTGCCGGCTACTGGAATCGGAAGAGCCATCGCTGCGGTCGCGGTGCCGCCGGTAACTACGCCGCGCATCAGGCCGACCATCGTCAAGGCGACATACTCATTCATCACCTTGTACGTTGTTCTTTCCCACTCTTCGAGAGTGGCGCCATCGCGATCGAGAACTTTGCGGATCAGATGCGGCTCGACGCGGATTCCCTTGTTTGGAAACGCGGAATAAGCCGAGACCATTTGATCGAGTGGAACTTCGGTCGCGCCGAGTGCGGATGGCAAATAAGGCGACATCGGAACTTTGACGCCGAAACGACGGACCATTTGCGCGCCAGTTTGAATACCAACTGTTTGCAACAGGTGCACTGCCGGAATATTCATCGACTTCGCGAGCGCGGTCTTCAACGGCAGGTCAGGACCACCAAGCGAACCGTCGTAGTTGTGTGGTTGCCAGTCGCCGATACTGATCGGTGCACCGCTGACAGGAGTGTCAGGCGTCATTCCCCATTCGACGGCGGCCGTGTAAATGAATGGCTTGAAGCAGGAACCTGTTTGTCGATATGCCTGAGTGGCGTTGTTGAATTTGTTGGTGTAGAAATCGTAACCGCCGATCATCGTGACGATCTCGCCCGTCTTCGCGTTGAGCGTCATCATTGCGCCCTGCACGCCGGGAACCTGCGAGAGTTCAACCTTTAAACGCCGGTTCTTTTCGTCGACTTCCTTGATCTCAAACTCCGCGAGGTGACCATTCTTGAATTCGTTTTCCGGTTGTCGTTTGCCCCAACCCATGTCGGCAGCAGTCACCGTTGCAGTGAAATTGCCGAAACGCACGGTCGCTTCGTTACGCGTGCGGTCAACTTTCATGATCAGGCCCATCAAGTGCCGGCCGGGCTCATAGTCGTTGCCATACCAATCCGGATGTTTGTAGTTGCTCAGTTCCTGCGCTGTTGCCGGACCTTCACCGTTATTTGCGGTGGTTGGAATCATCGTGTAGTTCGAGCGCCAGCCGCTGTGCGTGCGGTCGTAATTTCGCAGGCCGGCGCGCAACACTTCGTATGCTCTCTTCTGTGCTTCGACGTTAATGCTCGTGTAAACGGAGAGACCACCCTGTGCCACGCGTGTCGTGTACTTGTCTTCCAGTTCCTGACGAATGTACTCGACCGGGTAATCGTAAGGAGTCGATTTGTGCTGCGACTGGTAGTAAGCGGTATCGGCAAGTTGAATCGGTTTCGCTTTGGCGGCATCAACGTCAGCTTGCGTCGCAAATCCGTTTTTGGCCATCAGGTCGAGCACGAGATCGCGCCGCTCTTTTGCTTTGGCCGGATTTGATGTGGGCGAGTAATCGCTGGGAGCTTTGGGAATTCCGGCGAGCAACGCTGCTTCGCCAAGTGTCAGGTCCTTTGCCGGTTTTCCGAAATAAGTCTCGGCGCCCGCTTCCATGCCGTATGCGTTTGCGCCAAGAAACATGTGGTTTGTGTACAACTCCATGATCTGGTTCTTGGTGTAATACCGCTCGATCTGGAGTGCCAGGATCCACTCGTTTACCTTGCGCGTGTAGGTTTGTTCTTTTGAAAGAAAGAGGTTTTTGGTCAGCTGTTGCGTCAGCGTTGATCCGCCTTCGACGCGGTCGGTGGTGAGATTCTTCCACGCGGCGCCCATGATGCGGATCGGATCGATGCCGATGTGATCGTAGAACCGCACATCTTCGACGGCGAGGATTGCGTTTCTGAGGACTAAAGGAATCTCTTCGTATTTGAGTGGGATTCTTTTCTCCAGCGCGAATTCACCGATGACCGTTTCACCATCGTCAGCGTAGACACGTGTGACGACACTCGGACGATAGGTCGCGAGCGCGGCGACTTCGTTTGCTGCGCGCGAGTAGTTCAGCTCGTAGGCAGCAATGATGCCGGTCAGTCCGCCTGCGGCGAGTGATAACAGCAGGACAGTTGGTAACCAAAGTCGTGCCAGCAGGTGTCTACGTTGTTCAGGAGGTGTATTGATTATCGCGGTTGGCGAGTATTTCGAATAATTTGAAGCCATCAGTTAGATTTCTCCCAAAACAAGTTGC
>JBKPPU010000375.1:0-3481 GCA_046733695.1 Acidobacteriota bacterium
CTCCTCAAACTGATCGAAGATGACGACGGTTGGACAATCCGCATCGCCGTTCTCACCCATCGGTTTAGACGAGGCGAGGTAATCGGTCAGCGACAGTTTTGCGAAACCGTTCACCGCTCCGGGAGGCGAAATGCTCGAGAGCGCATTGAACATGTAAATATTCTTGACGCCCTCAGGCTTGCATCCGGCGACGTTTTCCCTGACGCGCATCGGAGGAAACACGTGGAACTTTTCTTCGTCAACGAGCAGGGGAATAAGTCCTGCTTTTACGATCGAGGTTTTGCCGCCGCCCGACTGGGCGTATAGCAGGACCACTGGATGAGCAGTAATCAGTGATACCAGTTCGTTGGCTTCCTGAGTTCTGCCAAAGAAGATCGCCCGATCGCTTTGCTCGAACGGGCGTGGGCCAATGTATGGTGCATTAATGGTTTCCATTTCCGTTCCGCCGATCTCGAAGCTTCAGTAAAAATTCTCGACACGTTCCCCAGTAAATGCGGATGTCCAGTTTCTTGTACTTCTCGAAATACATGTCCATGTATCCCTGAACACGTTTTCTCTGATCTTCCGGCGCCTCATCAGGTATGGGTGCTATCTGTACCGCGACGTGAGTTCGGCTGGTCGTGATCTCCAAATAACTCGCGAGCAAGTGGAACATGACTCGGAAATCCCAGTCGCTGAGCCGATAACCCAGCAGCAGCAGAGACGAACCCGTCATCGCTTTTTCGATTCGCGGCGGGATTAGCTTCCCGTCTTTCGAGACATTCATCAGGAACTCGAAATAGTCGTCTTCAGTGAGGACCAGCGAGTCGAGTTCCTCGGTCACGCCGTGGAAATTAAACACCACGGGAGTGGCGGCTGAAGGCGTAAAACCGTCAGTGAAGACGGTAGGACCTTCACTGATAACTCTGTTCCAACGACAAAGTTCTCGCTTAACGTCTTTCTCAGCATGCTTCAGGGCTTGAAACATGAAATCGTCGTAGCCGGTTGTGATGTAAACAGGCAATCCGAGGTCGGCGAGGATACGATAAGGATTATCGGGATCCTTATAGTTAGGCGGTGTGATGGTGGACATTTGCTCCACCAGCTTTCGCCTTGCGTATTCCGCGTCGTATTTGAGCGATAGAAAACGTGCGACGCGCGCGAGGTTATTCGTGTCGTCGAACGGGTATCCCTCTTCCTGAGTCCACTCCTGCGCAATCTTCGCGCGAAGCGTGAGGACTTTTGAACGCATTCCGGTTCCCAGGATCGGAGTACACTTCTTGTCGTTGATCCTCGCAATCAGGACCTTCCAATCTGCTTCGGTTAACCGTTGCAGTGTTTCTGTCTGTGTCTGTGTCTCGACCATAACCATCTTGTCACCCCTATGCTGCCATTCGTTGTCGTAGCTGGCCCAAAAATTCTGCGGCCGTTCCCCAGAAGACTCGGACGTCGATATTTTCGTAGTAATCCGAGAGATATTCCTGGGCCTTCACCTGCAGGTCGCCCGTAGTCTGAGGCGGCGTGATAACTGCGAAGTGAGTTCGCTGCAGTCCTGATTCCATGTATCTCGACAGGCTTCGCAGGAGCACGCGAAAGTTCCAATCCGCGATTCGATAACCAACAAAGAGCAGCGTGCTTCCGGTGAGCGCCCGGCGAACAATCGGTGGCATCAACTGATCGTCAACGGAAATGTTGACGAGGAAATCCATGTAGTCGTCTTCCGTGAGTACGAGAGACTCTGCCAGTGGGTTGTAACCGTGCAGGTGGAATACCACTGGCTGTGCAGGAGTCGGACTGAAATCAGTATCGAAGATCGAAGGCGTGTCTTTGATGTACTTGTTCCAGCGGCAAAGCTCCTGGCGCGGGTCTTTTTCCTTTTTCTTCAGAGCTTGAGTCATGAAGTTGTCGTAGTTTGTCGTTACGAACATTGGGAGCGACAAACCGGCGAGTATGGAGTGCGGCTCAGACGGACTGGCATAATCCGGAGATGCAAACTCGGCAAACATCCTGACCAGCTCTTCCTTTGGAAACATCCGGTCGTTCTTCAGCGCGAGGTATTGAGCAACGGCAACCAGGTTGGAGGAGTCGTCGAGCGGGTACTGATATTGGTTTGCCCACTCTCGCGCTATGTCACCGCCGAGAGGCAGCACGCCATGACACGCTCCAGCTCCAAGAAACGGCGTACATTTCTTGTCTCTGATCCTCTTGATCAGGATTTCCCAGTCTCGATTGGTAAAATCTTCTGACATGACTACCAACGTCCGGCCTTCTCGGCCTGGTTGCGCGCGTGAATTCCCGGTGGAAGGGTGAGTAACCGTGTGATTCCGCGGCGGTTAGACAGAAACTACTCCAGAATGTCAATGAATCTGGCGGCACATTCGCCGCCACCGAAATATCCCTTCATTGACTAATGACAGAAAGGGTCAAAAACGTTTCTGGAAGGCAAGGACAAAGGAACGTCAGGCTTCACTCTGACTGGTTTGAGTTTGCTCGTTCAGGCTTTCCGCAGCCGCTGCCTGGACGGCAGTGCCATATAGCACATTCGACGCGAATACTGCCGCGACGAATTGAGCAAGCGGTATGAACTTGATCATGCCCCAGACTTGCTCGATGGGCCAGCTTCGTCCACGAATTAGACACTCGAGGCTTATCGCGATGAACGCCGAGAGTACCCAGCCAATGAGTGGTAGGAAACCGATCGCTTGCCAGCGTAGAAATGTTGATACGCGACCTGTGGCCACATAACGGTGTACGAGCAGTGAGGCTACGATTGATAGCACGACGTGCCATGCAGTAATCGGAATCCACCATAGATCCTCGACGACGGCTTCGTATTTTATTTCGTAGCCGTTGGCATTTATAAACTGTAGGTAATCGTAATACGTTGTAACCCGAGCAGCGAGAAGGTACATGCTGACGGAAAATAATCCGGAGCAAGCCCCGGCCATCGCTAATCGCAAATCTCTGCGCAGCTTACTCATTGCGGTGGTCCTTTCAAGTGTCAATGCTGATTGGTTTAGACGCTTGAAACGTAGATAAGTTCCGGGAAGGAGCTTTGTAAAAACTCCTGAATCCCGCCCACGGCAGTGGGCGGATCGTTCAAGTCCTTCTAAAACTCATTCCCAAATTGGCATTCTAATCCCGCCCCACGGCAGTGGGCGGATACTTCAAGTCCCTTCTAAACTCATTCCCAAATTCGCATTCTAATCCCGCCCCACGGCAGTGGGCGGATACTTCAAGTCCCTTCTAAAACTCATTCCCAAATTCGCATTCTAATCCCGCCCCACGGCAGTGGGCGGATACTTCAAGTCCCTTCTATTTATCTTGCTCGATAAATAGCTCGGACTTGAACGATCCGCCCACTGCCGTGGGCGGGATTGAGAAGGCGTTGGGGGGAGGGGTTATAGAAAGGACTTGAACGATCCGCCCACTGCCGTGGGCGGGATTGAGAAGGCGTTGGGGGGAGGGGTTATAGAAAGGACTTGAACGATCCGCCCACTGC
>JBKPPU010000376.1:0-13548 GCA_046733695.1 Acidobacteriota bacterium
CGTGATCATCAACTTAACCTTCTTGTCTGGGCCGATAACAAAAACCGAACGAACCGTGAATACGTCGCTGATCTCTGGGTGGATCATGTCGTACATTTCGGCAATCTTATGATCCGGATCCGCGATCACCGGGAAGTTGAGTGCGGTGCCCTGGGTTTCTCTGATGTCCTCGGCCCAGCGTTTGTGTGAATCAGTAGGATCGACGCTGAGTCCAATCACTTTCACGCCGCGCTTTTCGAAGTCAGGCTTTGAACGGGCTACGTATCCCAGTTCGGTCGTGCATACCGGGGTGAAATCTTTCGGGTGGGAGAACAACACTGCCCAACTATCTCCAAGCCACTCGTGGAAATTAATCGGGCCCTCAGTCGTTTCTGCTGTGAAATCGGGTGCTATGTCGCCAAGTCGTAGAGCCATTTGTATCTCCTTTATGTTTTCGGAAAAACCGATTCCCCGGCCATCACACCGGGAGTAGGGATGCGGTTGAATTGTCTTATGTGGCCACTTTTAACTAATGCCCGCGCCAAAGTCAAACTGCGTCGGGCGCCGTGTTATGCTGGCTCGGAAATAGGACCTATAGGACCAATTTGACCTATATTTCTTAACTATGAAACTTGCACTTAACGGCGCTACGACGATGAGAGCTGACCTGGCTACGGACCTGCAGGCAGCCAAGGCAGCAGGCTTTGATTACGTGGAAATCTGGGCAGCAAAACTCAGAAACTTCCTCAAACAAAGGTCCACTAGCGAACTGAATGACCTCTTCGCCGAGTCTGGTCTCAAACCGTTGAGCATCAACTCCCTCGAGCACATCACGTTTCGCGACGCCCACGCATACGAGTCGATCAAAAGCGAATGCAAGGAGCTGAGCAGCATCGCGGCCGCAGTCGGTTGCCCCTGCATCGTTGTCGTTCCCGGGCCATTGCCGAAAGGCGGCGCAGCGCGCGAGAGTGTGATCTCGGAGTCAATCAGAGTCTTGACCGAATTGTGCGAGATCTCAGCGGCGCACGGTGTTTCGCTCGCGTTTGAATTCCTGGGACAAACGGACTGCAGCGTTCCGACGCTGGGTCTGGCCGCTGATATCGTGCGCGAAGTTAATCGGAAAGATCTCGGGTTGGTAATCGACAGTTTTCACTTTTACGCCGGCAATTCGACGCCGGAGATGATCGAAGCTCTCGATCCGGATCTCATTCAAATCTTTCACATCAACGACGCTGAAGATCGGCCACGTGATCAACTCGAGGATCGGCACAGGCTGCTACCGGGTCTCGGGATTCTTCCGTTACGCCGGATGATTTCGGCTTTTCGGAAGATCGGTTACGACAAAGTTGCCAGTGTTGAGATATTCCGTCCGGAGTACTGGGAGCGAGATCCGTTTGCACTTGCGCGTGACGCTCATGCGGCGACGACACGAGTCCTCGCGGAGGCAGAATGAAGCAGATCAAAATCGGAATCATCGGCGCAGGATATATCGGCGGCGTGCACGCCGGCGTTCTCTCACGCGATGAACGCGTCGTAATCACTGCAGTACACGATGTGATTCCAACAGCGGCTGAAAAACTCGCGGGCGCACACAACGCAACAGCCGTCGCGTCGCCGCTCGAAGTGCTCGAGAGAGCAGACGCAGTTTATGTGACGACTCCGAACACTCAGCACGTATCGCTGGCAATCGCTGCGATCGAAGCCGGCAAACACGTATTTTGTGAAAAGCCACTCGCGACCAGCATTGAAGCTGCGCGAAAAGTTTTTGATAAAGCTTCGAACACGAGCAAGGTCTTCCAGGTGGGTCACAATCGCCGCTTCGCACCTGTTTACGCAAACCTGAAACGGATGCTTTCTGAAAGTTATGCGCCGCACTCCGCGCACGTGAAGATGAACCGCGGTGAATTACTCAAACCGGAATGGACCGGCGATCCGGAAGTCACGGGTGGCTTTCTTTATGAGACGCCGATCCACATGTTCGACATGATGCGGTTTCTGTTTGGTGAAGTTGAGAGCCTGCATGCACTCGGATCGAAGCATGAGTATAAAGAGGTTGACGACTTCTCAGTGCTGTTGAAGTTCGCGAGTGGAATGCATGCGACCCTCGCCACGGCGGCGGATGCGAGTTGGTTGTTTCCGTTTGAGCGTGTGGAAGTCTTTTGCCATCACGCAACGCTCGTGACGCGCGAGATGGAGAGTCTCACCAGCAGCAGCAACCTCGAGGGCCATCTTACCGAACAGACCATGCAGCAATTACCACGCGAGGAAAAATGGGGATATTTGCAAGAGGACCGCGCTTTTGTCGACGCGATCGTCAACGAATCAGAGCCTCTGGTAACAGCTCATGACGGCCTTATGTCGGTCGTATTGGTGAACGCAATCTATGAATCCGTGCGTTCGCAGTCTCCTGTATCGGTTTCACAGGATTAGCAAGATTCACAGGATTAACAAGATGCAGCGCTGCTTCTGGGCCAGGACACACTTATCCATCGCCTATCACGACGAAGAGTGGGGCGTGCCGGTTCACGACGACAACCGTCTCTTTGAGTTTCTGATTCTCGAAGGAGCTCAGGCCGGTCTTAGCTGGGAAACCATCCTCAGAAAACGTGATAACTACCGCGCTGCATTCGATCGTTTCAACCCGAAGAAAGTCGCGAAATACGATCAACGCAAGGTCGCGGCACTCCTGGCGAACGACGGCATCATCCGCAATAAACTCAAGATCAATTCCGCTATCGGAAACGCCATCGCTTTTCTCGCAGTGCAACGCGAATTCGGCAGCTTTGATGAATACGTCTGGCGCTTTGTAAACGGCAAGCCGCTGAAACGCAACCCCGATGCGCCCCTCGCGGCTCGCACGGAAATCTCCGACGCGCTCAGCAAAGATCTGCTGAAGCGCGGCTTCAAATTTGTCGGCTCTACAATCTGTTATTCCTTTATGCAGGCAGTCGGCATGGTCAACGATCACGAGGCGAGTTGCTTTCGTTATCGCGCAGTCGGGAAGTAGCCGGGAAGTAATCGGCAAGTAACCGTACTTTTTCTTTGCGCCCCGGCGCCTTTGCGTGAGAGATTAGGCGTCAACATTTTTGTCCCCGGAGGTTCGACTTGCAACAAACATATTCGAAGTTGTTGTTAATCGCCGTTCTTATTGTTTTCTCCATAGGCCAGCGCGCGGTCGCCCAAAATCCTTCAGCGGCTTTGGCCAACTTGCCCGAAGCCGACGCCTTGATCTATGTCAGCCCGCAACGGATTCTTAACGAAGCAGCGCCGCGTGTGATGTCGCCCGCAGACGTGACAAAGATGCGCTCAGCCTTCGGCGACATAAAGTCGGCAGCGGGAATCGATCCAGCCACGGTCGAGTATCTTGTGATCGCAATCCGCTTTAACAAGCCCGCGAGCGATCTCAGCTTCAAGGCTCCCGACGTGATGATTGTGGCCGGCGGAGATTTCAGCTCTGACTCGCTTCTGTCACTCGGTCAGGTTTACCTGCAAGACAAAGTGCGTGTTGAGAAGCACGGATCGAAATCGATGACAGTGATGAAGATTGATCCGTTAGTCGCAGAAGCAGAGAAGAACCCGCTCCTCAAACCGTTTGTCGAGGTTGGTGCGGTACCCTTGACTGCAAACTCAATCGCGATAGGAACGCTTCCTTATCTCAGATCGGCAATCGATGCGGCTGAGGGAAACGGAAGGATCAGTGCGGCAACACTCGAGTCGTTGTTCAGAGATCCAAACGTGCTGATGGCTGCTTCAGGCGCGCCACTCGCTTCGTTTGCGAAGAGCTTTGGCTTGCTCGGTGTGGAGAATACTACCCGCGATCCGCGTTGCGACACACGTTTTGGCAACTTCTACGCTGCCGTTACAATGACCGGCGCCAATTTCGTTCTGCGGGGCGCGATGAATGCCGACAATCCCGACACCGCAAAGATCATCAATAGCCTGCTTTCGGGATTGATGAAGCAGGGTATCGACGCCGTGCCTGACAAGAACGCACAGACAATACTGCAGGGATTAAGAATGTCGGCGCGCGACAACGAGGTCGTTTGGGAAGCAGACATTCCAGAGAAAGTCGTGGCTGACTATCTGAAGCCGTCGCCCGCAAAAGTTGAGATAGCCGCGCCGGCCGCGACTAAACCAGCGCCAAAGCGTCCGGTAAGAAGAAAGCGGACGAAGCCATAATCTGAAGGAGAGAATCGAATCGATGCGAAAGTCAATTTTGCCCTTATTGGCGTTTTCACTGCTGCTCGCAGTCGCAATACTTTTTCTGACGTCTTTCGACATTGCTGTGACGTCGTCTGCACAAAACGCGAATAGTTCAACTACCACCAACAGGAATCAGAACGACAGCCGCTCGATCAGTTCCGGAGCCGGCGGCGCCCAGCAGCAGGATTTTTCGAAGAACACGTGGGAACTTCCCGAGGATGCAGACAAGACAAAGAATCCCACGCCCGCGACCGCTGAGTCGATCGAGAGAGGAAAAGCGCTCTACCTCGACAAGAACAAGGGCAACTGCGTCTTTTGTCACGGCGAAACCGGCGCGGGGAATGAAGCTAATCTGGCGAAACTGCGCCGCAAGCCTGCTGATCTGACAAACAAAGAACGCATGTCTTCGATGACGGATGGCGAAGTGTTCTGGAAGATCACGAAAGGCATCCAGGGGATCATGCCGGCGGGTGAGAGAAGGATGAAGCTTGAAACCGAGCGTTGGGACGTGGTGAATTACGTTCGCACACTCGCGAAATAAAAGAGCCATCCACAGATTACACAGATTCTGCGTAATCTATGGATGGATTTAGAAGTATCTCTCCTCGAACTCCCGAATCTCCTTCAACGAAGATTCCGCGAGTACTCTGAAGACCTTGACCTCGCAGCCCGCGGGAATCCGCGGTGCCATCAGCGAGTCAGTAATCACAAACGTGGCGGAACGTAATCCCTTATCCCAGTTGCGTTCCCGCGCGTCGCGGAAACTCAAGGCATCGGCGTCTAGTCCTGCAGCCACGAGCATCGTCCTGGCCCATTTCAAGAACTCGGACCAACGAGAAACAATTGCCACCAACGCATCAGACGGCGGTCTCGTCTGACCACGCAGCCGCTCGACTACTGACGCCGAATGAAGCACAAGCACATCGGTGTTCGGCTCCAAGCGATCTGCAAACTCGTCCATGTGGCCATACAGGACGAGTGGCGCCGCGCCAGTCAACGCGCCATCGAACTCAGCAGGTCCTGATCCCTTCACTTTAACGTTCGTCGCGTTTGAGATTTCGGCCACCAGGATCTCCCGAAGTTCAGGATCCGGCTCGAGTAAGAGAAAATGATCGGGTCGCTGCATCGAGAAAGATCGCTGCACTCCCGCCTGTATCTCGGCGAGGGAATATCCCTCTTCACGCAGGTTCCTGAAGAAGCGTGCGATGACCTGATCGAGCGCGAGTCCATCATCGAGCACCTCGTCATTCCGCGCTCGCACGTAAACACCGCTACCTTTGCGAAATTCAACCCACCGCCGGCGCGCAAGTTCGCGATACGCCGAGCTAACGGTATTGGCGTGGATGTCGTAGCGGCGAGCGAGATCGCGGGTGCTCGGCAAACGCTCGGAAACCTTCAGATCGTTGCTGACGATTCCGAGAACGATTTGTGTGACCAGTTGCTCACGAATGGGAACTTCACTGTTCTTTGAGATCCATAGTCGCATGTCGGGTTATCTTATATTTGTGGACGAGTTTGACAGGATTCCAAAATTCGCCTGATTATAAAGCTTGTGAGCGCAATTGAACCATCGTATTTGGCATTGCTTCGCGACGGCGTGCTGGACCCGCGCGTCGAAGCTCTCGAACGTCTGTTGGAACGCTGCACCGTCTGTCCGAAGGATTGTCTGAACAATCGTCTCAACAACGAAATCGCGGCGTGCTATTCGGGCCGGTTGCCGATTGTGTCGTCGTACACACCACACTTCGGCGAGGAGCCGCCACTCGTCGGAACAAAAGGCGCGGGCAACATCTTCTTCGGCAACTGCAATCTTCGTTGTGTTTACTGTCAGAACTACCAGATCTCACAAACACACAAGCAGCAGCTCAAGAACGAAGTCACTCACGAGCGTCTGGCTGAGATGATGCTGGAGCTTCAATCGCGCGGCTGTCACAACATCAACTTCGTCTCGCCGACACACTTTGCGCCGCAGATGGCGCGATCGATTCTGATCGCCGCGCAAAAGGGTTTGCGCGTGCCCGTGGTCTACAACACGAATGCGTACGACTCACTCGAGGTACTGCAACTGCTGGATCGAATCGTCGACGTTTACCTGCCGGATCTCAAGTACGCTGATGACGAGTCGGGTTACCTTTACTCAAAAGTGAGTGGCTACAAAGAGTTCTCACGTGCGGCGCTGCGAGAGATGTACCGGCAGACGGGCGACGAGCTGGTGTTTGATGAGAGTGGCCTGTTGAAACGCGGACTGGTTGTGCGCCTGCTCGTGCTGCCGAACGATATTGGCAGTATTGCGGAATCCATCGAATGGATCAGGGACGAACTGAGCCCGCGCGTCGCGATTTCTCTCATGGCGCAGTACTACCCCACGCATCAGGCGGAAACAAACAAGCGCTTCGTGCTGCTTTCGCGACGGATCAGAGAATCAGAATGGATGAGAGCAACGGCCGCGCTCGAGGAATTGGGAATGACGGAAGGCTGGGTGCAGGAGTTCGACGGCTCTTCGTATTACTACCGTCCCGATTTCGATGACGCGCAAAGACCCTTCCGAGACATAAGAGACTTTGAATAAGGTTTCACGCAAAGACGCGAAGAAAGACGTAAAGAGCAGAGTCTGCTTTTGCCTCTTGGCGTCTTTGCGTCTTCTTTGCGCCTTTGCGTGAAACTCCACTACGCCTCATACCTGACCGCCGGACTACCAGCCGGATAGAAAACACCTAGCAGTCTTAGTTCATCATCACCCGTATTCTCAACACAGTGTACTTGTCGTTTGGGCAAATAAATGCATGAGCCTGGACCGATCGGCGTGTTCGTATCCCCTGCCCACATCCGACCCTCACCGCGAAGAATAAACAAAACCTCTTCGTACTCGTGAAAATGATCCGGCGCACGGCCGGGTGGAATTGAGCCAACAAACTGCGTCACCTGCTCGCTTCCGATCTCATCGTCGACCAATACGCGATACCAGCGATCGGCAGTCGGCAAGGCTCTGCGATCGGACAGTTTCACGATGGGCGACGACTGAGAACCACCATCGGCAACAATCTGAGTGACAATCTCAACCGTTTCCTCCGGACACTGCGAACTGACAAACCGCACCACGTCTGGTCCAGCATTCTTCACACTCAGCGTCTGTCCGGGTCGAAGATAAACTCCAGTCTCCGGCCCCACCTCGTATGCAACACCATCGATGGAAACTGTGCAATCACCTTCATGCACGTAAATCACTTCATCACACTCATGATTGCGGAAGCCCGGCGATGTACCTGGTCCAAACTCGAGAATGCGCAGCGAAATCGCTTCCGCACCGCTGGCTCTACCTATCCGATTCCAAACCTTCAGCGAACCGAACACACGCGGATCGCCCTCGTGCAACGTCGAGACTCGGCAACCACCTTCCAGGACTACCGCCATCGACAAGCTCCTAAGGTTTATTTGTTTTCAGATGATGCGTCGTGTGTTCGGTGATGGACGACTGAAGTCGCGGGGCCGTGGGAAGCTCGTTCGTCAGTTGGCCCGGCGCCGGAGCCTCGTAAGGACTTCTGTTCACACCGGAATCGAGCACTTTTTGTGAAAGGGCATCGTAAGTCTCGCCGGGCAGTTGCTTTCGCGGAACAGTAAAGAGCAAACCGTTAACGATTATTCCGACACCGACGAGGAAAGTGACGAGTGCCGGAGTTAGAATCGGAATGATATCTCCCTTATCCAGCGCCATGACAAAGAGAATAAGCGATGCGCCGAGCCCGATGGCTGCCATAATGATGCCCGCACGAATCCTGCGCAACCGCTTCTCTTCAGGCGATTCGAGAAACTTCTCAAAGTGCGGCAACACGTCTTCTGCAACCTTTTTCAACTCTTTTGCCGAGCTCATCTGCCGGATCTTGTCGGCCACTGCCATGCCGATGTTTTCACGCGCCGAAATCGCCGACTGCGTGACTGAGTCGGGACTTTCGAGCGAAGTCCGGACAACGCGCAGGTCAGTGCCGCAGGCGCGACAGAATTGGCTCAGTTGTCGTTCTTCCGAACCGCAGGATGGGCAGTACATGTCGGGGGATTATACGGCAAGGAGGGTAAGAAGTTCGGCCGAAATGCTGCCAGGGAACGAGGAGCAGGCAAAGAAATCAGGGGCAGGAATCCCTGCTCGTGCAACCTGCCTCCTGCTTCTGCCACTTACTCCTAAACCATTTAGGATGGTAAGATCGCCAGGCTCTCTCAGAGGAAATGCCATGAAAAAACTATTCATCCTGTTTCTGGCCCTCGGGCTGTTTTGTTTCCCAGCGTGGGCGGTAACCGCTCAGGAGCAGACGCCGGCTCAGCAACCGTCGGCCGATGAACTCGAGAAGCAAAAGGCCGAGCGCGAAACGAACGCCTACCGCCTGCTCGATCAGGTAATTGACGAGGCTCAGTCGCTGCGACTCGTCGAGAACCGTGTCCGGATTCAGATCAACGCCGGCGACATGCTCTGGGATAAGAATCAGGGACGTGCCCGCGGTCTCTTTACTATGGCCGGTGAAGGCGTTGCGGAACTGGGACGTAGCGACGTAAACACGACCAATAACCGGCGCGCTTTGCAGCAGGGGAATGGGTTCGCGTTTCAAGGTCCTCCTGGAGGACCGCCAAACGTTCGCTTTATACAATTGCGAACGGAACTGGTGTTAACTGCGGCTCGTCACGATGCGGCGTTAGCTTATCAATTGCTCGCCTCAACCAAGCCACCCGCTAACGTTCAGCAACCAACTGCCGACGGCCGTGGTCCAAGAATTCAACAACTCTCCGATGACAACCTCGAACAAACACTACTCGGACGTGTCGCTGCGCTCGATCCAAAACTCGCCGCGCAGAATGCCGAACAGATGCTAGCGAAGGGTCAGTTTCCCAGCACCATTTCCGAAGTAATCACCCAACTCTACAAACAGGATGCAGAGGCGGCTGATAAACTCGCCGACAAGACCGTCAAGCAAATACAAGCCGCAAACATTCTAACCAAAACAGAAGTCACCGGACTCGTGCAATCCATGCTGCGAGCTGGACCACGTCCGGCTGCCGCCGCTTCAAGCTCGTCAAGCAGCACTCCGCCGACCAGCACTGCGCCAAGCACCGGTCCGCAACCCGTCCTCGGGCAAGCAGCCTACGTCGATCTCCTTTCGACGGTTGTCGACGCCGCACTGAAAGCCAGTCCAACTGCTCAAGCAGCCACGCAGCGTGGTCAACAGCCAGTCAGACGTGGAGTTACCGCGGCTACAGGTCCGCAAACTGTGCAACAGCCTACCGAAGCGCAAATCGAGCAAACCGTCGCGCGCCGGCTGCTGAATGGATTGCAGCAGACGCTGCCGATGATCGATCAGTATCTGCCGTCGAAAGCGCCGCTGGTCCGGCAGAAACTGACTGAGATGGGCATGTCGAATAATTCGATGGCGAACCTTGCCCAGACGTTCAGCGCGTTACAAGGCGATCCAACATCCGATGCTCTTCTCCAGGCCGCACAGGTTGCGCCGCAGCAAATACAGTCGCGTCTTTACCAGCAGGCTGCATACAAGGCGATTGACGAAGGCGACACCGAGCGCGCACGCCAGATTGCCAACGACCACCTGCAAAACAATGCGCGCGACGTCGTGATGCAGCGCATCGACTTTAAGGAAATGACGAAGAAGGCCGAGGGCGCACGAATCGAGGAGATCCGGCAAACTGTTTCGCGCCTGCAAACGGACAATGAAAAGCTCGATATGTTGATACAGGTTGCTGGTGACGTGCAGAAAACTAATCAGAAGCTGGCGCTTCAAGTACTGGAAGACGCAAGACAGATTGTTAACCGGCGCGCGACCAATTACGAACAGTTCGAGCAGCAACTGAAAGTGGCGCATGCATTCTCTTCGGTCGATCTGTCGAGAAGTTTTGAAGTGCTGGATCCGGCAATCAGTCAATTGAATGAATTGCTTTCAGCTGCCGCCGTATTGAGTGGTTTCGAGATCAACATGTTTCGCGATGGCGAAATGTCGATGCAAAATGGAAATGGTTTGACGTCAACGATCAATAGATTCGGGCAGGAAATGGCGACACTGGCGAAGAGTGACTTCGAACGTACGGAAACACTGGCCGGAAGATTTCAGTTTGCCGAGCCGCGGATCATGACGCGATTGTCCATCATACAGGGATTGCTCGGACTGAAGCCTTCAGGCGGCCCACGAGTGTTTTTCGGAAATTCAGGTGGCGGTGACAGTATCGTGATTAGACAGGATTAGGATCGGTATTCTCTGTGCAACCTCTACGTTCTCTGCGACTCTGTGGTTGTTGTATCTCGGATTCCAATAACCACAGAGACACAGAGAACACAGAAGTTGCACAGAGAAGATCTCAAACGAACAAGGGGAATACATTGCAGCACTTAGACGAGAAGCCGGACCTTCCGCCCGGGTCAATTCCGTTGCCTCCAGACTCTAACCCGCAACCGCAGGCTCCGGTTCGCGAGCCCGATCAACCACCGCCAATCACAGACCCTTCTACGCCTGAACCGATCAGACTGTAAAGAGGATTCTTCGATTGCCGGTACTGTTGCGTTCTTTCTTCACGATTGCAGCCACGCGTTGGATCTTCCGATTCTTCAGGAGACTCGGACTGCTCGGTCTCTTCCTGATGAGTACGCTCGACTCGTCGTTCCTCGTGCTCCCTTTCGGAAACGATCTGCTGCTGATCGCACTCGTCAGCTCAAATCGAAACAGCTGGATCTGGATCGGCTACGTGATTGTTTCGGCGCTCGGATCTGTCGCCGGCGTTTTGATTGTCGACGTGATCATGCGAAAGGCCGGAGAGAAAGGACTGGAACGTTTTGTAAACGCGAAACGAGTCGAGAAACTAAAACAAAAACTCGAAAACAAAGCCGGCATCACCGTCTTCATTGCGACGCTGATTCCGCCGCCATTTCCATTCACGCCCGTCGTGATGACGGCATCGGCTTTACAGTCGCCGCGTGGCCACATGTTGATTGCAGTCTTCCTGGGCCGTCTCCTTCGATTCGGCATCGAAGCGGTGCTGGCGCTGTATTTTGGACGCCAGATGATAGCGTTTCTGAACTCCGATGTGGTGACTTACTTTGTGTACGGGTTGATCGGAATCGCAGTGGTGCTGAGCACTCTGTCACTGCTGCGCTGGGTTAAGCGAAATTAGCCAAAAATTGGCAATAAACATCACGACCTCCAGGGTCGAATTTTTTGTGATTTTGGTGCCCTGCGTGTAAAATCCCGAGTCGAAAATAATCCTCCTGAAGGGAGCCCGCAGGCATGCCAGAGACACGGGGCGTCCAAGCCACCGAAGAAGTAAAAGCAGAATGGGCCACGGCGTACAAGTTTTATCTCAGAGCGCCAGGTGATCGCTTCGATAAGAAAAAAGATCGGACTCAACGAATCGACTACGTAGCCCAGGAAATGAAGCTGACTCGCAAACAGGCCAAGCGCCGCATTCGAAACTACGAAGCTTGGCAGCGAAACATCAAAAAGGGCATCGTTCGCCCGTAATGGTCCGAGTTTTCAAGCTGTAAGACTGGACCTCACCCAGTCCCTCAATCCACCCCCTAACTCTGTCATCCAATCTGTGTAATCTGTGGATAGGTTTGATATATTGTTGACCCCAATCCCCTTCTCGAAACAATGACTTGGCAGGGAGGTTAACGGTGAGATTCACTCGTCATGGCCGCCAATTGTGGCTGGGCCTCTTCTTTCTTCTTAGTATTGGACTAGCGCTTATGTCGTGTACTGATAATCCAAACGCACTTTCATCTTCCGGGACAAATGACGCCGACAAATTCCTGGCTGACGCCGAAAAGCGGCTCATGGATCTCAGCATCAAAGCAGGCCGAGCTGATTGGGTGAAAAGCACCTTTGTCACGGACGACACAGAAACGATGGCCGCTGAAGCCAATGAGAACCTGATCGCAGCGACGACCGAACTCGCCGAACAAGCACGTCGATTCGACAATGCCGATCTTTCTCCGGAATCCAAACGCAAGCTCAAACTGCTGAAACTCTCGCTCACCCTCCCGGCGCCAAAAGATCCTGCCCTGCGCAGCGAACTGACAAAGATCGCTGCATCGATGGAAGGTGATTACGGCAAAGGTAAATACTGTCCTGAAGGCGACAAGGGAAAATGTTTGAGTCTGCCCGATCTGGAACAGATCATGGGTAGTAGTCACGATCCTGAGGAACTGAAGAAAGCGTGGCTGGGCTGGCATCAGATTGCCGTGCCGATTCGCAAAGACTACGTGCGCTTCGTCGAGCTCAGTAACAAGGGCGCCCAGGAGATGGGCTTCAAAGACACGGGCGCGATGTGGCGTTCGAAGTACGACATGCAGCCCGATGAGTTTGCCGCGGAAATGGAACGTTTGTGGCAACAGGTCAAGCCGCTTTACGACTCGCTCTACACCTACACGCGCCACAAGCTGTCAGAGAAATATGGAAAAGACGTTGTAAGTGAAGACAAACCGATTCCCGCGCACCTGCTCGGAAATATGTGGGCGCAAACGTGGGGAAATGTCTATCCGCTGCTCGCGCCTGCCAACGCCGATCGCGGTTACGACCTGACACAGATTCTCAAGTCGAAGAATACAGACGCCAAGCAGATGGTTCGCTATGGCGAAGGGTTCTTCACTTCACTCGGTTTCGATCCGCTGCCGCCGACTTTCTGGGACCGTTCGTTGTTTCTGAAACCAGCCGATCGCGAAGTTGTTTGCCATGCGAGTGCGTGGGATATCGACTTTGAAAAAGATGTACGACTGAAGATGTGTGTCCAGATTAACGAGGAAGACTTCTCCACCGTGCATCACGAGTTGGGCCACAACTATTATCAGATGGCCTACTCGACTAAGCCTTTCCTCTTTCGCGACAGCGCGAACGATGCGTTTCACGAAGCGATTGGCGACACGATTGCTTTGTCAGTGACGCCGCCGTATCTGAAACAACTTGGTTTCATCGACAAAGTTCCGGATCAAAGTGCGGATATTGGGTTTTTGTTGAACCGCGCGCTGGACAAGGTCGCGTTCCTGCCGTTTGGTTACCTGGTGGACCAGTGGCGCTGGAAAGTCTTCTCAGGTGAAGTCAAGCCGGATGGGTACAACAAAGCCTGGTGGGATTTGCGTGAGAAGTATCAGGGCGTCGCGCCGCCGGTGCCGCGCACTGACCAGGACTTCGATCCCGGTGCGAAGTATCACGTGCCTGCGAATACGCCGTACGCGCGCTACTTCCTCGCGGCGATTCTGCAGTTTCAGTTTCACCGCGCGTTGTGTCGCGAAGCGGGATTCAGTGGTCCGCTTTACCAGTGCTCGATCTACGGAAACAAGAAGGCCGGCGAGAAGCTGAAAGCGATGCTGGCCATGGGTTTGAG
>JBKPPU010000377.1:0-2715 GCA_046733695.1 Acidobacteriota bacterium
GCCGTTGTTGAAGACGAGCATGAAGTGTTCACCAGATCCAACATTCTCGGAGCCTTTGAACATCATGTGTTCAAAGAGATGCGCAAAACCGGTGCGACCCTGGCGTTCGTTGCGCGAACCGACGTTGTAAGTGATGGAAACCGCGACTACTGGTGCGGAATGATCTTCAACGGTGATCACGTGCAGACCATTCTTTAAAGTAGTCTCTTTATAATCGACTCGCACGTTGCGAGGGCCCTGTGCCTGGGCAGAAAGAACTGCGAGCGCGCAGACAAACAGAGGGGACAAAAACTTAGAGACGCGTCTCATTGAATCAACTCCTTTGGATGTGGAAGATGTCTCGGTCGAAGGTTTTTGGACTACAACTACCGCGTGTTTTGACTGTATTCCCTGGGTAGTGGAGTGTCAAGCGAGCAGAGCCATCCACAGATTACGCAGATAGAGGCAGGCAGAAAGCAGGAACAGAAAGAGTCGTTACAACTCGTGCTCCTGCCTTGTGCCTGCTTCTTTCTGTGTAATCTGTGGATGGCTCTGGCCAACCGCTCGTGGCTTCTTACCATCCAAAGTCCTCGACTGTATAATCGTCGCAACGGATGCCATGAAAAGTATAAAGCCTATTTTGCCCGGTGTTGTGGCGGCTTTTGCCGTACTGACGCTGTCCCTCTCTGTGAAGTCGCAACAACCGGCGCCTCAACAAGCCGCCAGCCGTTACGACATCACGCACTACCGGATCGAAGCCCAAATTATTCCCGATCAGCACGTACTTCGCGCGGGTGCGGACGTCACTTTTGTGCCGCTCGATGCCACGCGTTCGGTTGTTTTTGAGCTAAACGGGTCGCTGAAAGTCACTAATATTGAGAAGGATGGTAAGGAGCTAACCGGATTCGTGCAGGACGCAGTTGGAGTTGGCTCGCTGGGCCCGAGCGTGCGTGTTGATCTGGGCCAGGTGGTCCCGGCTAATCAACCGATCACGCTGAGAGTTCGCTGGGAAGGCGCACTCGTTTCGCCGGAAGGCGGTCCGCTCGCAACCAAGCGACTGGCCTACGTCGGCTCGGAAGGCTCGTATCTGATGTATGCCTCCCGCTGGTTTCCTTTTCACGACTACGCCGCTGACCGGGCAACTTCCGATATCACGTTTATCGTTCCGTCAGGCTTGCAGGTCGCGGGCACGAGCGACGATCCAATCGTGGCGCAGCCCTCTCCGAAAGAGGGCGCGGTTCGCTATCACTTCGTTCACCGCCAGCCGGTATTGATCGGAAACTTCGCAGCGGGTCTCTACATCAACAAGAATCTGCGGTACGCCAATTACGACCTTCAGTTGTATGCGATGCCGGGCAGCGAAAAACGGCTCGAAGCGTTTGCCGAGCTGACTGGCCGCGTGTTGGAATTTTTCACTAAGAAGTACGGCGCTCCGCTTTTTGGAAACCGCCTCGTAGTTGTCCAAATTGACGACGAGAGTCTTGATACTTACTCGGGACCGGGAATTGTTTTTCTGTCGAGCAAGATGTTCGACACCACGCGGCCCGTCCCGGAAGAGAAGATCGAGCGCGAGCTTGCTTATCAGTGGTGGGGCCAGAGCGTCGGTCTCAAGTCGTTCGACGATGCGTGGCTGTCGCAAGGGCTTGCTGAGTGGAGCGCGTTCGCGTTTCGCGAGAACACGTTGACTGCCGGCGGTCTCGACGCCGCTCAGCGCGAACAACAGGAACGCGCACTGACGTTCGAACAAACAGCGTCGATTGCCCGTGCGCCGAGTGCGCTGGACGATCAGTCGGCAGCTTACCAGTCGATCGTCTTCTACAAGGGCTCGATGATCTTTCGCATGTTGCGCGAGACGATGGGGAAAGAAAACTTCGACCGTCTACTGGCGACTTTCCTGCAAACGTACAAAGGCAAGAACGCCTCCATCGACGACTTCGAAAAACTCGCGAACAAGATCTCGCAGGAGAACCTTCGTTACTTCTTTGCCCAGTGGGTTGAAGGAACGGGCGTTCCGGAGTTCACCGTCGACTACCAGATCATTCGCACACGCTCAGGTAAGTTTCGCACGCGCGGCACAGTGAAACAGAATCTCGAAACGTTGCGCATGCCGGTCGAGTTGCTGTTACGCGCCGAAGGCGACAATCAGCAGAAGACGGTGCGGATTGAGGGACGTAGTGAAGATTTCGATTTCGAGTCGAATGGACAGCCGATCGAAGTGGTTGTCGACCCGAACAACAAGATACTACGAATGTCCGACGACCTTCGTGTTTCGATCATTGCGCGACGCGGTATCGAGCAGATGAAGGAAGGTATTTACGCCGAAGCGCAGCAGCAGTTTGAAGCGGCGCTGAAGCTCGACCGGTCGAACTCGTGGGTTTACTACAATCTCGGGTTGCTGTTTCTCGAACAGCGCAACTGGCAACAGGCCCTCGACAACCTCGAGGCTTCACTCATCGGTAATCTGAAGCCGTCGTGGATCGAAGTGTGGGCTCACATCAAACGTGGGAACGCTTACGACGCGAAGGGTGAGCGCAGTCGTGCAGTATCGGAGTATCAGAAGGCCGTGCAGTCGGGAATCGATTACGACAACGCACAGGCAGTCGCGAAGAAATACCTGGCAACTCCGTACGATCCCAAGGCTGACCAGACGGCCACCGCGGTTTCACCAGCCAATTAAGCCGCGGATTTACGCAGATAAACGCGGATCAGAAAACCTTCTGCTGATCCGGGTTTATC
>JBKPPU010000378.1:0-6192 GCA_046733695.1 Acidobacteriota bacterium
GATGCACAAAGTCTTGTTAAGACTCTTGGCCCAGCGGATCGTCGCAAGCTGGATGAATATCTTTTCTCCGTCCGCCAGGTCGAACAACGAATTGAGAGCGCCGAAAAAGACGCGCGTGCGGTCACACCCGGAATCGATAAACCAACCGGAATTCCGTTTGAATTTCCTCAGTACGCCAAACTGATGGCGGACTTACTGGTCCTGGCGTTTCAGTCTGATCTCACTCGTGTGGTCACGCTCATGCTGGGAAGAGAGGGAAGCAATCGAGTTTATCCAGAGATCGGTATCAGCGATCCACATCATCCACTTACCCATCATCGCAACAATCCGGAATGGATTGAAAAGGTAGTTCGCATCAACACACTGCACACGGAATTGTTTGCCTATCTCCTGGATCGGCTTAAGTCGACAAATGAGCGCGACGGTACTTTATTGGACCACTCCATGCTCGTCTACGGCAGTGGGATAGCCGACGGCAATAGACATACGCACGAAGCATTACCTGTGTTACTCGCAGGCCGGGGTGCCGGCAGCCTGAAACCTGGAAGGCATATAATGGCTCCGTTGGGCACCCCTGTTACGAACCTGTACCTCTCACTTCTGGATCGCATGGGCGTACATCAGGAAAAGCTGGGTGACAGTACCGGTCAACTGGATCTGCTCTAATTCACTCAATTCAGGAGGCACTATGAGAGCAACGGTAACGTACTTACTCAGTTTCGTGTTTGTCGGAGCTTCAGTCATAGCTCTTGCCCGCATTCCTTCGCCGCCGATCGCGGCGGGACAAACGGAGCCAAGCCGCAATGGCCAGTTGACGACCACGCCAAGTCCAAACCCGGATTCACAATACCGTCTGGGACCCGACTCCATGCCGCAGGAAGGCGTCCCAAAGGGGGAGATTCGTGGGCCATACACGTTACCAAGCAGCGCTTATCCAGGAACTCAGCACACTTATTGGGTTTACGTGCCGGCGCAATACGATGCGGCGGTTCCAGCTGCCTTAATGATTTTTCAGGACGGCCATGCATTCAAAGACGAAAACGGAGATATACGCGCACAATACGTGATGGACAATTTGATCTACCGGCGCGAGATTCCGGTCATGCTCGGCGTGTTCATCAATCCGGGCCGCACGCCCGAGCAGCCTGAGCCTAATTCAAAGGAGTGGGGTGACAGGACTACAAATCGGCCCACCGAATACAACACACTCGATGACAAGTACGCTCGCGTGATCACCGAAGAGTTAATGCCGGTGCTCTACAAGGAGTACAACATCTCTAAGGATCCGGAGCAGCACGGAATCGGTGGTTCGAGTTCAGGAGCAATTGCCGCCTTTACTGTCGCCTGGGAGCGGCCCAACTCCTTCCGGAAGGTGCTGAGTAATGTGGGCAGTTTCACGAATATTCGCGGAGGCCACGTCTACCCGGAACGTGTGTTAGCGAGCGAGAAAAAGCCCCTTCGAGTCTTCTTGTGCGGCGGCCGAAACGATAACCGCGGGATGCGCAACGGTGTCTACGACGAGAAGTGGGATTGGTTTTTACAAAATGTACGACTGATGAAGGCTCTCACCCAAAAGGGTTACGACGTGAATTACTCCTGGGGAATAAACAAGCACGGGCAGAAGTTTGGCGGCGCAATCATGCCGGACATGATGCGCTGGTTGTGGCGCGATGGCCCAGTGTCCACCGACCCGAACGACATGACCGAGCGGTCATTTCGCCAACCGACCGTTAAAAAATGATTACGTGACCGCTGAAATCTGGAGCGGACGACGAAGATTTCCAATAACAATGGTAGCGCGATGGATCATTATAGGTGCCCTCGGCTTGCTTGTTGGGTTAGCGATCACGCGTCCTCACGTAGTAACGGCACAAGGTCCAACGGTAATAATTAACATTGACGCTGCTGCGAACCGCAGACCGATCAATCCAAATATTTACGGCGTCGCATTTGCCTCAACCGCTCAGCTTGCGGATCTGAATTCCCCCCTTAACCGCAGTGGTGGCAATGCGACCTCTCCAACAAACAAAGTTTTTTTGATCCCGCGTCTTCGCAATTGGGTTAACACGTATTATCCAGGATTGCAGATCGGAATAACGGAGTACAACTGGGGAGCCGAGTCGGCTATAAACGGAGCAACGACGCAAGCCGACGTGCTCGGGATCTTTGGACGAGAAGGCCTCGACATGGCGACTCGCTGGACCACCCCTGACTCTTCGTCGCCAACTAACAAGGCGATGAAGATGTATCGGAACTATGACGGTTTGAAGTCAACGTTTGGAGACGTAAGCGTGCTGGACTCGGTGCCCGATCCTGACACGCTATCGTCGTTTGCTGCCGTTCGCTCAGTGGACGGCGCCTTGACTGTAATGGTCAGCAACAAGCACCTCACAAATAGTGTTCTTGCCGCCGTAAACTTTGCAAATTTTTCCGGCGCCGGAAGTGCCCAAGTGTGGCAGCTGAGTTCGGCAAATTCGATCACGAGATTAAACGACATAACCTTCAGTGGATCGAGCTTCAATGTCTCTGCTCCAGCGCAAAGCATTACCCTGTTCGTGATTGCCGCAGCAGCTGCAACTCCGACCCCTACGCCCACCCCTGCCGCCGCAGACCCGACCGTTTGGAGCCTGGCATGGAGTGACGAATTTGCTGGATCGACCAATTCGCCAATCGATTCATCAAAATGGACGGCCGAAGTTGGTGGCAATGGTTGGGGAAATCAGGAACTGGAGTACTACACGAATCGCATCGATAACGCTTACCAAACAAACGGCTCGCTGGTTATCAAAGCACTCAAAGAAACATACACAGGGTCAGATAATGTGACGCGCAATTACACATCCGCGCGTTTGATTACCAAAAACAAGTTCACAGCCAAATACGGCCGTGTTGAAGCGCGTCTGAAGGTTCCGTTTGGTCAAGGGCTGTGGCCCGCGTTTTGGATGCTCGGCGATAACATCGACTCGATTGGTTGGCCCAGTTGCGGCGAAATGGACATCATGGAGAACATCGGCCGCGAGCCTTCGGTGATTCACGGCACGCTCCATGGGCCGGGATACTCTGGTGGCAACGGTCTAAGCTCTTCGTTCTCTCTCACGAACAATTTGCACTTTGCCGATGACTATCACGTTTTTGCGATCGAATGGGAGCCGGGTGTTGTTCGGCTCTATTGCGATGGCATTCTCTACAAGACCAGAACTCCCGCCGATTTGCCGCCAGGCACGACGTGGGTTTTTGATCATCCTTTCTTTCTCATCCTGAATGTAGCAGTCGGTGGCACGTGGCCGGGTAGTCCGGATGGGACAACGGTGTTTCCGCAGACCATGTTGGTTGATTATGTGCGGGTCTATCAGCGAACGACGCCATCAACCACACCTGTCATCATCGTTGAGGAGACATCAAATCACGCATTTGCACTCGATTCGATTACATTCACGTCACATCCGTACCACTTTACGAACCCCTACAACTTCAGCTCGGATCAACGAACTCGTTTAATGCTGCTGGTGGCAAATATCGACTTGCTTCCAGGAGACGACTCTTCGATCGTATCCGCGCAAGCCAGGGATGCTCAGAACAACACTTTTGTTTTGCCTGTCGAAGCCGTCGCGAAAGTGCCGAACTTCAATTGGCTTACACAGGTGATCGTGCGATTTCCCGATCAATTAGCGAACCTGAATCACGTTACCGTAACTGTTACTTGCAGGGGCCAAACAAGCAACCCCGCGATCATTCAGATCGTTCCGTAACTAAGGTTTTGAGGCGTTCTTATCTGTAGTTACGAAGCTGTTGAGAAAGAGAAAGCCTGGTGAAACAAATTGCTCACCTCATGGTCGGTCTCGTATTCGGCTTTCTGTTAACGGCCCTGACGTTTGAGATATCGTCCAGGGCTGCGCAGGGCGTGGTGAAGACTCAGTCCGTCAGAGTTGCTGACGCGGAGTCGCGCATCGAATGGTGGCGTGAGGCGCGCTTTGGCATGTTTATTCATTGGGGGCTGTACGCCATACCTGGTCGGGGCGAGTGGGTGCAGTGGAACGAACAGATTGCTGTCAAAGAATATGCAAAGCTCGCCGATCAGTTCAAACCGTCTAACTTCAATCCCGATGCCTGGGCTGAACTGGCTAAGTCAGCGGGCATGAAGTACATGGTGCTCACCGCACGGCATCACGACGGCTTTTGCCTTTTTAACGATGGCCCAAACCCTTTTAGTAGCGTCAACACCGCGGCGCATCGCGACTTCGTCGCCGAGTATGTGAAAGCTGTTCGCAAAGCTGGCTTGCACGTCGGCCTTTACTACTCCCCTCTCGATTGGCGCTTCCCCGGGTTCTTCTTCCCTGATCTGCAGCGCCAGAGCGCAGAGGCCATGCGCGAGCAGTATCACCGACAGATCGAGGAGTTACTCACCAACTACGGGAAACTTGACGTGCTTTGGTTCGATGGCGGAGAGCAGGACTGGCTCAACTTCGGGGGCGAGTGGTTCATTGCCAGTTGGAGGAGACGTCCGCAGGGCCAGCAGTACAAAGGCGGGTTCAGTTGGCAGCACGACAAAGTCTACGCCATGCTCCGACGCCGGCAGCCGCAGGTTGTCATTAACAACCGCGCCGACATGCCCGAAGACTTCCACTCACGCGAAGGTGACGCCGCGGTCGGTGATTTTGACGACCAGCACCCCTGGGAATTGTGCACGACGATCGCCGGCGCGTGGGGGTACGAGCCAAATAAATTGCCGCAACCGCTGAAGCACTACATTCAGTTGCTCGTCAATGTCGTGGGCCGCGACGGCAACCTTCTGCTGAATGTAGGTCCGCGCCCGGACGGACAAATTGATCCGCCGCAGACTGAGCGACTGCGCGAGATTGGCGCATGGCTCAGGAGATATGGCGAGAGCATTTATGCGACTCGCGGTGGCCCCTTTCTGCCAAACGACTACGGCGTCTCAACCCGCCGGGACAGGACCATATACGTCCACATTCTGAAATGGCCGGAGGGCAAGCTCTTGTTGCCGGCGATTCCGGCAAAGATTGTCCGCGCGTCGGTGCTGACGGGCGGCGAGGTAAGCCTTAAGCAAAGTGATGGTGGTATTGAACTATTCGTGCCCCTCGCTGCGCGTCAGGAGATGGATACCATAGTCGCTTTGCAGTTGGATTCGCCCGCGAACGCGATCCAGCCCGTGCGGTGAGCAGTAACGCTAAGATAGAAGTGCGCCGCATTCTTTTCATTCCGTAATCATGAGAAAACCAACACAGAATCGAACTACTCCTTTCTTCGCTTTTCTTGCAGGCATTGTCCTTCTTGCTGTCTCCGCTCACGCCGCTGCGGCCGATAACAGCCCGAGAATCCCTGTAATTTCTGTACGCAAGGACGCTGATGGAATTACGCTGAAAATGAATCCTGGTGTCTTGAAGCTGCAAGTATTTTCGTCCGACATTATCCGAGTCTGGTACGCGCCCGGAGATACGCTGCCGGCAAGTAAGAGCCTGGCCGTGACCGGTAAACCAACTCAGGCTGCGTGGCGTATGGTCGAAACCTCAACTGAGGTGCGTCTCACAACTGCGGAACTCGAGGCGCGGGTGAACCGCGCCAGTGGCACGATTTCATTTTTCGACAAGAATGGGAAGCCGATCCTGGCTGAACCGCCGGATGGCGGCAAACTGCTCACCCCGAATCGACTTGATAATCTGGAGACTCTGCGCAGCCAGCAAGCATTCCTTTTGCCGGCGAATGAAGCGATCTACGGGCTGGGCCAACATCAGCAGGGCTTGATGAACTATCGTGGATCGAGTGTGAGATTGCTGCAGGAGAATCGTGAGGTGGCTGTTCCGATGCTGGTTTCCAGTCGCGGTTATGGCGTGCTTTGGGATAATCCCGCAGTCACAATGGTGAATGTGGGAGCGAAGGAGGCCGAGACGATTCCTGCTCGGCAGTTGTTCAATGATGACGGTCAGCCTGGCGGCTTGAGTGCAAGCTATTTCCGCGGCGAAAACTTTGATGAACTCGCGCAAAAACGCATCGATCCGCAGATAGATTTCAACTGGTCCGCTGCTCCTCCGGCAAAGCTATCGCACGATCACTACAGTGTGCGCTGGTCCGGTTTCGTGGAGGCTGAGCAGGGGGGAGAGTACATGCTGCTCGCTACTGCCGATGACCTGTCTCTTATACACATCTCCGAGCCCACGAGACATACATCACAAT
>JBKPPU010000379.1:0-15370 GCA_046733695.1 Acidobacteriota bacterium
CCCCGGAAGAGGCGCGGCTTGAGTTGCCCTTTCCGTTGGCGCCCATCAACATGCTTCTTCAGGCATGGGCTGCCGCCATCGGACAGCCGGCATTAGTAACGGAGACAGTAGCCGCGATCACGGGAAAACCCGCCCGGTCATTTCGTGATTGGGTGAGTGATAACGTTGACGCATTCACAGTCAGAACCACCACGCGGTAGCGGGTGGGTACGGCGTAGGCTACGTAGCATGAGCAATCGACCATGCCTACGGCGTACCCACCCGCTACCGCGTGGTGGTTCTGACTGTATCCAATGACAACTTTTTACAACTCGGGTGCGAAGGAGTGACCGGTTTTCGGTAGAATCTCGGGCCGGTATGTTTCGAGATGTAACCAAAAAACTCTCGCTGCGAAAAAAGTTGACGATCCTCGCGCTGGGAGGAGTGTTACTTCCCCTCCTCGTGTTGACTTACCTCCAGTATCGCTCGCTCACGGAACTCCAGAACAAAACCAAAGGCGCATTCAAGGACAACCTGCGACAGGGTATAACCATTGTTCAAGACCGAATGAGACAACGGTTGGAGACGATCGCCGCGCAAACCCTTCTGTTACCTGACGACGCCGAGAAGCTCGAAAAGCATTTTGCAGATGTCAAGCGATCGCATGCTGAGGTCGACGAAATCTTTGCTTTCACCAACGGTTACACCTATTTCTATTCGGACAAATTTGAGAAAACAGCTCAGGCAGGATTCACTCCCAAGCAGTCACACATTCAGTCTCTATTCGACAGATCGCGCGTAGCCCAGAATTTTCTCGACGGTAATCGCAAGTATTTCTTTCTGCATGATTCCTCGACGACCAGCGACATGCGTCAGGGAACCTACCTGTTTTATCCGTTGAGCGAGCAAAGGGGTTTTGCGGGTGTCTTACTTAAGGAGAATTTCGTCGGCGACGACTTGATCGCCGGCGTTATACGGCCACTCGTTGCCTCACACTCGCCAACGATGGCCGTCACCGTTAGCGACGAGAATCAACGCATACTTTATTCAAACGGGCCGCCTCAAAACGGAAATCTTCTCGAAACCAACCTCGATCGTCCTTTCTCGAACTGGAAGGCGGCAGTCGGCTTGAAGGACACAAATATCGATGCGCTCGCGCGCGACAGTTTTTTGCACAGTGCCGGAGCAACTGTTCTCGTACTTGTCGTAGCCCTCTGCGGCATTGCGCTCGCTATCCGGGCCACCGATCGCGAAGCGCGTCTGGCGCAAGCGAAATCAAACTTCGTCGCAAATGTCTCGCATGAACTAAAAACACCCCTATCGTTACTCAGCCTGTTTTCCGAGATTCTCGAACTTGGTCGCGTGAAAAACGATAAGAAGAAGACGGAGTACTACGGGATCATCCGTCACGAAAGTCTGCGTCTGAACAAGATGATCGATAACATCCTCGACTTCTCAAAAATCGAGGCCGGAAAGAAGACTTATAACTTCGCTCACAGTGATATGGCAGAAGTGATTGAGAATGTGCTGTCCAGCTATCGTTATCAAATCACCAATTCCGGCTTTGATATTCAAACAAACATGCAACCTGATTTGCCGCCGGTTTTGATCGATCGTGAGGCAATGACTCAGGCTCTTTCAAACCTCGTGGATAACGCCATTAAGTATTCACGCAATGTAAAGCAGCTCTCGATCGTGGCGGCAAAGCGCGGCTCTACTCTCTCCATTGAAGTCGCCGATCGTGGCATCGGAATTCCGCGCGCAGAACAGGCAAAGGTCTTCGAGAAGTTTTATCGTGTCGGCAACGGACTGGTCCATGATGTAAAGGGCAGCGGTCTCGGCCTGTCACTCGTGAAGCACATCATTGAAGCTCATCACGGAACCATCTCGCTCGAAAGCGACGCCGGCAAGGGGACTCGATTCACGATTCTTCTGCCGTTGTCATAGGAGAAACACGCGGTGGCCAAAATACTGATCATCGAAGACGAGCCAAACATGGTTCTCGGGCTAAAGGATAGTTGTGAGTATGAAGGCTACGAGGTCTCCGTGGCGCGCGATGGCAAGGAGGGTTTACAAAAAGCCTCGACGGAAAAAGTTGACCTCATTCTGCTCGACGTGATGCTGCCTGTGATGAGCGGAGTCGACGTGTGTCGCACCTTGCGCACGCGGGGCATCGAAACTCCGATTCTGATGTTGACCGCTCGCAGTCAGGAAATCGACAAGGTGGTCGGCCTCGAAGTCGGCGCAGATGATTACGTGACGAAGCCGTTCAGCATTAAGGAACTGCTCGCGCGCATCAGGGCCCACTTGCGCAGGGCTGCCAAACAAGTAGTCGAACTGGAAAACTTTAAGTTTGGCGACGTGGAGTTGAACTTCAAAAAATACGCAGCGCGCAAACGCGGACAAGCCCTCGATCTTTCAGCCCGCGAATTTGAGATTCTGCGTTACCTGATCCGGCATCGAGGTGAAATCGTCACCCGGGATCAACTGCTCGATGAAGTTTGGGGTTACGACAGCACACCGGTCACGCGCACTGTCGATAACCATATCGCACGGCTGCGTCAGAAGATCGAACAGGATCCGTCAGCGCCAAAGCACATCATCACGGTCCATCGCATCGGCTATCGTTTCATCGAATAGCCGCCGATACAACTTTTTACAATCTGGTTACAGCGTGTGGAGACTTGGGAATACAAAGCCTATACGCTGAGGCGATCGGAGGACCCAAATGAAACGAAGCGTTTGGTTAACCATCTCGTCTCTGCTCTCGCTCGTCTTCCTGTCGCTTCATCACGCGGACGACGTCGTGCGCGGATTTGCGCCGGGGAAGTTTTCGAACCTTGTACCCATTTTCGTGTTCGTCTTCTGGCTGTGGGCAACGACACTGCTGCTCGCCGAACGGCGCTCGGGATACATCATCATCCTTGTCTTGTCGCTCCTAACGTCGGGCGTCCCTGTTATCCATATGACGGGACCGGGAATTGCCGGTGGTAGGATCGCCCACTCCAACGGCGCCTTCTTCTTCGTCTGGACACTCATTATGGTCGGCACAACCACTCTCTTCTCGGTCCTGCTCGCAGCCCTCGAATTGTGGGGGCTCCGGCGCAGCCGGCAGCCTTGAAAAATTCGCAGAAACGTTCTGCCTCACTTTCTTCATACAGATAGGAGTAACGATCTCTCGACCTAGACCTCTCGCAAAGGAGACTCGTATGAAAAGATCTACCCTCATCGCCTCGTTGGTTTTCCTCGCATTCACAGCGGCGGCGACTCAAGCGCAAACCCTGCCCACCCTTTCGACCTACGCCGCAAAATTCGTTTGTGGTAAGTCCGAGAAAATCTCATCTCCAGGTCAATACTTCACGATGATCAACGTGCATAACGCATCGCCGCTCAGAAAAGCGGTGTACGCAAAGCGTTTTGCGATTGCGCTACCTGAAGAAAAGCCCGGCAAAATTTCCGAGTTTTTTAGCGGGACACTCGCGCCCGAGGAAGCGATGACTATCGACTGCGAGAATATTTACAGGCACACGCAGGTGCCACCGGGTCAATTCCTGGAGGGCTTTGCGATTATTTATGCACTTTCGGAACTGGATGTGGTCTCAGTCTACACAGCAGGACACTCTGAGGTCGAAAGTATTCACACCGAGCGCGTGCCCCTGCGAAAGTTAACGATCGGTCGGACCCATGCGATCGCGCTGCAACTGCGGCGGGAAGATAGCAAGTGAATTTCAGTACTCAAGTTTGCCGTCGTACATCATTTCCGCAACTTTGAAACGGATGTTTAGCTTCACGCCGGCTATATCCGATACGAATCAAACTTCGCCGCTTTCACTGTTGAGAAAAGGTCGTTCGTCGACGATACGCTCGAAGATGAATTTTGCACCCAGGCCGTCCGTGCCGGGAGCCTGGTAGATGTGTAAGTAGAGACGCTTGCCGTCTTTGCGCTCGAGGTAGGTGTTGTTCTTCAACGATCCCGTCGTGGCAGCGGCGAATCCTTGTATCGCCTTTCCTGAGAATCTTTGATCGCGCGACTCAAAACCGACGGTGACGGCGATCCACTTATCAAAATTGCGCTCTACAAAATCATCCATATACTTTTTGACATTCGGATCCTCAGCCGTCTGGTCCATTGCGATCAGGCGTGCGAATGCTTGCCGGATTGGCTTGGCTGAGAGAAAACGAATTCGATACTTCACGTCGGTCGCCTGATTGGTCGCGCCGCCGCGCTCATCGCGACGCGGGTCGGCGTTACTCGCGCCAGTCCTCGCATCGGGCGCAGCTTGTGGACGAAACATCAGCTCCGAAGTATCGGTCTCTACCTGCGTCTTCCCCCACGACGAATCGTTGAGTATTGTTTCCGCATCCTTGCGGGACCATTCCTGCCATGGCTTTAGTTTTGTTTGAGGGATGAGCGTGGCAAGTAGGAGTATGCTGAAGGATAGTTTCTTCATAATTTTGAATGTTGGGGCGACGCGGGCTGCGTTGAGATTTCGCAGGCGCAATCACCGTGCCTTTGGAATAGATACCTATGCTTGGACAGGGTCCAAGCTGAGAACTTGCTGAAATTGGATCTGAGATATTCTGAATCGTAAATGTGGCAGTACACGGAGTATCCAATTTTTTAGAATGGAGTCGGAGATGACAACTGATCGACCGTTGAGCGCGGGTCGAAAACTGCTCGCCTGGGGAGTGCACATCTTCACTGCCAGCGGTGTGATCGTGGGGTTACTTGCTCTGGTCGCGGTCGTCAATGGCGATTACCGAGCGGCACTCTTGTGGCTCTTTGTCGCTGTGCTGATCGACACTGTCGACGGAACTCTGGCCCGAATTGTTCGCGTGAAAGAGGTGTTGCCGAATGTCGATGGAAGAATGCTGGATTATGTAATCGACTTTACTAACGACGTGATCGTACCCACGCTATTGTTGTATGAATCCCATCTGCTGCCTTCGTCAGTGCATCTCGTTTGCTGCGCGGCAATGCTGCTCGTGTCTCTCTTCCATTACACAAATCTGAAAGCAATTACCGATGATTTCCGTTTCAGAGGATTCCCTGCGATGTGGAACTTCGTTGTGTTCTATATCTTCGTACTCGGGCTGAGTCCGCTGTGGAACGTCATCATAATCGGGGTGGTATGTTGTCTTCACTTCGTCCAGATAGACTTCAATTATCCAACGCGAACGATCAGACTTAAGAAGCTGACGTTTTCTTTAGTGTTAGTGCTGGGAGTTGTGAACCTCGTAATTCTCATTCAGCACCCCGTGCGCAACCCGGTGCTGCTCGCAATCTCGCTCTTGATCGTTGGCTACCTAATGGCCGTCAGCTTGTATCAAACCTACTTGGGCCACAGATGACGCTGATTGGATACGGATAGCGATCCGGAAACAATCCGTGTCATCTGTGGCTACAAATTCGACAGCCGTGTCGGGCGGGCGGCGGCGGTTTGCGGATCGGGCGTGAAGTCTTCGCCGGGATTTACGAATTGATTGAGTTCGAGTTTGTACTGCTTATCGTAAAGCTGCCTGTACCGCCCATCCGCCGCCAGCAGATCTTCATGAGTTCCACGCTCGACGATCTCGCCGCCCTCAATCACCAGAATCTGGTCGGCACTGCGAATCGTCGAGAGCCGGTGCGCGATGACAAAGGTTGTTCGACCCCGTCTCAATGAGCGTAGCCCATCCTGAATCAGCGCTTCACTCTCACTGTCGAGACTCGACGTGGCTTCATCGAGAATCAGCAATCTCGGATCGGCTAATATCGCCCGCGCGATTGCGATGCGCTGGCGCTGACCACCGGATAGCTTGACGCCACGCTCACCCACAACCGTGTCGTACTTCTTCTCAAACCCTTCGATGAACTCCTCACAATGAGCAATGCGACTCACTTGCTTAATCTCATCGATCGTCGCGTGCGGATTGGAAAACGAAATGTTTTCGGCAATGGTCCCGTCGAACAGAAAATTATCCTGCATCACCACGCCAAGGTAAGAACGAAAATCGCGCAGCCGAATCGTCTGCAGGTCTTTCCCATCGATTCTGATCTTCCCCGACAACGGTTGATTGAAATTCATCGCGAGGCTGATGAGCGTGCTCTTGCCGGAACCACTGGAACCGACTAGCGCAGTGGTCGAACCGGCGGGCGCCGTGAAGGAAACATTCTTCAGTACAGGAACTCCGGCGTTGTACTCAAACGACACGTTCTGGAATTCCACTTCACCCAGCACTTCAGGCAATGGCGCGCGCGCGAAATCCTCGTCGTCCTCGGTCTTCATGTTCATTATTTCGCGAATGCGATCGAGTCCGGCAAAGGCTTCGGTAATTTGTGTGCCGATCGCCGCGAATTGAATCAACGGCATGGCCATCATTCCCGTAAACATCACATACATGAAGAGGTCGCCAACGGTCATCTGTCCCGTCACTACTGAATGACCGCCGACCAGAATGATTACAACCCCGACCGCGCCTATCACGAGTGATGAAAACGCTGAGACGGCTGACACACCCGTCATCGACTTGGCGATGTTGCGAAAAAGATTGTGAGCTCCGCGTGCGAAAGTCAGCGCCTCACGTTTCTCGGCCGTGTAAGCTTTGACAATACGTATGCCTCCCAACGATTCGGCGAGACGGCCCGTGAGTGCTGCGTTGATCGCACCCCGTTCCCGGAATAGTGGACGCAAGCGCGTGAAGGCATAAGCAAGTGCGCCACCGAATCCACCGAGCACGAGAATCGTGACGGAAGTCAGATGCCAGTTAAGCCAGAACAAAACTGCCAATGCGACGACGGCCGTGATGACGCTGCCAACCAGTTGGACCAATCCCGTACCTACCAGGTTCCGTATCCCTTCAGCATCGTTCATGATGCGGGAAATCAATTGGCCCGTCTGAGTGGAATCGAAGTAGTTGATGGGCAATCGCGAAACGTGCTCCTGGACCTTCTTGCGCATCTCTGTGATCGCACGTTGCGCGGCGACGCCTAAGACTTGCGACAGGCTGAAGCTGGTCAAGGCTTGGATGAGTGTCGCGCCGGCTGCCGCGAGGGCAATCTTCCAGAGTAAGTCGGTGCGGCTTTGCCCGATTACCACGTCAATCAAGTACTTCGTAGACGCAGGCAACACGAGGCCCATTGCCTGATTGATGATCATGAGCACAGCGCCGAGTGCGAGGCGGCGGCGATGCGCCCACACCAGCTCACGGGCATCAGCCCACGCAGACGACCAGTGTATCTTCTTTTTAGCCTGGGCCACTGATTAGAACTCAACTCTCCTTCTGGACCTTGCCGCCGGGCATTCTAACGATCCGTTTATACGTCCGCAAAGGCTCAAGATCTCCTTCGCGAGTCAATAGCTTTCACAACCCGAGCAGCATCCCGCCCGATTCCCATCAACGTTGCCGAAGTCATCGAGTAGAGAAAGTGTAAACCGACGAAGTACAGTCCGGGCACATTCGCCACCACCCCACGTTCATGAATCGGCAGTCCATGGTCTGCCGAAATCGGCAAGTCGATCCACGGAAAGCCATGCTCATAGCCCGTACACCAAATCACGTTCTTTACGTCGAGCGTGCGATCGTCCGCTAACAACGGCCGGCCTTCCTTAACGCCGACAACTCGGGCCACTGATTCGACTCCTGCACCGGTCAGATCTTTTGGTTTGACTCGGACCAGCGGGCTCGCGGTCCCAAGCAGCTTTGGACGCAGCCTTCTGCCGATTGGTGTTGCGACTGTCAGAATGTGGTGGCCGAGAAATCGCACCAGACGCACTAGAAAGAATCTTGCGATCACGCTATCGATGGGCCAGGGAATGTGGCCGGTTTCTTTGCCGGAAATCCACGTTCGATGCGAGCGAGCGGCCTCGAGTGCGATTTCCGCTCCCGAGTTTCCTACTCCGACGACCAGCACTCCGCCTTCCTGCAATTGCGACGGATTTCGGTATTCATGTGAATGCAATTGGACAATACCCGCATCGAGATCGCCGGCAAACGCCGGGACGCGCGGCACTTGGTAATTCGCCATGGCTACGACGACGTTTTCGGCTTCGAAGTGTTCGCACCCGGCAGTCATGACGAACCGATTACCTTCCTTCCAAAGCCGGTCCACCTTGATCCCGTTTCGCACCGGCAGGAGAAAGCGCTTTGAATAGTCGACAAGGTAATCGGCCATTTGTTCCTTTGTCGGAAAACTGTCGCCACGCGCTGGGAACGCTAATCCGGGAAGTCCCGCATACCGCGCTGGATTAAAGAGACGGAGCGAGTCCCATCGGTTGCGCCACGCATCCCCGATGCGTTGGTTTGCGTCGAGAATCAAAAAGGGCAGACGGCGTTTCGCCAGATGGTAACCAACCGCCAGTCCCGCCTGGCCGCCGCCGATAACAATAGTTTGTATTCGCTGAGAGTTCATTTCCTTCACCTCGCTAGAACTTAATACGCTCGCGAGGATAGCTCCGGGGAAGGGCGTCCGGCATCGATCGGAATATGCAATTTTGCTAGCGGACGCTATGGGTAATTCTATGTAGGACGCAGATGAACGCGAATGAACGCAGATCAGAAAAAATCCGCGTTCATCCGCGTCCAAATTAAACCAAGTCGTGCTGGTAGGCGTAGGCGGTGGCTGCGGAGCGGGAGGAGAGATCGAGTTTTAGGAATATGTTACTCACGTGCCGGGCGACGGTCTTTTCGCTGATGTGGAGCTCTTCAGCGATTGCCCGGTTCGTCAGACCACGAGCGATCAGGCGAAGCACTTCCACTTCTCGCGAGGTCAGTTCACCCGCTGCTGGTACCGATGTTGTAACCAGGAGCGCTTCGGTTCGAGCGAGGTCCGTCACCGCACCCAGTCTCTCGAACACTTCGCGAGCCGCCGTGAGCTCTGCCCTCGCCGCGTCTTCATCACCCAACTCACGACACGCGAGTGCCGTCAACACCGCCGTCCGCGAAGCTTCGAACGGTGCATCGAGATCACACCACGTGGTCCACGACTGACGCAAAAACGTGAGCGCGCGTCTGGCGTCTTCCTCCGCCAGCAGCACAGCTCCGACAGCACGAGTCGAAAGCGCCACCAGCAACGGCGCCTCATACCGGTCAGCTATCTCGGATAGTTCATCAGCAGCAACGTGTGCAGCCGCAACATCGTTGACGGCGAGCACAATCTCAACATACGCATCGAGCACTCGCGCTCGATTCAGTGAGCCCTGGACTTCTTCTGCGATACGTCGAATGGCTGCATTTGCTGCCTCGAGCTGCCCCTGGGCCAACCGCATTTGCGCCAGTCCAGGTTGAGTGCGATCCCATCGCGATGCCTGGTTGTACGCCTCTTCGGCTTCAGCGAACTCGCCGCGAAAACGATGAACCTCGGCCTTGCAGTACAGCGCAGCACCGACCTCCGCTCGTGGTTTTGGCTTCGATAACCACTCGCTCGCTTGCTGCGCCTCATCCATTGCGTCGGGCCATGCGCCTTCCAATTGGAGAATCTCAGCACGACGCACCCGGCAATGGCCACGATAAGGAACGATGTCAGGATGTGACGAGCACCATTTTTCCAAGGCCGTGGTCCACTCGCGCGCTCGGCGCAGATCGAAGATCTCGCTACAGCCTTCGATGACGCTACAGTACACGGCGCCCGCAACTATCGGCGAAACTTCGCCCGCAGTCACGCCCACCATTGCTTCATCGAGGAGAGTCACACCACGAGCGATCTCTCCCTGCCGGATTAGACAGCGGCCCTGACCCTGCAGTGCCATCGTGATCAAGTCTTTGTCGCCGAAGCGACTGCCGATCTCGCCGGCACTTTCGAATGCGGAATGTCCAGCGACGGGATCGCCTCCGTGAGCTTCACGGTAACCGATGGGCAAAAGCAGATATCCCTTTTCGCAGCAGTCGGGCTGAGTCGCCAGCAACCTTTCAGCCCGCGAGAGCCAGCCCGTGCCGATAGCGAGTTCGCCATTGATGAGTGACATGAACCCCAGCCAAAACGCACATCGAGCTGCATCCTGTGTCTGATCGAGATTCAGGAACTCCTCATGGGCACGGCGATAGAATTCAGAGCCTTCAGCTTCATTACCTAACAGGTATGCAGCCTTGGCGACTCCCTCGAGGTCTACTGGTCCAAGTAAAGCTGCGACGTCCGGCGCGGACAATTTGGAAAACGCGGCGGCCCATTCCTGCTCACGCAACAATTCCCGACCCTGGTCTATAGCCTCGCTGTTATTCATTGAACCTGTTTTGACATTATGCCACGCCTGTAAAACCCTTGTGAGTTCTCCGGAAAAGCTATTTAATAGGGCCAGCTCAGCTCAAGATCTGATACTCAACTCGCAACGGCAGCTTCTTCGCACCACACCAGTCCAACAGTTGCGAGAACCAGGAGAGCCATGTCATCAGAAACCGACTTCTTCGATGCAGTGATCATTGGTTCAGGGTTCGGAGGATCCGTGATGGCCTATCGACTGGCCGAAGCCGGCTTGCGCGTTTGCCTGTTAGAACGCGGCAAGGCATATCCTCCCAATTCTTTTCCGCGCAAACCTTACGACCTGGGCCAGAACTTCTGGGATCCGAGCTCTGGTTTTTATGGACTCTTTGACATCTGGTCGTTCAAGAAATCGGGAGCACTCGTGTCGAGTGGTCTGGGAGGCGGGTCGTTGATCTATGCCAACATCCATCTCCGCAAAGACCCGCATTGGTTTAAGGAAGATCGGGAGGATGGCGGATACGATCCATGGCCCATCACGTACGAATGCCTCGAACCTCACTACGAGCGCGTTGAAAAGATGATGAACGTGCAGAAGTATCCGCTCGCACATCCACCTTACGACAAGACGCCCAAGACGCTGACGATGCGAGAGGTCAACCAGAACATTCAAATTGGAGACACTTCGACTCACCGGTGGCTGCCGCTCAATTTAGCCGTCAGTTTTAAGACGAGAAATGTAAGTAGTCCTGACGAAGATGATCCCGCGAATCCTCCAATCATGGGAGCTCAAATTCGTGAGGACCGGCCAAACTATCACACCGTGACGACGAATCGCGATCAGCCGCGCTCCACTTGTCGTCTTTGCGGTGAATGCAACATCGGTTGTAATTACGGAAGCAAGAACACGCTCGACTACACGTACATCACGGCAGCGATTCATCAAAACCCGCACCCGGCAAGAGTCGAAACGTTGTGCGAAGTAAAGACTGTGACTCCTGTTGATGGAGTCGGATACCGGGTTGAGTTTCTACGGCACGATCCGTCAAGGATCGATCCGGCGACTGGGAAGTGTCCACCGCCGCCGCGATTTAGTGTCACCTGTAAGCGTCTGATCATCTCGGCGGGAACCTTTGGCTCCCCGTATCTATTGATGCGAAATATAGCGTCGTTTCCGCTCCTGAATCGCGACATACTCGGCTCGCGTTTTTCAGTCAATGGCGACCTGCTGTCGTTCGTGATCAATACTAAGGAGCGAAGGAATGGAAAACTGGTGCCGCGGCATCTCGACCCGAGTTTTGGTCCAGTGATCACTAGTGCAATTCGTGTGGGCGACAGTCTCGACGGAGACGGATCGACGGGTCGCGGTTTTTACATCGAAGACGCCGGCATTCCTTATTTGTTTAGTTGGATTGCAGAACTGTCAGGGCTTTCCGGAACTATTCTCAGGGGTCTTAAGTTTTTCAAGATGCGTCTCAAGTACCGCACCGGCTTGAACAACGATGCAAACCTCAGCGCTGAAATCGCAAACCTGCTCGGGCCTGCCACAACAACGATGAGTACACTTGCACTCATCGCCATGGGCCGCGACTTTGCCAACGGCCGTATGTCACTCAAAGGAGATTTGCTGGATTGCGACTGGACGCGGAAAAAGTCGAAAGTATATTTCGATCGCGTTCGGCGAACGGGTGATGCGATTGCAAAAGCTTTGAATGGTAAGTATGTGGATACTCCGTCCTACAAGTACTTGCATCAGGTGCTCACGGCGCACCCACTAGGTGGTTGTCCGATGGGGTTTACGGCGAATGATGGGTTGGTTAATTCGTATGGAGAAGTGTTTGGGTATCCGGGGCTCTACGTGATCGACGGCTCAGTGATGCCTGGTCCAGTTGGTCCAAATCCATCTCTAACGATCGCTGCGATCTCCGATCGCGCCGCCGACCACATCATCGACCAGCACAAGGCCGACGCGATCTAAATGGACCAATCCGGATCCATCCGTATCCGTGGCCTATTCTGCCCGTAATGCCGAGATTGGATCGACCGATGCCGCGCGCCGCGCGGGAAGAAAACTCGCCAACAGCGCGGACACCCCCAGCACGACCGCCACACAAACCAGCGTCGTGATATCCCACGGCGGTGTGCCAAACAACAACTTACGCATCAGCGACGCAGCGACGATCGCGCATGCGGTTCCAATCACAATCCCTGCGAGCGCCAGCACACCCGCTTCTTTCAGTATCAGTCGATAAACCGTACTTCGTTGCGCACCGAGTGCGATCCGAACTCCAATCTCACGAGTACGTTGACTCACCGAATAAGCAATCACTCCGTAGAGTCCAACAACCCCGAGCAACAACGCCACCGCCGCGAAACCGCCAACCAGCCACGTCGACGAACGCCGCAAGTAAACTGACGGCGACTCATTGATTCTCGCCGTCATCGTTGTCATATAGGAAACAGTGATCCTCGAGTCGATGCGATGTATGGCGTCGGCAACTGCCGGCATGACCGACTGCTCCGCCTGAGACGTCCGAGCCACTACCCAATAAGTAATATCCGGCTGTTGATTTAGTGAGTAGTAATAGGCCGGCCAAATCTCCGCTTCTAACGGTCCTTCTCTGATGTCGTCGACGACGCCGACGATCTCCTTGATCGATTTCGGATCGAGTTGGGTATCACCAAATCGTTGCCCAACGGGATCCTCACCAGGGAAATACTTCTTCGCCAGAGTTTGGTTGATGACGACGACCTGCGGCTTACTCTGATCCTCCGCGTCCGTGAACATTCGACCGCGCAGGAGATTCGCTTGCAGCGTGGTGAAATAGTCGGAACTCACGCCGCGTTGATTTACTTCATTGTGCTCACCGCTGTAAGCACGGCCTACAAACCTGATCCAGTCGGTGTTGCCATTGAAATTCACCGGCAACGTATCTGCTAAAGCCACCGAGGTAACACCCGGCAACGTCTTGATCTCAGCAACGAGTTTGCGCTGGAGCGCGACGGCTTGCGGGTCTTCACCGTAAGTAGAGAGTGGAGCTCGAAGTCTCGTCGTGACCAGATTCCTCGTTTCAAAATTCGTATGCACTTGCAGCAAGCGATGGAAACTCTTGGCGAGAAGCCCTGCTCCAACCAGCAACACCATCGCAGTCGTGAGTTCGAGGATCACGAGCTTCGATCCGATCCGGGTCCAGGCTTTACCTGCACTACCGCGAGCACCTTCCGCCATGCCTTCTCTTACGTCCAATGTTGACAGGCGTAAGGCGGGACTGAGTGAGAAGAGTGCGGTCGCAAATCCAGCGAGCACGAGTGCAAACATGAGCACCCGCGGATTCAATCCCAGATTGTTGAGATACGGCATTCCCACCATCATGTCTTTGGGGATGAGCCCACTCAGGATCTGCATGGCCCAGTAAGAGCTAACCAGACCGGCGATAGTTCCAACAGCGACGATCACCAGACCTTCAATTACAAACTGACGAATCAAGCGCATTCTGGTTGCCCCAAGAGCGCGTCGCACCGACAACTCGCGTCGACGCGTTTCCGAACGAACGAGCAAGAGACTGGCAACGTTGATGCACGCGATTAGAAGCAACAATCCAACGCCGCCAAGCAGCAACAGCAGAACAGGTTTAACGTCGCCGACAATTAATTCTGACAACGGCGCAACGGTTGCGCCCTGATCGCGATTTGAATCCGGGTACTGGGCCTCGAGATCTTTCGCGATGCGTTTGAGATCAGCAAGCGCCGCTTCTGCTGAGATTCCATCCTTGAGACGTGCTAATCCGTTTAGATAGTGACAACTCCGTCGCGCGTCGCAGGTACCAGCGAGGTGAAGAGCGGGGTGTAGCGTGGTCCAGAATTCGGCATTCTCGAGTGGCGCAAAATGAAAGTTCTGCGGTAGCACTCCAATAATTGTGTAGGGTACTTCATACAGAGTTACTGGCTGGCCGATGATCTCGGGTCTACCGCCAAAACGTTTTTGCCATGACGCGTAGCTGAGAATCACCGTCTGCGGCGCTTCGGGCAAATCTTCGCCCTGGTAAAAATCGCGACCGAGCACCGGAGCCACACCGAGAGTACGAAAGAAGCCGTCGCTGGTGCGGGCGCCGGAAACCATTTCCGCGCCTGCGGACGTGTTGATGGCAAAGCCGCGTGGACCATAGACATCCATCGACTCGAAGACTCGGTTCTGTTTTTTCCAGTCGAGATAGTCGAAATAAGAGATTGCCGCGCGTGGAATATCGCGATTCGACTCCGTCACAAAGAGAAGACGCGAAGGATTCTGATATGGCAAGGGCTTGATCAGCGCGGCATCGACGAAAGCAAAGATCGCGACGCTGGCGCCGATGCCAAGTGCGATCATCGTGGTGGCAGTAACAGTGAAAGCCGGATTCTTGCGAAGCTGTCTGAGGGTGAAGCGCAGGTCCTGAACAAGGCTTTCGAGGAATGGAATCGTGGCGCGATCGCGGTAGGCTTCTTTGGTTTGATCGAGGCCGCCTAACTTCATTAACGCATCGCGCCGTGCTTCCTGCGGCGACATGCCGGCGCGGATGTTGTCGTCGATATGCATTTGCAGATGGCTCTCGAGCTCATCGGCGAAGTCGTCATTTTTGGAAAATAGTCCTTTAAGTCTTAACAGCAAGGCGCGAAGTTTTCTCATGACTGCTCCTCCAGGGGCGCGAAGAAGCGGGCGACGATGGCGGTGGTTTGATTCCACTCTTTGGCTTCTCTCTCGAGTTGTTTGCGGCCCGAGCGTGTGAGTTTGTAGAACTTTGCCTTGCGGTTGTTTTCGGAAACACCCCATTCCGAGACGATCCAGCCTTCCTGCTCCAGCTTCAGGAGCGAGGGGTAGAGTGTTCCGTAATTCAGTGAGAGCAGGTCCCCGCTGATCTGCTCGATCCGCCGGGCAATTCCGTATCCATGCAGCGGCCCGAGCGCATCGAGCGTCTTGAGGATCATCATCGCCAGCGTCCCCTGCCAGATCTCAGTCTTAGCCGTCATGCGTCCTCCTATGGCTTCACCATAGGACTATACCGCGGGTCGTATGGCGAAGCAATAGGAGCGCTGCGCCGCACCCACCCGCTACCGCGAGCAATTGTGTTGTTTGTCAAATGGATTTTTGTGCCAGTTGCCATTTTGTATTCGTCTTGATCATGACGTTAATGATGGTCAAAAGCTTGCGCATGCAGGCGACGAGCGCCACTTTTTTAGGTT